>JAZUGJ010000119.1:0-13823 GCA_045641145.1 Paludibacteraceae bacterium
CGCCTGCCCAATGGTGAGGAGTTTATGCAGAAATACGATGAACGCCTTAGTTTAGCACCGCGCGATATCGTTGCCCGCGCCATTGATAACGAGATGAAAATTCATGGTTTGGATCATGTCTGCCTGGATGTTACCCACAAAGACCCCGAACAAACTAAGCACCACTTCCCAAATATATATCAAAAATGCTTAAGCATCGGCATTGATATCACGAAAGAATATATCCCTGTTGCCCCCTGCGCCCATTACATGTGCGGTGGTATCAAGGTCAATTTGGACGGCGAAAGTTCGATTCACCGACTTTATGCGGTGGGCGAATGCTCCTGCACCGGCTTGCACGGAGGCAACCGTTTGGCATCCAATTCACTTATTGAAGCCGTTGTATATGCCGATGCAGCAGCACGACATAGTTTGAGCGTGATTGAAAACTACGATTTTCACCCCAATATCCCAGACTGGAACGATGAAGGTACTATGACCAATGAGGAGAAAGTACTTATTTCGCAGGACATGCGCGAAGTAGGACAGATTATGTCCACCTATGTTGGTATTGTCCGCAGCGATTTACGCTTGCGGCGTGCTTGGGAGCGGTTGGATTTACTATATGAAGAAACCGAAGACCTATTCAAGCGTGTCAAAGCCACTAAAGACATCTGCGAACTGCGTAACATGATTAATGTGGGTTATCTCATTACCCGTCAGGCGTTGGAACGCAAAGAGAGTCGGGGTTTGCACTATACGATTGACTATCCCAAGAACCCCAACAATAACACTCAAGAGGTGTGGTAAAATGCAGAAAGCCATTGTTTTACATAGTATCGTCCCCGTTCGTTCCGAGGCACGCGAAACAGCAGCACAAGAAACCCAACTCCTTTTCGGTGAAACCTGTACCGTATTGGAACAGCAGCCCCATTGGCTTCGCGTCCGCAACGATGCCGATAAGCAAACCGGTTGGGTAGATAGCAAAATGCTTACTCTGCTCAATGCAGAGGAATGGAAAAAGGTGCATAACGACCTAAAAAAAGCGACTGCTGTGGTTACAATACCGATAACTTACGCCCTCAGCGTTAATAATGGGCAGACCCTGCCCTTATGCGCCGGCACCCGCCTGCCCAATTACAAAGACGGACAATTTGCCATCTTGGGCGTACCATTCCGTATTGACCCTACCATGGTTGCGCCAGCTCCGTTAGAGATGACCGAAGCTAACATGCTCAACGCCATTCGTTTCTTTATGAATACACCCTATTTGTGGGGCGGGAAAAATGCACTCGGCATGGATTGTTCGGGCTTCACACAAATGATTCATGCCTTATTCGGGCACACTCTATTGCGCAACGCAAGCGAACAGGCAACACAAGGCGTAGCAGTGGAAAATTTACAACAGGCACGATTAGGCGACTTGGCTTTTTTTGACCACGAAGACGGACATATCAGTCATGTCGGTCTGTTGTTGGACAGCGAGCGTCTCGTTCACTGTAGCGGGCGCGTCAAAGTGGAACGCATAGACGAGAACGGCATTTTCTCTGTCGAATGTGGCAACACATACACACACCGATTGGTGGCTATTCGTCGTTATTGAATAAATCGGCAGGAAGACGGAGATACTTGCACGCTTGTTTTTTTACCGAGCCATATCGGCAGGTTATATTCAATATGTCCGGCAGGGAAATCAAACAGCACCGGATAGTCATACTCTGCCACTGCCTTACAGATAGTTTCATACACCGTGCAGCCCATTGCCGCATCGTCCTCACAATCTGTAAATTGCCCTACTACCAAGCCGCCTATACGCGCTAAAACTCCGCTCATCTTGAGGTTGAGCATCATACGGTCAATATGATAATGCCGTTCGCCGATATCCTCGATAAACAGGATATATTTCTCCTCTTCGCGCATCACATTGAGCAAAGAATAAGGCGTGGCTTGCAATCCGTATAGCACACTTAGATTACCTCCTATCAAAATACCATCTGCACAGCCGCAGCGGTTTAACGAATGAGAGGGCAGGGCATAATCCAACTGTTCACCACTAACCGCTTTACGCCACCACATCAACGGCTCCGCATCGTCTGCTAACTGTGCCAAATGTTTACACATCAGTCCGTGCAACGACACTCGGTCATGCAGCAACGACCACTGATGCAACGCCGTAATATCTGAAAAACCGACCACAATCCCATGCGGGTCGGCAACCGACAATCGGTCAACAATACGCTGCAGACCGTAACCTCCTCGCGCACAAAGAATAATGTCCGCATCAGGAGCACATAGGGCTTCGCTCAAATCGCGTAGACGCTCCTCGTCTGTGCCTGCAAAACGCCCACATTGGCTGCGGGCTGCCATTCCTTCACTCACCGCAAAACCCCACCCTTGTAAACGAGCGGACGCTTGGGCAATATACAATGGATCAATTGCTCCTGACGGTGATATAATACGAACATGTTTCATGTTGCAAAAGTACACTTTTTTTTGCAAATGTGCAAATTATTTTGTAATTTTGCACTTGCAATGAAAAAAATATTCCTTATATTGTTCCTATGTGCGTGGGGCATTTCCTTGTCAGCACAATCACCCGAAACAGCGGAGCAACAGTTTGATAACGCAGACTATGCCACCGCTCTAACCAGTTATGAATCGCTACTGAAAAGTAACCCCAAGTCTCCCCTTTACCTCTATCGCTACGCACGCTGCTCCCAACAGATGGGCGACTATGCCACTGCCATTGAATATTTCATCAAAGCGGGGGACAAATATCCACTGAAACATTTCTTTATTGCCGAATGCTATTTCCGCATACAGCAAATGGAAAATGCCATAGACGAATATAAAACCTACTTGGCAAAGAAACCCGACGATGACCGCAAAGATTATATCCTAAACCAAATCCAATCGGCGGAAAAAATAAGTCGCTATCAGAAGCGCAGTACAACAGTCACCTTTTTGGATACTATGTGCGTTCCTCGACAAGCATTATTGCATTGCTACGATATCAGCCCGGAAGCCGGTATGTTGTTCCGGCGTGATAGCGTGCTGTTCGGCTATATGAACCAGTTGGGGCGGTATCGTATTTTTGCCGACGGCAGCGACTCGGCTTCCTGCTTATTGGCACAATACCACCTATTGGATTCGTGGTCAACAGCAGATACATTACCTTCAATCGTCAATATCGGCACACGCCAAAACACTCCTTACCTGCTTTCAGACGGCGTCACGCTCTATTATGCATCTGACCTCTCGGACGGATTGGGCGGATTGGATATCTATATCACTCGCCACAATACCGCCACCGACACTTATACCCGTCCGGAGAATATCGGTTTACCTTTCAATTCGCCAGGCAATGATTTTTTGTATGTGTTAGATGAGACGCGCGGTGTCGGTTATTGGGCAACCGATTTCCAATGCCCCGCCGATTCGGTTTTCGTCTATAAATTTCAATCTGGCGAGCCCCTCCTTTGGTCCACGCAGAAGTAGTGGCAAGTCAAAAAAAATGATACTATCCCAAATAAAAAAAGGTGTGCTGGAACGCACACCTTTTTTGTGGTTGAATTTCTTAGAATTTGTAACGAATACCGAGGGCAATATTGCCATACAAGCCGTTAATGCCGAAACCAACTTTGTCATTCATATTATCCACACCAATCGTGGGACGATAGTCAATAGACAACTCCATCGGGAACCAGAAATCATAAGCAATGCCAATATGACCTGCTACACCTGCGTACCAATGCGGTTCTTTGAAACCATAAATACCACCGGCACCGCCGACACCCATTGCCCAGTGCCACTCACCACGCTCGCTCCAAGGAACGGAAGTGTTAAAGGGATCAATCCAGTCATACGTAACTGAACCACCGATACCCCAACCCCACAAAACGGGGACACTGGCAGCCACATCCAACATATTCTTCTCGCCAAAGCCATGCTGATAAGAAAAACCAAGACTTGTACCAAGATTGGCACCAATTGCGCGGGGCTGAGCCACCGCCGTTGCAACGCCTGCCACCAGCAGGATTGCACATACTAAAAGAGATTTTTTCATACTTAACAAACGATTGCGTTAAATCATTTTTATTGTCTAACTAATGTCTAGTTATTGTCTAGGAAGAACAGGGTTCAACCGACGGCACTTCCGTTCTTGACCCGGCGGCTGACGGTGGTAACCACCAGTTTGCCATCAGCATCCACCGCACTGAGAATCATACCCTGACTCTCGATACCCATCATCTTGCGGGGGGGGAAGTTAGCGATGAACAATACTTGTTTTCCAATCAGTACGGATGGGTCGGGATAAGATTGTGCAATACCGCTCAAAATCGTGCGTCCGCCCATGCCGTCATCCAATTGGAACTGTAACAAGCGGTCAGATTTCTTTACCGGTTGGCAATCTAACACCGTAGCAACACGGATGTCTGTTTTATCAAATTCATCGATGGAAGTGGGCGCTTTGACGGGTGCCGGTTTCCAGTTCTTCAATTCTTCTTCCTTAGCTTTCTGCTCGTTTTCGGCTTTAATGCGTGCCAAACGGTCTAATTGTTTTTGAATGGCATCGTCTTCTATTTTTTCAAACAGCAGACTGATTGTGCCGAGCGCATGACCGTCTTCCAATAAGCGGAAACAACCAAGGTGGGCAATATTCACCTCGTCCATATTCAGCATGCCACGCAGTTTTGCCGATGAAAAGGGCAAAAACGGACGGAAAGCAATTTCCAGATTGGCAGCAATCTGCAAACTGAGATTGAGTACAGCCGCAGTGCGCTGCTCGTCCGTCTTTATCGTTTTCCACGGCTCCATATCCGCGAGGTATTTGTTACCGATGCGAGCCAAGTTCATGGCTTCTTTTTGCGCATCGCGGAAGCGGAATGCGTCCAAGAGACGAGTCATCTCGGCAATGGATTTCTTCATTTCGTTTACCGTCTGTTCATCGTATTCATTTAGCGGTCCCGCAGCCGGCACCTTGCCGTTAAAATACTTGCCTGTCAGCACCAACGCACGATTGACGAAATTGCCATATATAGCCACCAGTTCGTTATTGTTGCGTGCTTGGAAGTCCGCCCAAGTAAAGTCATTGTCCTTTGTTTCAGGTGCATTAGCGGTCAAAACATAACGCAACACATCCTGTTTATCGGGAAAATCGTCCAAATATTCATTAAGCCAAACTGCCCAATTGCGAGAAGTGGAAATTTTGTCGCCTTCCAAATTCAGAAACTCGTTACTCGGCACATTGTCCGGCAGAATATAAGATCCGTCGGCTTTAAGCATAGATGGAAAAACGATGCAATGGAAAACGATATTGTCTTTCCCGATGAAGTGGATAAGACGCGTATCTTGGTCTTTCCACCATTTCTCCCAATTGCCGTATTTATCAGGGTGGGCATCACAGAGTTCTTTCGTGTTGGAGATATAGCCGATAGGCGCATCAAACCACACATACAGCACCTTACCGTCCGCTCCCTCTACCGGCACAGGAATACCCCAGTCTAAGTCGCGGGTCACGGCGCGGGGTTTGAGCCCGCCGTCCAACCAACTCTTGCACTGACCGTACACATTAGAACGCCACTCCTTATGGTTGTTAAGAATCCAATCTTCCAACCACGATTGGTATTGGTCTAACGGCAAGTACCAGTGGGATGTGGGTTTCTTAACCAGCGGATTGCCGGTTTCGGCATTATAGGGATTAATCAACTCCTCCGGCGAAAGGGTAGAGCCGCATTTCTCGCATTGGTCGCCGTATGCCCCTGCCGCGTGACAGTGAGGACATTCACCGCGTATATTGCGGTCCGTTAAAAAATGTCCCGTTTCAGGGTCATAAAACTGTTCGGTAGTCTGCTCGATGAATTTGCCATTATCGTATAAATTACGAAAATAATCCGATGCAAACTGATGATGTACGCTACTTGTCGTGCGCGAGTAGACATCAAACGATATACCGAAACGCTCAAAAGAGCGCTTAATCAATTCGTGATAACGATCCACCACCTGTTGGGTCGTAATGCCCTCTTTCCTTGCGCGGATGGTAACCGGTACACCATGTTCGTCGCTACCGCCCACAAACAGCACTTCTTCCCCTTTCATACGGAGATAGCGCACATAAATATCAGCAGGGACATACACACCTGCCAAGTGCCCGATATGCACAGGACCGTTGGCGTAAGGCAGTGCAGAAGTAACCAATGTTCGCTTAAAACTCATAATAATTGACGAAAAATGTGTTCTTTTTTATTAATTATTTGCGTATATAGATATTTTTTTGTACCTTTGCGGCGGCAAAGGTGATTTTACCCCACGAAAGTCGGTGCAAAATTACTGCAAATTTTTGAAAAATACAAATTTTTATCGTGAAAAAATGCTTTTTACATAGCGTAGTTGCCATTTTGGGATGCCTGATGCTTCCTGCTGCAATTCACGCGGGTCAATACTACAAGCCCATCCAAAATAGGATCGGTTTCTATACCGAATTGGGAGCGGATGCATGGTTGTCCAATAGCGCCGAATTGAAAAGCAGCATTGGCGCAGGGGCCGGCGTGGGATTCAACTATGAGATGCAGCGTGAGCATTTCTTGCTCAATATCGGAGTCGGTGCTAATGTATTGTACAACCCAGTCAAATTAGGCGGAGGAGAATATGTCTTGTCTAACCAGGAAGACTTGGATCCGCTATATGGTCCGACCGGGGAACTGATGGATTACCATTACTTCGTTCGGGATCGCAAAGATCAATATGTGAGCATGAACATCCAAGTGCCAATCCTGCTTGGTTTTACAGTGGACAGGTTCTTTATGCTCGGCGGTGTCAAATTAGGTTACATGCTCAATTTGCTATCCCAATCGGATGCAAACATAGAAACCAAGGGTTACAACAAAGTCATTGGTTGGATGGAAAATATGCCGATGTACCAATTCTATCCCGACCGCACATTGCAAACTAAAGGGCGTTGTACTTTGAAACCTGATGTGGCAGTATCGTTAGAGTTAGGCGGATATGTAGGGGAGCGGATTAAAGGCACGGGGTATAACCGTTTCCGCAGCAAAAAGAATTACCGCGTCAGCGTATTTGCTGATTACGGGCTGACCCAAATTAACCAGAAGAGTTTGTTGGAGCCATTCACCACACCTCAACGCTATGTTACCCCCGCCACTTATGACATGGTCGATGCGTCAAGTATGCGCGATCTCATATCGTCCAACATAGCAGGCAAGATAACGAACTTATTCGTAGGCGTCAAATTCACCGCCATGTTCGACCTGCCCGAACCTCGCAAATGCGTAATGTGCAATAACGAAAAGAGATTTGTACCCCGCTTTTCACAAGCAGGTAAAAGAGCCCCGTTAGACAGTAAGAATAGCAGCCAGCGTCGCCGCTAGTTCTTCCCGTTGAACAGGACGGATAATACTCCCTTGAGATAAAGATATTTCTCCCGTTTCTTCAGACACCACCCATGCGGTGGCGTCTGTTTTTTCTGTCAAGCCCAACGCTGCCCGATGGCGTAAACCATAATGCAGAGGCAGATCTTTATTGTCGGACACAGGCAGGATACATGCCGCGCTACGCAAACGGCTGTCCGTCATAATCAATGCGCCATCGTGCAAAGGGCTGTTCTTGAAAAAGATATTTTCAATCAGCCGAGTTGACACAATAGCATCCATCGGTTCGCCGGAATCGGCATATTCGCTCAAATCTTGCTTGCCGGTTAGGACGATAAGCGCACCTGTTTTATTATCACTCATGTGTAAAAGGGCTTGTTCCAACGCCTGTACTAATTGGGCAGAATCTTGTTGCCGACGAACTTTTTTCCACGGCAAGCCCTTACCCATGTGTGAGCCGACATGATAGAAAAAGTTGCGTATTTCTTGTTGAAAAATAACAATGATGGCAAACGCTCCCACGCTGACGATGCGATTGAATAATGCACCCGTCAAATTGAGGTGGAACACATATGCCGTAACAAACCACACCGCCACAAACGCCAGCAACCCCCAAAAGAGATTAACGGCTCCACTTTTACGCAACAGACGATAGGCATAAAAAATAATGACCGCCACAAGGACAATATCCACCACATTTTTAAACGAAATCAGACTGACTAAATTTTCCATAATTTATTTGTGTTGTTTTGTTTGTTCTACCGCCTCCACTAACCGTATGGCTTCACGAGCGGCTTTGACATCGTGTACTCGCAAGATATCCGCTCCTTGTTCAAGTGCCATAACATGAAGTACCGTGGTACCATTTAGGGCGTCTTGAGGTGTAATGCCAAGGGGTTCGTACACCATTCGCTTGCGGGACAAACCGACCATTATAGGGGTGTTCAAAATGTGCAATAGGTGCAGATGTGAAAGAATGGCATATTCCTGTTTCCGGGTGGTACCGAAGCCAAATCCCGGGTCTAAAATAACATCTGCCACCCCTGCGCGATGCAGTTCGTCTAATCTAAAAGCGAAAAAGCGTATCAACTCGCTCACCACATCCGTGTGCCCGTCCCACGAGACGCACGCCTCGCGCGAGTGCACAAGAACATAAGGTGTATGACTTTCGGCAAGTACATGTGTCATTTCCGGATCTGCCATGCCGGACACATCGTTTACCATTACCACACCAAATTGACCAATCGCCCGCCGTGCTATACCGGCGCGAAATGTGTCTATTGATAGGGGTATATCTCCAAAACGCTTTCTCAAAACGCGTAACGCCGTCTCGACACGGCTCCACTCTTCCTGTTCAGACACAGGTTCGGCACCCAGTCGCATGGAGCAACCACCCACCTCCAGAATATCCACTCCGTTTTCCACCATTGGCTCTGCCAATGCTAAAATACCCTGTTCATCCAAGCGAGCGCAGTGGACCGCGAAACTATCTGGTGTACAATTTACAATACCCGCCACCAGATGAGCAGAAGTTTCTAAATTTGTGCCGAATACTAACATTTTTGACACTTTTTTGCTTTAGGAGTGTGCAAAATTACAAAAAATAATTTAAATAATCAAAAAAAATTTGTGTATTCAAAAAAAATTTACTAACTTTGCGAGCTGAAACTGAAAATGCATAAATTTAGATATATGAAAAATGTATTCAAATTAGTCTTGTTGGCTACTATTGTTGTTTTGAGTGCTGCGTGCAACAAACGCGAGTTGAACACCAAAGTATCACACGCTACCGGTTGGAATTACTACGACCGGAAGACCACTAACTTCCAAGCCATTGAGGGCGTTACCAGTGGCATTCCCGCCGGCATGGTAGCAATCGAAGGTGGTTCGTTTACCATCGGTGAACGCGACGAGTTCCTGACCGCTCCGCGTAACAACGCCGCCCGTACATTGACGGTTAGTTCGTTCTATATGGACAAATACGAAATCACCAACTTGGATTGGCGTGAGTATTTGCAATGGATGGAGATGGTGTTTGGCGGCAGTACCAACCCGATGGCGAAGACCATTATCAACAATGTACTGCCCGATACAACCGTATGGCGTGAGGAAATGGCGTACAACGAGCCGTATTTGGCTTACTATTTCCGTCATCCCGCATACAGTTTCTATCCCGTTGTTGGCGTTAGTTGGCAACAGGCAATGACTTACTGCCAATGGCGCACCGACCGCGTGAACGAGTTGGCTCTGATGAAGTGTGGCGCTATTGCCATTCCTCCATTTGCCGATCTGCAACCTACTGACGATGAGGGTTATAAAGACGAGTGGGAACAGACCAATCCCGGCTATTTCATGGAGTCGTATGAGGTAGTGGACCCCGATGATCCCGAGAACACCATTGTTTGGTACACACCTTCTTATGAGTGGATTCGTGACAAATTCGTATTCAACACGGAGAAATATCTCTATTGGGATCAGTATAATCCTGAGTTTGGTCGTCATCCTCAAACGGATGAATACGGAGAGGACCGCAAGGTAAATACCGCCGACGGTATATTAGTTGTCGGTTATCGTCTGCCGACCGAGGCGGAGTGGGAATTTGCCGCTTTTGCACCTACGGCTTCTGAAGACGGTTTGAGCATTGAGGGTAAGATATACCCGTGGTCCGGTTACCATCCTCGTGACCTCAACAAAAAGAATATCGGTCGCATGCAAGCCAACTTTGTACGCGGCAGAGGTGATATGATGGGTATGTCCAAAGCCCTGAATGATGGCTATGTAATCACCGGTCCCGTAGATGCCTTCCTGCCGAATGATTTCGGTTTGTACAATATGGCAGGCAATGTAAACGAATGGGTAATGGATGTATACCGCGAGACCAACTCAATGGAAGTTGCCGAATACAACGCTTTCCGTGGTAATATCTACTGCCAACCCAAACGCGATGCAAACGGCAATCTCAATATTGACTCGTTGGGCTGCATCGGCGTTTACTACACCGAACAAGATGATAAGCGTGATTTCAAAGACGGCGACTTCTCTTCCCGTATCGACACCGACTATCCGTTGGATACGACTTGGACTGACACGGTTGAGATGCGTCCCGATTGGAAAATTGATCCCACCGACATTCTCATGCCCCGTATGACGAAGGAAGCCCGTGTTTACAAAGGCGGTTCTTGGAAAGACCGTGTTTATTGGCTCAACCCGTCTTCTCGCCGTTTCTTGGACCAGAACGCGTCGTCCTGCACCATCGGTTTCCGCTGTGCAATGTCTATCTTGGGTGAGAACGACCTTAGTAAAATGTAATTAGCGTATGAACTTCCCTGTAGGCATCAAATATACCAAAGAACATGAGTGGATTCGTCAAGAAGGCGAATTGGGTTATGTGGGTATAACAGACTATGCCCAATCCGAATTGGGCGAAATCGTATTCGTAGATGTAGATACCGTAGGAGAGACTATTGGGCAAGGCGAAGTCTTTGGATCAGTAGAAGCCGTAAAAACTGTCAGCGACCTCAATATGCCTGCAACAGGCGAAGTGTTGGAGTTCAACGAACGCCTAAACGACCAACCTGAATTGGTCAACAACGACCCCTACGGTGAAGGTTGGATGGTAAAGATTCGCATAAGCGATCCTGCCGAGTTGGATTCATTAATGGACGCGGCTGCTTATCAAGCCATTTTATAAAATAAAAACTCCGCCAAACAGCGGAGTTTTTTAATGTATGCCGGTAATGGTAAATCCCGAAAAGACAACATCTATATCCATCGGATTTTCTAATCGCCTTGCACTGTGAATAATAGTGGAAGTAACTGTTTGGTCTATCTTGACCTTGCTGACTGTGTTTGCCGTTGAAGTAGAGGCATATTCCACCGCAACAGGCACCATTACCATTTCCATTTGACCTTTATGTTCATGGCGCCGCAATTCGTTTTGCAGCATCGTAGAGAGGTCAAAATCATAGTAGTAATGGTATTGCTGGTTCTTGTCCAATGCTTTGGTTAGAGTGCCTAATAAGCAATAGTCAGGAGACGGGAGGCGGCCATATCGGAAGAAATCATTAACCGAATCTTTCAGTACCAGTAACATAGCGGTAGCAGGACTTGCCCAATGAGTATATTGAGCATCGCTCTCAGCAGCATTGACCACATCTACCCGCATGACGGATTTGTTTATATAGGGGCGCATCGTACCGTCGCCTCTTTGCATACTGTCAGTGATGGTTTGCACATATTTGTCCATCGGTAAAGTCAGTAAAGTATAGACATAGCCCGGAGAAACGATAAAGTTAAGACTGTCTCCCATGCTGCGCATCCAGTCCACCGCCGGCCTCTTGTCAGGGAAAGCATAGCGGTTCACTTGTCTGACTTCCGAATTGGCATAGAGATATTTGGTATCGGCAATCGTTTTCCAATCGCCTGACCCGGGTGTCGTTTCGTACGGATAATGATAATGTATTATCATTGTTAGATTGCTTAAATATAACGCCGTAGAGGCACCGTAGGTCGTTTTAATATATAAACCCTTAAAGAAATCATTGAACGCCTCCTGGGACGGGAAAGAAGTCAATTGTCCCATTTTCTTCACAAAACGGTCGTTCATTTTGAAGGTGATATAGTATAAATACCCCTTGTCGGTGCTGACGGAGTCGGTGGGCATGGCTGCCACGACCGTTTGGTCTGTAATATGGGTCGAATCTTCACCGCTCCAATAAATAGAAACATCTTCCTGACTGGTATAAATACGGTCATAGCGGAAAGTGGCTCTATCCATCTCATACACCGATATACGCAACGGTGCAAATCCGTCTCCTACCCATGAGCCGTAACTCATTATCAGTTCAGCCGAATCCACTATGCTGCCTTCGGGATAGCGAAAACCTGCCGGGCAAGCAAATTGCGCCATCAAATCGGCTTTGATGGTACGCCATTCGTCCGTGTTACATTCGCCCACAAGGAACGAATCGGGTGTTTGGGTAATCTGAAATTCGGATAAGGTATCGGTATTGGACAGTATGTCCCCCATTGTCATGGCGCATACGCGTACTTCTTCGTCTTCGCCAAGCGCCCCCGCACCGGCGGATAAAGCGTCGTCTTTACAGGACCATAGTACGACTGCACAGAACAAACCTATTATGAGTCGGAATATCCGTTTCACTTTTCCCGCAAACTATTGTAAAATTCCATGTACGCCTCAGGGTCGTTGTCGTGGTAGGTCAGAATAGGTTTGCCGCTTGTCTCGGCATAATTAAGCACCCGCTGATTGACATTGGGCGAAGCCAACGTTACGGCATCGGCATTATCCACCGCCAAACGCATTAACTCCTCATAACCAACGGGAAAACCGGCTATCGTACGCACATCGTTCGCCATCATGCCGTCCACACGAATCTTATCGGCAAACTTAGTACCGAAAGGTGTTTTATATTCCTGATCGTCAAGGGATAGCACCACTTTGCAGTTCTCAAAGAAAGGCGTGTCTTTGTACACTTTTTTGAGGTAAAGAGGCACGAGTGCCGACATCCAACCGGAACATTGTACGATTTCGGGAGTCCAGCGCAGTTTTTTCACGGTTTCCACTACACCGCGTGCAAAGAATATGCACCGCTCATCGTTGTCCTTGTATTCCTCTCCGTTGGCATCTGCCAGACCTTTTCTGCGGAGGAAATAATCATCATTATCTATGAAATATATTTGAATACGGGCGGATTGAATGCTTGCAACCTTAATGAGCAACGGATGATCCGTATCTTCAATTATCAGGTTCATTCCGCTTAGACGGATTACTTCATGCAGTTGGTTGCGACGCTCGTTTATCTCGCCAAACTTGGGCATAAAAGTGCGTGTCTCATAACCATGGCCTTGGAAGAACTCTGGCAACCTGCGGTTGAGCAAACGAATAGGCGTTTCTTCCGGCATGTAGGGGGATATCTCCTGCGAGATAAAGAGAATGCGATTCGTTTCTTTCATAGGTATGATTTTTAATAAGTGAACAATATGCAACTACAAAATTACAAAAAAATTTTGATATATGCAAATTTTTAACTAATTTTGCAGACTTTTTTGGATTCTTATGTACATTATTACCACTCGGCAGGAACTGCAATCTGTTGTTGATTCCTGCAAACAACATCATTCTTCCATAGGGTTGGTACCAACTATGGGCGCCCTGCACCAAGGGCACGCTTCCCTTGTTTCCCGTTCCGTTGCGGACAATGACATCACTTTCGTCTCGGTCTTTGTCAACCCCACCCAGTTTAACAACAAGGAAGACCTTGCCAAATACCCCCGTAACCAAAAAGCCGATGCCGATTTACTCGCTTCATTGGGCGTGGACTACATGTTTGCCCCAACCCCTGAAGAGATGTACTCAGAGGAAGAGATGAATAGCACTTTCGACTTTGATTTTGCCGGACTGGACAAAGTGATGGAGGGCAAGATGCGCCCCGGACA
>JAZUGJ010000120.1:0-3025 GCA_045641145.1 Paludibacteraceae bacterium
AACGAGGAGTTTAACTGCCTGCAATCGGCGCTGAATATAGAGGACGGATTGGACGAGTTGCGTTATAATAAAGTCATTATTGCCACCGATGCCGATGTGGACGGTATGCACATCCGCTTGCTGATGCTCACTTTCTTCCTGCAGTTCTTCCCCGATTTGGTGAAGAAAGGGCATGTCTATATCCTCCAAACGCCCTTGTTCCGTGTCAAGAATAAACAGGAAACCCGCTATTGCTATAGCGAGGAGGAACGGCTCAAAGCGCTCAACGAAATAAAGAAACCCGAGATAACGCGATTCAAAGGACTGGGTGAGATATCTCCCGATGAATTCAAAGGTTTTATCGGTCACGAGATACGCTTGGACCAGGTTACGCTGCGTAAGGAAGATGCCGTGGCGGACTTGCTGGAATATTACATGGGCAAGAACACGATGGAGCGTCAGAACTTCATTATCGACAATTTGGTTATTGAGGAAGACGCCGTGGATTGATTCCGCCCGATATCAAAAAAAGGGACTGCTTTTCGGCAGCCCCTTTTTCTTTATTTCTTTTTCTTCATGTCCTCGTCTATCTCGGGATCTACCAGGATACGGCCGCAGAACTCGCATACGATAATCTTTTTGCGCTGACGGATATCCAACTGTTTCTGTGCAGGAATCTTGCTGTGGCAACCGCCGCAACTGTCACGCTCCACCTTAACAACGGACAAACCGTTATGGGCGTTCTTGCGGATACGCTTAAACGCTTCCAACAGACGGCTTTCTATTTTCTTCTCCAAATCGCCCGCATGCAGAATGAGGGCTTCCGTCTCGGCTTTGGTCTCGGCCATGATGGACTCTAATTCACCGCGTTTATGCTCCAAATCGATGTTCTTATCCTCAATAGCAGCCATCGTCTGCACTTTGTCCTGTTGGCGTGCTTCTAAGTCGGCGGTGTATTGGTGAATTTTCTTGTGGCTTAACTCGATATCCAACTCCTGATATTCAATTTCTTTGCTCAGGTTGTCAAACTCGCGGTTGTTGCGCACATTGTCCTGCTGCTCTTTGTAGCGTGCAATGGCGGCATTGGCGTTGCTGATGCGGACATTATGGTCGCTAATCTGCGTCTCGCACTCTTTTATCTCCGCCTCAATGTTTTGCAGACGGGTTCTCAAACCTTCCACCTCGTCGGACATATCTTTCACTTCCTGCGGAAGTTCGCCGGTCAGAATACGCAATTCGTCGATTTTGGAATCTACTTGCTGCAACTCATAGAGGGCTTTCAGTTTATCCTCTACGGTCATCTCTTTTTCGTCTTTTTTTGTTGCCATAGTCGTTTGTATTTTAGTTAGTATATTTTTACGGGAGATTGGTCTTTTTTAGACATATACACGGTCACTTTGCCGCGCAGTAGTTCGGCAAATAAATCGCGGGTAAAATGTTCGCTTACCCAATGGTCTAAGTCGATAAGGGCAATACGCCCCACTGTGTTTTGGAACTCGTGGTATTTGAAGTCGGCTGATACATACACATCGGCACCTTGCTCAATGGCTTGCTCGGCAAATTCGGCACCGGCTCCGCCGCAAAAAGCAATAGTCTGCACATACTGTTTGGGCGAGTCCGTATAGCGGATAACGGGTGCCCCAAACACCGTCTTGATGCGTTGTAACAGGTCGGTAAACAGTATCGGTTCCGGCAACTTGCCTATCACGCCCAATCCGTGTTCGTTTTGGCTGTCGGCTATCAGGATGCGGTAATCTTTTATGCCGGTCTTTTCCGCCATACGGCCGCTCACTCCGTGCAGGTAACTGTCCATCGTGGTGTGTGCCGAATAGATGGCTATATGGTGAAGAATGGCTTTCTCCACGATACGCGCTGCGGCGGTCTCGCCCGTAATGGCTTTCAGACCGTGAAAGAGTAATGGGTGGTGAGATACAATAAGGTCGCAATGCATTTCAATCGCCTCATCGACAACAGATTCGGTTACATCTGTTGTCAGTAATGCGGCTTTGATGTCTGCATCACGATCACCCACCTGTAGTCCCGAATTATCCCACGCCTCTTGCCACTTCCGCGGGGCTACCGATTCTATTGTATTGATTAGTTCGTTTAGAATCAATCGTGCATTGTGCATCGTCAATCGTCAACCCTTTTTGGCGCCTACTCCGGTTTTGGCGCTTGCCTTACCGGCGGCTTTCTGTGTCTTCACCTGCGCTTTGGGAGCCGCTTTTGGACTTTTCTCGGCATGTGCAGGAGCGGATTTGGCGGACGGTTCGGCATTGTTATCCTCTTCCTCGGCGGAGAAATCGGTTATGCCGGCGTTAATTAGTATATTGTACCACAGTATCAGTTTGCGGATGTCGCTGGGGTACACACGATCGGCATCGTAGTTGGGAACAAAAGATGCAAAGTAGGCACGCAACATATCGTTGTCGGCTTTTTTGGCATCGATAGAGGCAGCTTTCAGCCCTTCTTTCTTGCCCAGACGCGTCAGCACCTCGCTAAGGGGCAGGTCCTCGTCCGTAGTGAACATGGATATATCGCCCAGTCCGACTATCTTGTCGCGTCCGTAGGTCGGTATGCGTTTGCCATCTACAAGAGATTCTACGATAAGCATATTAGTGCCGTGACTGACCAGTTTGTACAATCCGGGTTTACCCGTAATAGCAAGAATATTCTTCAACATAAACCGATGTGTTTTTTATAATTTGACTGCAAAGGTACAACAAAAATTTGATATGTGCAACTCATTCGGGCACAAAAGTTGCACTTTTTTAAAGATTTTGCGATTGAGGGCAAAAAAATTCACCGTTCGTTCACCCTTCGTTCATCGTTCGAATATTGTCCGTTCACCGCCAAGGGCAAAAAGTTGACGATTGTTAAGATTTGACCTATTCCCTCTCTTCTAACCATTGATTACATTGTTCCATAACAATTTGCAACGCTTCTTCTTGTCCTTCGCAGTTACGCGCCGCAACGACTCCGCTCTGTTTATATGCCATACTCTTTTATCCTTTCTATACATATCTTATACATATGATATACATAT
>JAZUGJ010000121.1:0-6112 GCA_045641145.1 Paludibacteraceae bacterium
CGATACAGGAACACCTTGTGTTTCTCAAATTGGGGCACTTCGTCCTCAAAACCTTGTTTCCGCTTGCTCTCTGTGATACACAGATACAAATCCTCATTCCGCGCTTTCTTTACATCGAGGTAATAGATGCGCTTACCTGCCTTCACCGCTTTGGAAAAAACGATTTCCGGCTCTTTCTTGTCTTCAAATCTACGATTTTCCATCTCTCTGTTAGTTAATTCAATTCGCAAAGATACTGCTTTTTTTGCAATTCTCCAAACAAATAAGGCAAAAAATTGTATATTCCGAAAAAAAACACTACCTTTGCAACTTTATATATTGTCTAACTCGTCTAATGGGCAAAATACTTGGATAATAAGAAAATGAAACGCATCACTTTTTTGGTATTCGGCTTTTTTGTCGCTGCCCGCCTTTGCGCCCAATTCGCCGTGCAGGGTAGGGTAGTAGAACAGACGACTCATGCTCCCGTCTCCTATGTCACGCTCTCTGTTCTGACACCCGACAGCGCATTGCTCACAGGTGCTGTTACGGACGAGTCCGGCATCTATTCCCTCTCCCTTCCGCAAGGCAATTATATCCTGCAAGCATCTTTTGTGGGCTACGCTACGGTTTCTTGCCCTCTGTCGGTCACCGGTAAGTCCAATGTCCCTGACCTCTTTCTGCGCGAGGAGACCGAGCATATTGCAGAGGTAGAGGTGCATGCCCGCAAACCCCTTATTGAACGCCAAATGGACAAAATAGTGTTCAATGTCAGCCAGTCGCCTCTCGCTGCCGGCACTAACGGCAAGGAACTGCTCAAAAAAGCCCCGGGCGTTTATGTGGACAAGGACGGCAATGTGACGTACAACGGCAAGTCCGTTGAGGTCTATATAGATGACCGCCCGTCTTACCTCAGCGGGGACCAACTGCGCGCAATGCTCGAAGGTACGGACGGCAGTACCATCGAGCGCATTGAATTAATCGGTAACCCGGGTGCCAAATACGACGCCAGCGGTACAGGCGGTATAATCAATATACGTCTCAAACGCAATAAAACAAAAGGACTGAACGGGGTCCTCAATGCAACTTATGCCGGTATGTATTTCAAGTCTATTGACCGCTATCTCAATTATGAGTTTGTCAATCTGAACCTCAATTACCGCACAGACAAAACATATACGTACACCCAACTCACTCAGGGTATCGCTACCCACGCCACTACGCTGACGACTGTCAGCCGTAGACCGGACATGAATCAGGAATCG
Organism: Paludibacteraceae bacterium; assembly: GCA_045641145.1. Classification (GTDB taxonomy): domain Bacteria; phylum Bacteroidota; class Bacteroidia; order Bacteroidales; family Paludibacteraceae; genus Colicola. Next base: position 1,245 of record JAZUGJ010000121.1, read on the forward strand.
GTCTCGGAATATAGCGCGCGGTTCCAAAATTATATGCTCAAAGTTGGCAATGACTGGTATATCGACTCGCTCAATACGTTCGGTTTCTTTGTGCAAGTGCCCCTTTTCTACCTTAACCACCACGCGCCTGCGGACAAGGGCTATAGTTGGACCGAATGGTATGATGAAACGGGACAATTATCCTCCCGCATGCGCTCCCGCACGGAAATCAATAATGATGTGGCAGTCCCGCAGCACACTGCCAACCTCAACTATACGCATATCTTTTCCGAAACACTGCAACGCGAACTGACCGTCAATATGGATTATAACCGCCATAACAGCCAATCGGTCAATACGCAGTATAATGAACGCTTTTGGGAACTCACTCCGCCGGTGCAGGACTATATCGGACTGGATATCAATACCCGCCAGATAGCCAATATCTTCTCCGCCAAACTCGATTTTCAGACTCGCTTCTGGAAGACAGGTATGATTGAGACCGGTGCCAAATATACGGTCTCCACGATGGATAGCCGGATGACTACCGACTCGCTGCTCGGCACATCTTTTGATACCTGGCACACTCTTAGTTCGACTCCGTCCGATTTTGACTACACCGAACATGTGGCAGCCCTGTATATCGCACTCGGCAAGCAGTTCGGCGAACATTGGAATGTCAAACTCGGTTTGCGGGGTGAATACACCTACTCTGTAGGCGATTGGGTATCTGCTGACTCCGTCAGCCGCAAGTCCTATTTCAACCTCTTCCCCACGGTGTTCTTCGGGTATATGTCCTCTCCGCTGGGCAAACTGCAGCAGACCGTTTCCGTCAATGCCGGCTATACGCGTCGCATCAAGCGCCCTAACTACAATATCCTCAACCCCTTCCGAACCTATGTGGATGCCCACAGTTATTCGGTCGGGAACACCGGACTGACGCCTGAGTTTAATAACGATGTCGAAATCTCTTTCGGCTACAGCCGCTACCTTAACCTGACCTTCAATTTCTCTCACACGCAGGATATGTTCTCCCAACAGGTAACTATTCTGCCCAATGGCGACGGACAGCAGATCTGGCTTAATTTCGGAACATGTACGACCCACGGTGGTAACCTTGCCCTTACCGAACTGCCTCTGGTGCCCAAGTTTGACGACCGCCATAAGGTCAACGGCGCGTGGCTGGCGCTGACCGTCAATTTCGGCTACTTCAATTTCCTCAATCAGTCCTATGCCAAGAACGGGGACGGCAGTCCCGTATATCGCAACCAAAACGATTTCTTCCGCTTCAACGGTGCAATGAATGCCTATTTGCCTAAGGACTGGTCTCTGTCGTTGGACGGCTGGTATGCGTCTCCTATGACGATTGGCTATAACCGCCAAACAGCCACTTACGGCATGTCGTGCGGTGTCCGTAAAGTATTGCCGGACAAGGGGCTGGTGCTGAATCTCCAGTTGCAGGATATGCTGCGCTCGTCTGTCTATCACAGCGACTCGCAGGGACTTCCCGAGGGGCAGTCTGTCTCGTTTGAGAATAACTGGTACGGTCAGCGCGTCACTTTCTCGCTTACCTATATGTTCGGGCAGCAGCAAGGACATAAATGGCGCAAGGTCGGCGACTCCGAGTTTAACGACCGACTTTCGTCCTCTAACGCTATCAGTCAATAACCAATTAGCAAATTAACAAATACAAATAATTATGGATTTCTTAGATTCAATCGGCTACAACATTGTTGCTATCAGTGCCATTCTTATGCCCGTACTGCTGGTGTTGGTAGTCTTGTTTTTCGCGTATCGAAAAACGCATGAGCGTAACCGTCTCATCGAGAAAATGCTTGAGAAAGGCGAGGACTCCGACACAATAGTCGCCCTGCTCGATGGAAACAACAAAAAGGATGACAAAAGTCCTGCCAAGCATTTCAAATCCGGCATTACGCTCGTTTCTGTCGGTTTGGGAATGATGGTAATGGGGTGGATTAGCGGCTGGAACATAGTCGCTGTCGGTGCCCTGATAGCAATTATCGGACTGGGTGAATTGGCTGTAGCGTGGTACCTTCGCAAGTATTCGAAATAGTTGTCAAACGCCATCAGGCGGCGGTACGCCGTTTCCTTCTCTCCCTCACAAACGGAGATGTCATGCTGGCGGACGATCTGGCACAGGACACTTTTATCAAGGCGTTCTATGCCTGGGATTCGTTTGCCGCCTTGTCTTCGCCTAAAACATGGCTTCTCCGTATTGGCTACACCACTTTTATTGACTACACCCGCGCGCATCGTCCCACCGAAGATATGTTGGAGGAATCAACAAACGCGGAGCATTCCACACTTCAACCGCCCGATTCGTCAGCTCATCAGGATATACGCCTGGATATCCAATCTGCCCTCCGTCTGCTCTCTCCGCCCGAGCGCCTGTGTGTTCAGTTGGCGCTTGTTGAAGACCGCTCGCTCAAACAGGTGGCGGACATCACAGGGCTGAATCTTAACACCGTCAAAAGCCATCTCCGCCGCGGCAAAGAAAAACTAAAAACATACTTAATTCAAAACGGCTATGAATGATAAGAACTTGGATAAATATTTGAAATCCTCCGCACCGCAAATACCGGATGACGATTTTACGGAGCAGGTTATGTCCCGCCTTCCTCGGCGCGATTATTCGCCGGTTATTGTCTGGGCAATTCGCCTGACGGCTCTTCTTGTGGCTGTATCGGTCGGTATATTCTGTTTCCCCCTTCCTGTCATTCGTTGGTCCTTGCTCACTTCCCTTCAGGGAGCATGGTTTTTCCCTACCGCATCACTTCTTGTCGCCGCCATTACCCTGTTTCTTTGCCGCCGTTCCAATCTGATTTGACTTTGAAAATAGCAAATTTGCAGTTAAAATTTGCATGAATGCTAATTTTTTTGTACCTTTGCAGCAAAATAGAACAATGAATTAAAACTTTACGCATTATGGAAAACAAGCAATTGAAGAAATCGAACAACAAGATGTTCTCCGGTGTTTGCGCCGGTTTGGCTGAGTATCTGGGTTGGGATGTTACCGCCACCCGTATTGCTTATGCCGCTTTGAGTCTTTTCACGGCTGCCTTCCCCGGCTTGATTTTGTATATCCTAATGGCACTTATTATGCCTCAACCCGACGGAATGGAATAGTCAACCGCTTGGTTTGTAGGCGTCTTCTTGTCCTTTTTTGGGACGGGGAGACGCTTCTTTTTGGGCACTTGGATTGTTGATAATGTTTCAAAATGCATTTTTTTACAAAAAAAAGTGCAAAATATTTGGTCAATTCAAAAAAAAGCAGTACCTTTGCAACCGCTTTTGAAGAGAAGCAGTGATCTAACACATCACACCTCAACGAGAAACTTGTTTCGAGTTGAAGAGGAGGAATCGCGAACCGCTTAATTTGCAAGGCAAATTCTTTTCGGTGAACGGATTCCGACGAGGTGCGGTAGTTCAGTTGGTTAGAATACCGGCCTGTCACGCCGTAGGTCGCGAGTTCGAGTCTCGTCCGCACCGCAAAAGTTCTGAAAATCAACGGTTTAACCGTTCAGAACAAGCAAAAATGCTTTAACTTCAGATAGGAGTTGAGGCATTTTTCGTTAAATACTGGAAAAACAGAACAGTATTAGAACACTAATAGAACACTTCAACAAACCTATTTTTTATGATTTTGCAGAGAACTCGACGCAAAACCATAAAAAAAAATGTCAGTTTTACACTATCCTTCCAGTCCTTCTCATGGAAATGAAAATGTCCTCACCTATGAGGGCGCGTCTGGTTTACAATCGTATGTGAACTATTACCCCGCAGTATTAAAATTTTGTCCTAACCCTTCATTGGGTTGGTACATTGAGTATTATGCCCGTTCCTCTAAGACACAAAAACTTTCGCGTTATCGTCTTCGCCTTAATATTGTTAAGCGCCGTTATCGCAAAATGTCAGAGTTCTATGTGTATGCCAATACACTTGTGTCGGAACTGAATATGAGTTTGAGCCAAGGTTGGACGCCAGACCAACATTCTGATGGCTTTAGAACAGACGCAACATCTCAAATGCCGGTTCCGTCTACAATGCTTACTACTCCTGTGACCAATGTTCCTACTGCATTTGTCCCCACAACAACGAGCGCACAGCAAGTATATCATACCACTATTTTGGAACTGCAAAAGGAAGTCGAGCTATTAAAAGTTATTGTTTCCCAATATACCAAATCGGCTATTATCCCACAAGAATCACTGAATCAACCGATGCAAGAGACTTCCGAAGAGCAAGAGAAGCCTGCCGAGGTAGAGATTGTTCCTGTTATTTCTGATATACCATCGGAACCGAAAAACAATGGTATTTTGTTGGTAGATTTGTTGGATCGCTTTGTTGAGGCAAAGGAGAAAGTTGTGCGTAAGGATACTTTCCGCGCATATAGTAACTTTGCCCATACCTTCAAAAAGTACTTACTGGAAAATATGCCGGATGTTGCAGCACAAGATTTCACACGGGCTGACGCGCAGGCGTACATGGCATATAGAGAGGAAGAGATGATGAAGTTCAAGCGTCAGCACAGCGACTTCAGTGACAAGTCCACGCGTTCTATAAACAACTATATCAAATCACATCGTCTGTTCTTCTCATGGGGTATTGAGGAAGAGTTGATAACCAATAATCCCTTTGCCCAACTCAAATTGCAGCGAAACGAAGAGAAGCGCCGCGATTTGGTACCGGAGAACGCATTGAAACAGGTAAAAAATTATCTGGTAGAGCATGACCAAAAGGGTTTCCTGCTTGTATGTATGCTTATTTATAGTGGCTTTATCCGCCCAAAGGAGATACGCGAGTTGCGTGTGCGTGATATTCATATGAAGGATTACTGCATTATTGTTCCGCCAGAGGTTTCCAAAAAC
>JAZUGJ010000122.1:0-1930 GCA_045641145.1 Paludibacteraceae bacterium
AATTCCACTTAATGGCATTGCCCAACAGCCCTTTGCCTTTCTTTTGGCTCTTGAGCCAACTATAAATAGGGTGCTCGTTCTTGCCGTTAACATCTATTTTGGCAAACATCTGAAACTTGACACCATAATTAAGCACGCAACCTTCTTCAATGGAATGTGCATCGCCGGGTTCTTGCTGGCCAAATTGATTACAGGGGAATCCCAGTATAACCAACCCTTGGTCTTTATACTTCTCATACAATGTCTGTAATCCTGCCATTTGAGGCGTAAAGCCGCATTTGCTGGCGGTATTGACTATGAGCACGACTTTCCTCTCATACTTGCTCATGCTAATTTCTTTACTTTGTAAGGAAATAGCAGATAAATCATAAAATTTCATAATTGTGTTTTTTAGGATTTCTTCTTGTACCCGCACTTGGGACATACTCCTTGCTCATTCATGGCAATACCGCACAAAGGGCAACGATCAATAGTGCCTCGTGGCGCAAAATCGGCAGACCCTTTATTATCCCCGCTGGAGAAGGTTATCTTGACGATATTGAGTTTGTCTTTCAATAGGTCATAGACGATTTTAATAAAACCTTCCACGGTCATGGTCTCTTTGGTTACTACCAGTCGGCAATCGGGATAAGCAGTTGCCAATTCTGTCTTGAATGCCTCGCCTTTCATTGTGTTCTGCGGATGTCCGTAACGAATACCCTGCTTGGTATAAACATCCAATACGGCAGGCAATAACGGGTCGTCTTCACGCAAAATAAGTGCGTGGTCAAAGTTGCGTAGCACATTCCACGCCGTCTTTTTAATCTCGTTACATGGAAAAACCATGTTCACACCTTCGTTAATGGTATCTTCCACCTCAATAGTTAGCGTACCGGTGTGTCCGTGCAGATACTGCGCTTCGCCCTTAAATCCATAGAAGCGATGAGCGTACTGCAAATCAAAAGTTGTCATACTTCTCATAAAACAAATAATTTAGAAGTTAATAGTTAGGTTCCTCTCGGCACCATTGCCGATATATGGCAACATATCAAAAACTATGCCACAACAATGGTAGATTGGGCGATTGGAAATAGAAAATAATCGCCTCTAAATTTGCAAAATTGAAAATTTTTTTGTACCTTTGCAATCGCATAAATGAATATACTTCGTCCATCAAATAGAAAAGAACTTCGTGAATGGCTATCATATAAACACGGATTAGCGGTAGGTTTACTACTGCTGTTTGCTGCATATTATATTGATGTCAATTGTTTTGTCCACTCGCACATAGTGAATGGAGTGACCATTGTTCACTCACATATACACAAGGAGTCGCACCATGCTTCGAATGACGGTGGGCACACTATGTGGCAAATCAGTTTGATTGCAAATATTTCCAGCCAATTTGTTTTTACAGAATCGACACAAGCAGCAGATGGAAATAATCCATTTGCAGCCGTTCTCGAAACAATCGGTTCTGAACAAAGATGTCTTGCAGAACAAATTTATGGCGTTCATTTCGTTTGGCGAGCTCCACCGGTAGAGGCATAGTTTATATGCGCTGAAGCGCGATGTGGTATTTACGATGGCTGCTTAATAGTAGCCTCTACTCCCGTTCTACCCCCGTTAAGAACAGGTGTAAATCACGTATCTCAAACCTAATTAAATTTGCTAAAAATGTCAACAATACAAAAATTATTTTGTATGGTCGCATTATGTATGTGTGCCATACATCTATATGCTGCAACCGATTCCCATATTACAGGACATGTGTTAGATGCAGCTACCCAAGAACATGTGGGCTATATCAATGTTCAAATCAAAGGCACTTCCATTGGCTCTACGACTGACGAGAGTGGACACTATTTCTTGAAAAATGTACCATTAGGTACACAAACCATCGTTTTCTCTATGGTGGGCTATAAAACAAAGGAGATACCTATAACGATAC
>JAZUGJ010000123.1:0-4065 GCA_045641145.1 Paludibacteraceae bacterium
ATGGGTCTTTAGCAGAGAAACCCCTAAGTAATGTTTAACATTATATGGGAGACTTTCAACGACTATCCCTTTACGAGGGAGTAGGGCACAAGCCAATGGTGTCCGAAAAATCTAACTCTTATATATTTAAATACTTGACAAATAAAATTAAATATGGTATAATATAATGACAGGTGGTGAAATTATATGCTTTTAACAGAGATTGTAGAAACTCATTGGAATTCTAAAACAAAAAAGAGGTATATTGATTTAGGATATCAATATACAAATATTAGAGACTCGCTTTTTGTTAAGGTTCAAGACCTTAGTAAATATAGCGAAGTAGAAGTAAATATTAAGTGCGACTACTGTGGGAAAATTTTTAAACGCACTTATCACAAATATCTTATTTCACATGATGATAATCTTGGAGATTGTTGTAATCATTGTAAGACAGTTAAAATTAAGAGCACTTGTAAACAAAAATATGGGGTAGAGTCTTATTCTATGTTGGATGAGTGCAAAGAAAAGGTAAAGCAAACTTGTTTGGAGCGTTTTAACGTTGAATACTCAATGCAATCTTCGGAAATTAAAGAAAAAGCATATAATACCAATTTAATTAAATATGGTTTCAAACACCCCTCTCAAAACAAGGAAGTTCAAAATAAATCTAAACAAACTATGCTCGAAAGATATGGAGTAGAATGGGCTATGCAATCTAAAGATATATCAACCAAAGCTCAAAAGGCTTTTAGAGAAAGGTTTGTTAATAATAAAGAAAATGCTTTGGATTTAAAGAGACGCAAAGAGCAGACTTGTATGGATAGATATGGATATAGCAACCCATCCCAAGTTCCCGAATTTAAAGATAAAATGAAACAAACTTGTTTGATGCGATATAATGTAGAGTATGCTATACAATCCCCTGAAATCAGAAAACGTATAGAGAAAACCACCGAAGAAAGATATGGGCATAAATATACATTTAAGAATGACAATATAAAACAAAAGGCTGTTATGTCCTATTATTTAAATGGCACTTGTCCAACATCTAAACCACAAATTGAATTATATAATTTATTAGTTGAAATATATGGTAATTGTGAACTCAACTATCCTTGTAGTGATTGTTTATTGGATTGTATGGTTAATATTGATGATATATTAATCGACATTGAGTACGATGCTCCATATTGGCATCAAGACGAACAGAGAGACAGAAGAAGAGATGAATTTGTTAAATCTCAAGGATATAAGGTTTTAAGAATTGTTAGTGGGCGTAAAATCCCCACTAAGGAACAGTTAATTGAAGCTATTGATTATTTAGTCAAGGGTAATCATAGTTTTAATAAGATAGATTTAAATATATAAGATGAACATATAGTCTGAACTTATGTGAAAGCATAAGCAGTTGTTTAACAACGGATATAGCGTTGCGAACTATATCGAACATATTTGTTTGTTGCAATGAATGTTGGTACTGAGATTGATAAAGGTTCTGAGAACACTTATCTTCAGATTGAACGTGTAACTGTCGGTGCTGGTGGTACTATCGCTCCCACTGTAGCCCCTCAGAATTGGCTCTCTCTCGGCAAGGTTGGTTGGTATAAGACCGATGATTCCGATGATTGGGCAAGTATTGAATTTGACGATGATGGCGTAGCTACTGTTGCTTCTCTGGCACAGGGCACTGAGGTTTGTGTTCGTTTTAATGGACAGGGTAATGTCTCTCAGATTACCGTACCCTCTAACTTTATTCCCGATACCGTAACTCTTTATATGACTATGCCTCTGTTTGCCGCCGCAAGTGCAAATGCAGAGGATATTGCAAAGGGTACTCAACTCGGCGAAGTAGTAAAATATCGCTATGCTTGTTAAGTGATTAGCAAGTATTCCATGTTAATTGCTTTGAATCCCTAAAGCTCACAAACCCAAACAGTAGTTAGAAATGACAAGCTGTGTGGTTGCGAAAGCAGAAAAAATCTGTGAGATGAGTATATGGTTAAATCCTAAGTGCTCGTGGCAATGGGTCTTTAGCAGAGAAACCCCTAAGTAATGTTTAACATTATATGGGAGACTTTCAACGACTATCCCTTTACGAGGGAGTAGGGCACAAGCTAATGGTGTCCGAAAAATATGGCTCTTATTACAAAAAAATAAAAAAAACAGGAAGGTGGTACTATTCCGAATAAAAAAGTACCAATGATAGGATTAAGATTTGGCAAATTAGTTGTTATATCTGAGTCAAATGAAAAGGCTAATAATGGTGCATATAAATATATGTGTTCTTGTGACTGTGGGAACATCGTTGTTGTTGATGGTTCTTCGTTGAGACGAAATAAAAAGAAAAATTGTGGACATTGTTTAGATAACGACATTATTGGAATGAGATTTGGGTCTTTGACAATACAAAAATCTTTATACAGGAACGAAAACGGAGCTTTGATTGTTGAGTGCCAATGTGATTGTGGGAATGTCTTATCTGTAAAATACAATAGTCTTCATCAAGGTAGAACTAAAAGTTGTGGCAGTTGTATTGAAAGACAAATGATAAATCAAAGATTTGGCAAATTGATTGTTGTTGGATACGCTGGCACAAAGAAACAGAACAGGATGTTTCGTTGTAAGTGTGATTGTGGTAATGAAATTATCACATCTGCGGACAAATTAAAAAGAGGACACACTAAATCATGCGGATGTATAATATCTGGCATGGAAGAGTCTTGCATTAATTATTTTATAGAGAATAATATTAAATTTGATACTCATGTAAAATTTGATGATTTAATCAATGCCAAAGGAAATAAGCTATCTTATGACTTTAAAGTTGAAAACATATTAATTGAATGTCAAGGTGGACAACATTATTTTCCTGTCGAATGGTTTGGCGGTGAAAGTCGATTTAAAATTCAACAAGAGCATGATAGATTAAAGCGTGAGTATGCAAAAAGTCACAATTTTATTTTGTATGAAATTAAATATAACGAAAACATTGAAGATGCTTTAAATAAAATATTTTGTAATAAGATGGACAAATAGTCTGGACTTGCACGAAAGTGTAAGCAGTTTGTTGTTGCGAAGACAACAAACGGATATAGCGTTGCGAACTATATCGAACATTATCGTTATCGAAGTACCCAGATTTCAGCTTCAGGGTGCTATGGATTACAGTATTACTTCCAGTGGCGCAGGTTCTTCCAGCCTTTCTGGTATGGCTCTTGCAGTTCTGACCTCTGAGGGTTGTTCTGAAGGTGGTTACTATGCTCACATTAAGGAAGTTCTGTTTGACGGCAACTGGTATGATGGTCTTGAGAGAATTGCTGTTAGCGGCGCAGAGAAGGAACTCGCAGTAGGCGATACCGCAGTTCTTCAGGTTTATGGTCAGTACAAGAACGGCTCTGTTGGTCGCATTGGTAACGACAAGCTTACCTTTGTTTCTGACAGCGAATATGCTTCTGTTGCAGACACTGGTGTTGTAACTGCGGCTTCTGCTGGTACTTCTATTATTTCTATCAGCGTAACCGCAAAGCCCGAAGTTGACGGCTTCGCAAAGATTATTGTAAGCGAATAATTAACATAAAGAAAGGAAGAGATTTAGTTCTCTTCCTTTTTATAAAAAATTAAAGGAGGCATATTTATGTGTCCATATGTCAAAATCAAAGGCTACCATGAAATGCCTTTTTGTGAAAAACAAAATTCTGTGTGCCCTATGATGAGGCGTTGTTCCGAAAAAATGATGTGGCTTCCGCTTAAGAGCATGGATGGTTGCAAAATTAAAAATGAAACTGAACTTCCTAAAGGTGCTCATAGAGTAAGATTTAAAAAACACGGAATGTTATATGTCGAATATGACAATAGCGTAATTGCAATACCTTATGATAAAGATGACACTCCTAAATATGTGTTTTTAACTAAACGTAATGGAGTAATTAAAATAAAGAAAGGGGATAATGCCTAATGAGTTGTAGTTGTGTAGAGGGCAAATATCCCATTAACATAATCCAAGGCGACAGTTATCGTAATGCTTATACTTTTTATGATAAAGATGGAGAAGTTATAACAGCAGAACATATTGGGGCTGTTTAT
>JAZUGJ010000124.1:0-7438 GCA_045641145.1 Paludibacteraceae bacterium
ACATGGCTACGATCCGACTTAGTTTGACAATATGCGGCACCAAGTGGGAAGCATACACCAATTTACTCCGTACGGCAAATTTCAAACTACCGGGTAGCGTATGACTGCGTGCCATTCGTTTGAAGTATTTCTTCACCGGCACATTGGCACGGAAATGCAGATAGTTCTCCAATACATCGCCGTCCAAATACCACATGCCGTGGAAATTGCGGGTAGTGAACCATTTGCTTTCAAATATCTTTTCCGGTTTGGGGCATCCGATAGCATTCAGCAACAGGCACTCAAACTCATAGTTGCTCAGTCGGTATTCCTTACCAGAACCGATGTTATAGTAACGCTTCCAGAACTCATCGGGTACTTCGTCGCGGCATACGCGCTCCAACAACCGCCCCGAATCCTCCACCGTTGCCCATTCCAACACGCCGCGGATAGGCACATGGAACATAATCGGATCGTAGTTTTTTAATATCGCGGGATACAGAATACCTGATTGGCGCAAACTGACCCATTTTTTGATGGGTGAGTTGGTAATGATACGCTCTGCCAATGTTTTGGTGATACCATAGTGGTCGTACGCGCTCACGCATATAGGGTCACCCGTACGCCCCCAGTGTAACGGCTCGCGACGGTCGCCCATCTGTGCTACACTGCCTATATAAACCACTTTGGGTTGTTTCTTTTCGGGCTGTGCCAAGACTGCATCGCGGATATTCTTGGCGGCTGTCAGGTTCGTTTTGCGGGTCAACTCGGGACGATAATCCGCTTGCGGAGATACCATACCGCCTACATGCAGTACAATATCGCTGCCCGTTACGCCCATCAGCACATCGCTGTAGTTGGTTAAATCGCCCCAGATAATATGTACTTTATCTTCATAGGGAACCAATAGTTCCTTGTTTTTCTCGCTCGGGCGAGCAAGAATGCGGACGCTGTACTTGTTCGGATAGCGTAGCAATTCTTTCATGCCGGCTTTGCCCATCGTACCGGTCGCACCGGTCAAAAACACAGTCTTCATATACCTCGTTTATTCGTTTTTTATCAGTTTATGCCATTTCTCGCGGACAAACTTACCCGTGTCATGGGTGATGTGCATCCACCAATGAGTCAATATTTGCTCCTCTTCGTCTTCCATTTCCTGCACCACATGTTCAGCATTCTTGTCCGAGATGACCAACAGTTGGTCGCCTATTTGCAGTTCCGTTTCGCCGGTAGGAACAAAAAAGTTCTCTCCTCGGCGTGCCATAATTATCAAGGTATGGTCAGGCACATCAAGGTCTTTCAATCGCGACCCGTTTTGCATCAGTTCGGCAGTTACTTCACGCTCCCACGCAGACGCTTCTACATCTTCGGGAAGGTCAATATCAAAGTACCGCAATTTCTTTTCCGCCTCTTGCGCTTGGGCAAGTTTGAGTTTACGGGCAATGGAACTCAAACTCGTACCTTGCACCACCAGACTCACTATTGTGCAAAGGAAAACCACATTGAATATCAATCCTGCATTCTCCACATCATTAGCGATGCACAAAATGGCAAAGATAATCGGCACTGCCCCTTTCAGCCCCACCCAACTGACCATCAGTTTATCGCTCTGTTTGAAATGGTCTTTCCACGGAATCATACACAACCATACGCTCAGCGGACGGCTGATGAATATCATTACAATCGATATAATAAGACATGGCAACCATACCTCCAGTTGCAGGAACTCGCTGGGGGTCACCATCAATCCCAACATGAGGAACATAACCAACTGACTCAGCCATGTCAATCCGTCAAAGAAATTCTTTGTCTGCCGTTTCTTGGTAAATTTACTATTACCGATAATCAGTCCACCAATATATACCGCCAAATAGGGATTGCCTTTCAGATAGTACGTGGCAGCAAAGATAAAGATACAGGCCGTCAGCACCATAATGGGATACAGCGATTCATTGTTCAGTTTGGCACGCTTAAGCAGATTCACCACTATCTTACCAAAGGCAAAGCCCATCACGGCACCCATTACCAACTGTACCAATATATCCTGCACGATTGCCAATATGCTTACTTCGGTGCTCCCACTCGTTACTATACCTATCAGTGTGATGGTCAATATATATGCCATCGGGTCGTTGGCTCCGCTTTCCAATTCCAACAGCGGACGCAAGTTATGCCGCAGTTTAACCCCGTTGGTACGAAGAATGGAGAACACGCTTGCACTGTCAGTGGACGACATAGTGGCTGCCATCAATAGTGCCACCCATACGCTCACGCTGGCCACCGCGTTCAGCCAACCGAATATATGATATATCAGCACACCCGTTATGCCACAGGTCAACAATACACCTACTGTCGCCAGAGTAACACCCGGTGCCAACACCGGCTGTATCTCACTTATCTTGGTATCCATACCACCGGAGAACAGAATAACGCACAAAGCGACTGTACCGATGGCTTGCGCTGAACCGGTGCTAATTTTATAGACAATATCCGTAGTTCCGAGCCAAGCAGGAATACCTTCCGGTCCAAATAACATACCCACAGCCAAAAACAACAGCAATGCGGGAACGCCGTATTTGAAACCTATTTTGTCCGTAAAAATACTGGCAAAAAACAGCAACGACAAGACTAATAATACAAATTCTACTTGCATCTTATTTCTTTTTTCCAAGCAATTGCTCGTCTATTATTTTAACAATTTCCTCCTTCGGATACAGTCCTTTCAGTAAAATAGGATTTCCCTTCACGGGGATATACAACACTTGCGGTATGCTGCTTATCTGGAACACATACGCCAATTCGCGTTCTTTCTCCGTGTCGGCCTTATAGAACACCACTTTGCCTTTATATTTCTCGCTCAATTCATCCATAATGGGCGCGAGACGCTTACACGGACCGCACCAAGTGGCGTAGAAATCTATCACGCAGGGCTTTTTGCCATTGTATTTCCACTCCTTCTCTACCGTATAGTCCATAATATTTTTCTTAAAGGCGTCGGTGGTCAGATAGTTCACTTCCGCCATGGCCTGCAGCCCCATAAACGCTATTGCCAGCGTTATGATTGTTTTTTTGTTCATAGTCAGCCGATTTTATACAATTTGCATGCAAAGGTACTACTTTTTTTGCATATATGCAAATAAATCACTATCTTTGCACTGAATTTGACGATTATGGAGAAAATCAACAACGAGTTATCCGCTATTGTGGCGAAATACGCCGATGACCAAGTGTTCTGTTTGGTTGATAATGCCGTACTGCCCGTTTGGCAGCACTTGGTGCAGGATATCCATGTAAGTGCCACATTAACCGTAGAGGTGTCCGAACAGATAAAAAACATCGCTACCGTACAACGCATTTGGGATTTTCTCTTTGACCACCATGCTACCCGGCGCGGGCTGCTCATCTGCGTGGGAGGAGGAGTCATTACCGACCTCGGCGGCTTTGCCGCTTCTACTTATATGCGAGGGATGGACTACCTCAATATACCCACCACCCTTTTGGCCATGACAGATGCTGCCACCGGTGGCAAGACAGGTTTTGATTACCGCGGTTTCAAAAACGCTATCGGCATCATACGCGAACCGATTGCCACACTTCTCTTTCATGAATTTTTAGCCACCCTGCCTCCTCGTCAGTTCCTGTCCGGATATGCCGAACTCATTAAAACTGCCCTATTGGACTCGCCTGATATGTTCCATCAAGCCCTTGCGGAATTAGATGATGCACAATACACCATGCATAATATACGGCTAATTAAGTATTGTCAAGCCGTAAAAGCCCGATATGTGGCTTCCGACCCCGACGAAAAGGGCGTACGCAAAGCGCTCAACCTCGGACATACAATCGGACATGCTTTGGAAGAACTGAGAATGGAAAAGAGCCCTTTAGAACACGGCTATGCCATTCTGTACGGATTAGTGGCGGAGATATATCTCAGCACCGTCAAATTGGGCTTGGACCGTGACATATTGCGTCAATTATCGCACTTGACGGTTAGCGTTTACGGCAGGCCGCAGGCAGCGTGCAAAGATTATGACCGCCTAATTGAATTCATGTGTCGCGACAAGAAAAACGATCGCACGGACGAAATAACTTTTACCCTATTGCAAAAAATCGGCGATCCGGTAATTAACCGGACCGCCACTACTGCAGAAATCAAAGAGGCATTAGACTACCTCTTTTCTCTATAAGTCACACATTTTCCTTTTTGCACAATGCCGGGTGAACAGTATCGTACACCAGATACCCCCACACTATGGTAAAGACCCACACACCCAGCCATAGTTGTTTATGTATATAAAGACACCACTCAGGCGGGAAAGAAAATCTAAAAACTTATTTTTCATGCACTAATTTTTCTGCTACAATATACAAGGGCCGGCGTTTTACCTCGGTATAGATTTTACCGATGTACGCACCGCAAATACCTATTCCCATTGTGATGACCGCCCCGATAAACCACATACTGAGCATAAGGGACGACCAACCCGATACATAATGTCCCGTAAGCAACGAAACAACTACATAAACCGCCATTCCGAATGCCACCACCAACATCAGTACACCTATTCCTAACACGATAGTCATCGGTTGCGAAGAAAAAGAGGTAATGCCGTCTGACGCCAGACGAAGCATCTTCGCCAAGGTGTATTTACTTTGCCCTGCGATGCGTTCTGAAATAGCATCATCCACTGTAGCCGTTTTGAAACCGAGAGTGGGAATCATACCGCGCAAATAGAGGTTGCGTTCTGGAAATTGGCTTAATGCCTCTAATGCACGGCGGGACATAAAGCGGAAGTCTGCGTGATTATACACCGCATTCACCCCCATAGATGCTTGCAGTTTATAAAATGCCAGTGCCGTCGTTTTCTTCATAAAAGAATCTGCCTGACGGCTTACTTTGACGCCATAGACAATATCATTACCCTCGTTGTAGAGGTCAATCATTTTCTCTATTGCCGTAATATCGTCCTGCAAATCGCAATCAACGGTAACCACCCCGTCGCAGAGGTCTTTGGCATTCATCATTCCAGCCATAATGGCGTTTTGATGACCTACATTGTGCGCCAGATTGAGTCCGTTGATAAAAGGATTCGTGGCATGCAAACGGGCAATAATATCCCATGTATCATCTTTGGAGCCGTCATTGACATACATGACAAAACTGTCAGCAGAGATTTTATGCTTGCCTATCAAGTCATTGAATAATGCCGTCAGTCGTGCAGCCGACTCTTCCAACACATCATGCTCGTTGTAGCAGGGAGAAACAATTCCTAAACATATCATAGTATCATCCTTTTTAAATAATACCAAAATGCATCGTAGCGGCACAAGCCCTACGATGCAAAAACGGATAAGACAAATAGCGTTCCGAAAACGTGTTCGGGAGTTACGCTATTAATAACTGGTGCGCTGTGTTGCAGCATAACTGATTTTCAGAGCATACGCACGACGCAATTCCTGCTTGATATCAGCAATGATACCCATGCGCGTTTCTTTGTCGGCTTTGATACTAACCGTCATCAAACCCTGATCCTGCTCCTTCATTGCCGAACGCTCGTTGATGATATAGTCGCCAATTTCTTTTTTATCGGCAAACGCATCATCCAACTGAATACGCGTCTCAGCACCATACTGTTTGCGGAACTCGGAAGTAGGTGTACCTACATAGATATAACGAACCAGTGATTTCTTTTCCAACTTGGTCAACTCAGTTGCCTGCGGGTTTTGGAACTGTACCTTCAGCGAAACCTCTTTCATGGAAGTTACGGACATGAAGAAGAACAGCAGCATAAAGATAATGTCGGGCAGTGAACTGGTGTTCAATGCGGGCATTTCCCGTTTTTCGTTTCTACGTATCTTAGCCATATCAGTTTCCTCCGTAGTTTTTAGGTTCGGCTTCCGAAATCTTCTGAGGATAAATCTTTTGGATTCGCTTTTGCGTATCCTCATCCAATTCGTTGTAACCCATGTGGAAATACTTGCGCGCACATTCGTCACGCAATTCATTATATGCCGCTACCAATTCATTCTGAACATTCAAATATGCCTGATACTGCGTATCCACATCGTTCTGAACGGAGATAACATGCTCTTTGGTGTATTTGATTACTCCAAACGGGGCACCGAAATCCTCTTCATACAACTTCGGATAGTAGGAGTCGTCATTCTCGTTCTTAATGAATTTCTTGGCTTCCTCTCTTAACTGCCGGACATCCATCAACTGACCTTGCACCATGAGTTGGTTAATGGAGTTAATCTTCACCACCAACAAGTTGCGTTTGTTGATATCGGTATCCTCAATTTTCTGGTCAGGCGGTATGGGCGCCGGTAAACGGCGTGCCAAGCCCTGATTGACATCCATGGAGGTAGTTACCAGGAAGAAAATGAGCAGCAAGAAAGAGATATCCGCCATAGAGCTGGCATTTATCTGTGGAATTTTCTTTGCCATAATTCTTTCGCCTTAATTACAATCCAAGTTTATTTCTGACGCTTGGTATAAATAATACCCCATATCATGGCTGCAATCGTTGCGATAACCAGTATATAGGTCAAATAGATGCAAGCATCGGTCAATTGTGCCATTTTACCTACATTGTCGGAACCCTCATAGCCGATAATCTTCAACTCTTCGGGGCTACCCAGGAACCAGCAAACCAAAACGAGAGCGATGGCACCCAGAACGACATATAAACTCTTCATGGCTTTTTTCTTGTCCACTTTATAGGTTTTGGTGAATTCCCAAACAACCACCCCAAGCGTAATCAAAATTACGAGGATCACCAAAATGTAGTTCCAAACAAGGAACAAGTTGGTGAAATAAGGGATATTCAGGAAATCGCCTGCCACCTCCAGCGAACCCTCCGAGCCACCGATGTAGAACAGCACCGAGCAGATGATGCCGAGTCCCATCAGCACCCAAAGTGCCACCTTAGGAATCATTTTATAATCTTTCATAATTCGGCAATTTTAGCGATTTATTTTTTCTTCTTGGCATCGTATTCAACCACGATATCCAGCAGCGAGATAGAACTGTCTTCCATTTCGTTAACGAGACCCTCGATAACAGAGAGGATGTAGTTGTAGAACAATTGCAGAATAATAGCGATAATCAAACCGAGCAAAGTGGTCAACAGGGCAACCTTGATCCCGCCGGCAACAACGGTAGCCGAGATATCACCCACTTGTTGAATCTTATCAAATGCCTCAATCATACCGATAATGGTTCCCAAGAAACCGAGAGACGGAGCGATAGAGATAAACAGAGAAATCCAGCTGAGGTTCTTTTCCAACAAACCGAGTTGAACGCCACCGTAAGAAGCAACCGTTTTTTCTACTACATCAACGCCCTCGTCATAACGGCTCAGACCTTGATAGAAGATACTTGCCACAGGGCCACGGGTGTTACGGCAAACTTCCAGAGCAGCCTCAATACCTTTCTTGTTCAGCGCCTCCTCGA
>JAZUGJ010000125.1:0-11052 GCA_045641145.1 Paludibacteraceae bacterium
ACAACCATCTTTTAGTAGTAAACATGGCTTTGGCAGTTTCCAAATCATAATCTACAATGTCCAGCCAATATGCAACCTTATCTAACATTATCTTTCAAACATTTGCGTTTTGCGACGCAAAGGTACAAAAAATAATTGACATAAGCAAAATAAAATTCAGTTTTTATGGAAAAGTGAGGCAATTGAGGGAATTTTGCACTCAGCAACATCAGTCTATCATCACCTTATCTTCACCTTTGGAACACCTTTGGGAAATATGCCAAAAATTAAGCCACAACGGAGTTGCACGGAGGGCACTGCGCGTTGTGGCTAGTCTGAAATTATTTTACTATGTCTTTGCAGGGTATCATGCAGAATGGGTTCAATATTTACAAGTCTGCGCTGCAAAGTTACTACATTTTTTTTAATTAACCAAATGTTTTACATGAGAAACGGAAAATGGATGATGTATTTTTCGTGTTTTTTAGGTTTACGCTGTCTGCTGATGGTCGCGAGATGATCCCGAAATACACCGGCGTTTCACTCGCATTTGGGAATTTTTGTTATCGACCGCAGAGTGAGCGGAAGGGGCAATAGTCGGGGCACTGTTTGCAATCCAACTGCGGGAAAGAAGTGGCAGCAACTATCTCGTAGACCAAGTCCTGCAAGCGGGACCAGAACGACAGGCGGCACTGTGCTTCAAAATCGGTTACCTGACTTCCCTCTACAAAAATATGCGGGTCAAAAGAGTCCAAGCCCTTACGCGTAAAGAGCAGTCCGGGCTGCAATGTGTTCTCTTTGCCCCATTCGGATTGGCTGACCGCCAGGCAATAAAGCAAGGTTTGGAACACATAGCGTTTATCATTTCCGGGCATAAAGAGTTGGTCTATCGAATCCGCCTTCATCTTTTTTTCATCGTACGACCCTGTCTTATAGTCCAAGACACGCACCTGGTTCCCTACCCTGTCCAGACGGTCAATAACACCGCCCACCCGAACGGTTTGCATCTGTCCGTTAACCAACACCGTCAGCGGGAAAGACATCTCCCGTTCCATTAATAGAATGGTAAAGGGACCATTACGGCGAATAGCCAAGAGGTCATTTTCCAGTACTTTGCGGGTGTGGGTCAGCGCCACACGGTTCTCCACAGGGTGTTCCTCCAAGCGGAAATGGCAGTTATCATCCGAATGATGGCGGAAATAGTCGGCATTCAGCGCCATATAGCCGGTCCGTAATGCGTCGTTCAGCCCTTTATCGTTTGCCAAGAAAGTTGCCAAAGTATCTTCCTGTACCTCTGCCGGCAAAGACGGATAGAGAGACGAATAGGCGGCACGAATAGTGGCATGGACAAGCGAGCCCAGTTCATTCGGTTCCAACAAAGGCGAAGGTGCCGGCTCGACATTCAGTTTGAGCACATGCGCATAGTAGAAGCGCATCGGGCACTCCAAATAGGTAGAGATAGCCGACGGGGAGAGGGAGGAGAGAGAGGTTATTAAATTGTTGGATTGCTGGATTGATAAATTGTTGGATTGGGAGAGGGTGGCGGATTCGGTGAGGCGGAGACGCTTAATAGGATATTCGTCCGATGTGAGCAACTGCATCAGGAAACGCGACATGGTTTTCTTGCCCATGCCCGTTGCTGCTTCAGAGAAGAGCAGCGTAACATCATCCGCACGGCGCAACAGACGGAAGAAATTATAGGCATACGCCGCCGCTGACTCGTCCGGTGTTTCCAAACCGTAGTACTTGCGCAGGTAATAGGGAATAAAACTGCGGTCCTCCTTATGTTGCGGCACGACACCTTCTTCCACATTCAGAATTAACAGATGTCGGAAATCCAGCAAGCGTGTTTCCAATACGCCCATCACCTGTATATCGGTAACCGGCTCGCCGTGGAAAGGAAGCGAAGTCATTTCCAAATGCCGGCGCAGGATGTTTCGCAGTGTTTTCATATCCTGCACATCGTTTAACACGCCCTCTTGTATCAATGCCAGGAAACGGGACACTACCTTGCGTGCCTGATAAACAGACTCGTCCGTCAGCAGTTCCTGCCATGTTTTAGGCGGCAAATCGTCCGGGTCGTCCTGTTCAATCAACACCGACTGAACAGGCGCCATAGTTTCCAACAGGCGGGTCAAGACACCCGTATAATCAGATTCGGCAGGAAGGCGGTCGTTGTGCGGGTCTGACAAGTACGCCACTATATCGGCATAGACCTGCGTATTGCGCAAGGGGTAGCCCTTGGTGATATTGACATGCTCGGACACGCTATTCGGCAACGCATAGACAACCGACTCCAACATGCCTTCATCCGCAATAACGACAGCCGTCTTGCCCTGTTTATCGGGTAACCACGAATGGACATACTGCGCCTGTGCATTACTGCCGGCTGCCATCATCAGATGCAACGTAGGACGCGCCGTCTCAGGTTGCTCGGGAAGGGCATTGGTCAAGCCGTCTGCTATATGCTGACGGATAAAACGATAAGCGTCTTTATTGGTGTGGAAATCGGCATCGTAATCCCAGTAGAACAAACTGCGGTCTTTGAGTTTGAGCAGCAAGCGTTTCTCGCCTTTCAGCAGATAATTGAAGCCGACAAAGCAAAAACGGCGGTTACCCAAATCAATCTCGTCCCAATGTTCCACCACCTGTCGCAACCGCGCCCCCGTGTACCCCACTCCTTCGGCTTCCTGCTTGGCGCGAAATTCCCGATAGATAGCAGGCAGCCGTGACCACAGGTTCTGGAACTCCCGGCGGAACGCCTGCCGGTCTGCCTCGTTCCAAGCCCTGCCCATCAATTTCTCCAGCCGCTCGCGGACATCGTCGGGCAAATCGGGCAAGTCCAATTGGCGGGCATAGACGCTGTTTTGGAATAACTCGTCAGCATCTACCAGCGATATATCCACACTACTGAAATCTTGCAGCAGTTGTTTGCCCCAACCGTAGAACACATCCAGCGTGAGGTCAGACCCCGTGTGCCGTTTATAGATTTGGTACAGCAGGCACACTGAGCGTATCTCGTCATCTGGATTGAGTGACGAAAGCGAATCGACCAAGCCCGAGATAGTAGTGAATTGGGGTGTCACCACCGGCTTGCCGTAGTTGTCTTTAACCAAACGGCGCAAGTAGTCGCGCATAAACAGCGAAGCACGGTTCATCGGAAAAACAACCGTATAGTCACGCAGGTGTTCAAAACCCACCCGGCGGACCAAGTCTTGTGTCACTTGCTCTAAGAAATCCATAATAGCCGTTGCTCTTGTGCCACCCAAATACACCCGCGGACCGTATAGCCCATATCGCGGATAAGGGTCATGTATTGTTGTACCTGTTGAATATATTTCTTCCGCATGGCGCCGAACTTATAGTCCAGCACGACGGCTTCTTTGGTGCTATTATCCAGCATGACGCGGTCAGGGCGAAAATCATCCGGCAATATAGCTCTTTCGGACAATATCTCCCACCTCGGCGAGAAGAACTCCGCCATCTCTTGATTATTAAAGATTGCCTCTATCGCGTCCTCTGCCTGCTTGCGTTGGTCGACATTGGTTATCATGCCTCGCGACCAATAGTCCTGCACCACACGCGGTGCCTCTTCTTTCGTAGCGATATGGGACATAATATCATGGCATAATGTACCGAAATCACGGTTGCCGTTTTGTGACTCCTGCGACTGACGGAACTCAATATGGCGGTTATCGCTGAAAAAGCGTGCCTCCACCGTTTCGGCATCGTCAAAGGAGAAGGGCTGCACCCCCTTATCCTTCTGCGTTTGTTTCTCCTGCGGCAGTTCGCTATCACCTACCAACCATTGCAAGTACGGCACATCGCCTTCGTCCCAGCCGTCCCAGAAAACCGACAATGCGCTCTGCTGATTTCGACTTTCCAATAGCAGTCGTGCCACCGTGTCGCCGGTACCTCTGGACGAATAAGCGATATCCGAATAGACATATAACCTCGAGGCGGCACGGGTCAACGCCACATACAGCAGGTTCGTATTGTCCATTCGCTCGTCTGCATGCTCTTCGTTATACTCCGCCTCATAGCCGGCGGCAACAATATCGCTGTGGTTCTTAATAGGCACCCTTTTGAGCGCATGTTGCGGGTCAGCGGGCTGATGGCGCGCCGTACACCACAGTTTGACACGGCTTTTGTTGTCATCCTCCATCGCCCAAGAACAGAAAGGCACGAACACATTCTTTGCCTCCAATCCCTTGGCAGAGTGGATAGTCATGATGCGAATATCGCCTGTGTCCGTAGCAGGAATGGCTTCGGCGTGCATCTTGTCGTTCCAATAACGCACAAAACTATTCAAGTCGCTGCCGTACGAAACGATATAGTCGTGCATCTTATCTTTCCAGCAATTCAAATAAGCAATGTCCTCGCCTTTATATTCGCCTTTCGGACAGAGGCACAGCCGCACCACCTCTTCTGCAAGGAACGACAGCGGCATTTTCTTATCCAAACCGTTCAACTGCTCCACATCCACCTGTGGGCAGTGTAATGTCACATAGTACCGCGCTGCCGTGTCGCCATGTGCCACAAAGCGTAACGCCTGCATCACCGTCTGCACGGCTTCGGACGCTTCCAATACATAACTATCG
The DNA here is from genome assembly GCA_045641145.1 of Paludibacteraceae bacterium. Taxonomy (GTDB): domain Bacteria; phylum Bacteroidota; class Bacteroidia; order Bacteroidales; family Paludibacteraceae; genus Colicola. Next base: position 4,581 of record JAZUGJ010000125.1, read on the forward strand.
TTGGAAACAGGGCGGTGCTGCGCCAAATGGGGGTATTGCTCCCTATCCTGCACCATCTGACGGTACACACCCAATATGGCTTGCGCTTGGGCGCGCGTGCGAATAAGGATAAGCATATCCGATGGTTTATCACCCTGTGCCAATAGGTTCTCTATCTGCGTCAGCATATCCCGCACTAGGTTATCCCGCTGGGTCTCGCTGCGCAACAAACGCACAGGCGGAGCAGGCAACTTGCCCGTCTTGGTCGGTTTGACGGAAGCACGGGACGCAGGGTACCAGCGCAACTGTACATAGCCCCCTTCATGCTTGCCCTCACAGTACATCTCCGACAGGTCTTTTTCTTGGTAAGGTTCGCCGTAACAGGCAGCAAAAGTTTCTAAGTTGAACCGCACGACCTCGCGGCGCGAGCGATAGTTCTTGCGCAGGGGCAGGGCTTGTATAAACGCACCCAGTTCGGGGTGCTTATCTGTCAGCGATGCCATAATATGCCAGTCGCCGTTGCGCCAGCGGTAGATACTCTGTTTGATATCGCCCACTATGAGCGCCGTACCGCCTCCGGCAAGTATTTCGCGAATCAGGTGCAGGAAGTTCTGCCATTGCAGCAGACTGGTGTCCTGAAACTCGTCCAACATGATATGACGGTAGCGAATGCCTGCTTTCTCAAGGATAAAATCAGCATCACCGGGCTTCAGTGCCTCGTGTAGCACATGGGCAGTCTTAGCAAGCAGCAGACTGTTATTCTCCGCTTGGTTGGCATCGATGCGGTGGGCGATATAGGACAAGAGCATCACATCGTTCAGGTGCTCCATCGTAATCTTTTTGTTCTCGTCCTGCACCTCTTCCATGTCACGGATATACGCTTTGATGATATCGCGGTCCAGTACAATATCGTCTTGATGCATCTGCACGGACTCTTTGTACAGTTCGCGGGCGATAGCCAGCAACTGCTCGCGGATATCCCAATTGCGCTCCTCGTCCATCTGCTTATTCAGGTAGTCGGCGATGGTCTGTTTGAGCCCGGGTTGCTCATCTATGTGGGTGGACATCAACTGATCCACCGCCTGACGGATAGCGTGGTCGGTATCGAGGTCAATGGCATATCCTGCCGCTTTGCCGAGCATGCGCGCCATACCGGACAGCAGGACTTGCAGGAAGGAGTCTATGGTGCCCACTTTCATATTGTCATAATCGCCCAATATGGCATCAAACTGCTCACCCGCCATGCGAATAAGGGTCTGCTCGGTTATTTGTACACCCCATTCGCGGTGCAGTTTCTGCACTGTTTTGAGGAAGTCGCCCCCCTGCCCTTTTGAGATGGCGAACAGGTATGTCAATATACGCTGTTTCATCTCTTCCGCTGCTTTGTTGGTGAAAGTTACGGCAAGAATAGAGCGATAACTCTCGCCCGACAACAGGAGTGCCACATAATGGGCAGCCAGCGTGAAAGTCTTTCCGCTTCCCGCCGACGCGCGACATATAGTTAGGGTCTTATCCATGTATCAATTTTTCCGCAAAGCGTTCCGCTTCGGTGATTTGGTCTATTTTGCCCACATCCATCATGCGATAGTTAGCGGGGACGAATGCTTTTATTTTCAGTCCGTCCTTGGCAGCCGCCAGATAGAGGTCTATCAGGGAGAACTTGTCCCCTTTCTCTGCTGCCACACGGTCCAAATAGGGATAAATGGCAGGGGTCAGTACTGCCGTGCCGCTGTATGCCAAATGGCGTCCGTCATCCAGTTTGACCTCACCGGTGGCGATATTTGTCCAACCACACAAGTACTCCTGTTCGTCAAAGCACAGATAACGCTGCGTCTGCCTGTCGCTCACCACCAACAAACCGTCATTCGTATCATCCAGGGCGGCATTCACCACGTCTTTGATATTCAGGTTACTCAATATATCCACATTGCACAACAGCAACGGTTCATTACCGGAGTACTCGGAAGCACCACCGTGCATTGTGCATTGTGCATTGACAACCTTTCTAACTCCGCCACCGGTATCTAACAGCATCTCCCGTTCGTCCGAAACGGCGATGTCACACCCCCAACCCTTGTTGGCACGAATAGCGTCCATTATCATATCGGGAAAATGGTGTACATTAACGATGATATCCGTTATCCCTGCCTCGCGCAACCGCTCTACCTGCCATTGTAATAATGGTTTACCTGCCAACGGCACCAGTGCTTTAGGCATGGTGTCTGTCAGCGGTTTGAGACGTGTGCCGAGTCCGGCAGCAAAGATCATGGCTTTCATTTTATCTATTTTCTACTATCTACTATCTACTACCTATTACCTACTACCTACTACCTGTTTTTATCGGGTGATTAATGGGTGATTAATGGGTCGTTAATGGGTGATTAATGGGTGATTAATATGTGATTAAGCATATGTAGAGCTAACTTACACCGAATGTGACTGCAATTTCCGTTCGATATTTTGTTCACGGTGAATGATGTGTACCTCAACGCCAAACTTGCTATTCAGGTGTTGTGCCATCTTCTCCGCGCCATATACACTACGGTGCTGTCCCCCCGTACAACCGAAACTGACCATCAGGTTTTGGAATCCGCGGTCCATATAACGTTTCACGCTGGCATCCACCAGTTGATAAGCGGCATCAAGGAACGGACGCATCTCACCGTCATCCTCAATAAACTGAATAACGGCTTCGTCCAGACCTGTCAAACCGTTGTAGCGGTCATATTTACCAGGGTTATTCACGGCACGGCAGTCAAATACAAATCCGCCTCCGTTTCCCGATGTATCGGCAGGGATACCCTTTTTGTAACTGAAACTGAACACCCGTACCACCAGCGGTTTCTTGACGCCCACATCTTGGAACTGCTTCATCTCGGTCATGCGCTGCAGCACATCTTTCAGATACGGGTAGTCGTCTGCTGCATCTTTCAGTAATTGGCGCAGGTTCTCAATGGCGAAGGGGATGGACTGCAAGAAATGCGGTTTCTTCTCAAAATAACCCCTAAAACCATACGCGCCCAGCACCTGCATCGTGCGGAAAAGGACAAAATGGCGCAGCGTAGCAAGGAAGGCATCTTTATCTACCGGTACATATTGCTGCAACTCGTCCAAATAGACTTCTATCAGTTCGCGGCGCAAATCGTCGTGGAAATTGGCTTTGGCTTGCCACAGGAAAGACGCTACATCGTAATAGATTGGACCTTTGCGTCCACCTTGGAAATCAATGAAATAGGGCTTGCCGTCCTTAATCATGACATTGCGCGATTGGAAGTCGCGGTACATAAAAGCGGTGAGTTGGGCTTGCAGCAGAATAGTTGCCATACGCTCAAACTCGTTCTCTAACTTATCCTCCTGAAAATCCACACCGGTGGCTTTGAGAAAACAGTATTTGAAGTAGTTGAGATCCCAAAGAATAGAGCGCAGGTTGAATTCGGGTTGGGGGTAACATTGCGAGAAATCAAAGTTCTCGGCACCCCTTATCTGAAAGCGTGCGAGCGCACGCATGGTGAGCCGAAGCATATCTTTTTCCTGCTCACAGAAAACGCCGGTCTTGCGTCCTTCGGCGATATAGTCAAACAGGGACAAGTCGCCCAAGTCCTCCTGGTCATACTGCATGCCGTCCGGACTGACACGATACAACTCCGGCACATTCAAGCCCTTGTCGTGGAAATGGCGTGCCATATAGATGAAAGCGTTGTTCTCCTCACGGCTGGTGCCTTCAACATGAATAAAGGACTTACCTTGTGCGTCCGAATCGCGGAAATACTGACGGTTGCTGCCGCCCTGCATAATTTTTTCCATAGTTCAACCAATTTGACACAAAAATACAACTTTTTATTCAAATAACCAAATTCCCATTCGTCTTTTTCATAAAAAAACATCTTTTTACAAAAAAGTCAGCAAAATATTTGCGTATCTCAAAAAAATGTCGTACCTTTGCACCCGCTTTTGAGAGAAAGCAATTGTCTCCCTAGCTCAGCTGGCTAGAGCAATTGACTCTTAATCAATGGGTCGAGGGTTCGAATCCCTCGGGGGACACAACACCAATAAACAAAGAAGGGAAGCGACTGCTTCCCTTTTATTATTGTTGTTGTGAACGCGGACTAAGTTTGCTTGAGTAAGCGGACAAAACAAAATAATAAGGGAGTTTTATACTCCCGACTTTGTTTGTTGGGGTTGCATAGAACCTATATGTTGGTATTCGGAGGAATTGCGTTTCGCAAGGGAGTGCCGAATCCCTCGGGACACACACAAAAAAAGGATGCACAATGTTGCATCCTTTTTTGTGCTATTGCAATGCTCCGCCATGAATATATGTTCCTGAGGCAGAAAAGGTGCGACGGGAAAGAGGGTCGCAGATGTATAAATGTCCGTTATAGAGTTGTTTAGATACGCGGATAGCAGTTGGTTGTTTGGCAAGAGCGGTGGGGGTTGGGGTGCCGGTTAGTTTGCGGACACAGGCATCTATCTCGTTCTGCGTCAGGTAACCGCCGTCGATAAAATGTTGCGCCACGGCTTGTGCCAAAGTGCGTCCCGTCTGTTGGCTGGTGGGCGTAAAGACCTCGGGCCACTCGCCCGTGAGTAGATATAGTTCGTAACGCACGCAGTTGGCATGCCTATATTCCTGAATCTGCAGATTACTCGTCATGTGATAATCCTGCGCAATCTGACTCCACGAAGCACCGCAAAGCGCTGCTAATATGGCGGAGAAAGCTCCGGTGCGGTCGGCTCCTAACGAGCAATGAATCTGGAAAGGTGCAGGGTGTGCATTGATGAATTGTACCACTTCCTGCATCCACTGACCAAACTTCTCTTCATTGGTACGAAAGACGGCATCGTTGTAACTTGGTGTATGTCCATTAGCCGTGCCGACATAGAGGACGTTATTATTATCGATAATGTTCTGATAATAAGCGGGAATAGTGACGGTGTATTGTTGACCGCCACATGTGTATTGGTTGCCCACTTTGCCGGTTTCGTCGCCAGACAGGGCGATGTCACTTTGAATGCCATACTGCGCTCCCAAGGCAGCCAGTTGCACCATACGCTCATGCTCCGTATCGTACTGAGGGCGGTCGGGACAGAACGGATGGTAAGAGCGGTAGAGGTGGCGCGTAGCCGGAACACGGCGGAAATTGGTCAAGTGGGCAATATCTGCCGAGTCGCTGAGATTGAAGGAAGATAGTGGAGCAACATACTTAGCCGTATCTCCACGGCGACCAATCTCGGCTATATCGTCACCCGGTAGCAGTAGAAGCATATTTGTGCCATTATTGACAAAGAGTAAGCGACCGTCTATAGCCCCCTGCCAAGAAGTGGAGGCAACGGCGGTAGTGTCGGAACCGTCTTTCTTGACCACATAGAAAACAAATTCCGGTTGTCCCGAATTGCCACGGCGTTGCAAGTCACGCAAGGGGAAGGTGCCAAAGAAACAGCCGTCCGAACTGCGGACAGGCAAGACATAATGCGGGTCGCTTTCGTTCCAAATAGATACAGAGCCGTTCAGAAAAACACGCTCTATATTGTCTGCGGAGATATTGAAACGCTTGGAAGAGGTGGAGAAAATAACGGTCACTAACCCTTTATCGGCATGCAGTTTTTGGCAGTTATTCTTCTCGTCGTCTGCAAAGTGGATAGGCATATTATCGCCCAACCATGTCAGGGATATATTAGTGCCATTGCTGCCGGAAGCAGGAGTGAAAAGGAAACGCTGGTCAGCGGAAGCACCCAGACCGGCGGTATACTTAGCCGTATAGCCGGAGGCGTTCTTGAGTTCGTTGTAACCGAAGTTACCTTTCTGCCAATCCGAATTGGAGATAACTGCCATATACTCGGCATCCGACCAACCGCTATGTGGCAAGGAAGCGACATAGCGCGTCGTGTCCTCGCTATCCATCGTCATGGGATAGACAGAAGAGTAAGTGGATTTACCGATAATAAGGTAGATATTCTTGGTCCAGTGAGTCTGACTGTTATCAAAATAGACATAGCCGCCGGAGAACGACCAATTGGCCGCATGAGCCAGCGTGGCAACACCTAAAGTAAGAGTAAAGAAGAGATGTTTCATGTGCATAGATTTTTATGTGAACTATACCATTCTATGTTGCAAAGGTACATAATTTTCTTCAATCTTGCAAATATTGGAGGCAAAATATTTGCATGTACGCCAAAATATTTATACCTTTGCAAAGAATTTTGATATGTTATGAATTTTGAAGGAATTATATTAGGTTTAGCCACATTTTTGTTGATTGGCATATTCCACCCGATAGTGATTAAGAGTGAGTATTACTTTGGCGTAAAATGCTGGCCTGTCTTCCTGCTTGCAGGGCTGGCAGGTTGTGCAGGGTCGTTATTTGTAGATAACACCTACGCATCTGTTTTGTTAGGGGTGTTCAGTTTCTCCTGTTTCTGGTCGATACTAGAACTCTTTGAGCAACGGGAGCGAGTAAAAAAAGGCTGGTTCCCGAAGAAGCCAGCCTGAGGAATA
>JAZUGJ010000126.1:0-15782 GCA_045641145.1 Paludibacteraceae bacterium
CTTTAAGACATCGATGAAACAACTATGCTTCTCCTTGCCACAGTAATAAAGAGAACGACCTACCGTCACTCCGTACCCTTTAATCGAGCCTATGGAGTTAATCATCGAATTCGACTTCACGTCAGCGTGGATACTTCTGTTGTCTTGCCCGAACTTATATGGAGCAAACTTGATTCCAAAATATGACTCTGCTTCTTCTTTCGCGGCGTTTATCTTATCCTTGTCTCCCTTTGCTTCTTGGATGCAAATAAAGGTTTCGTAGAACTCAAGAGGATAATGTGCTTTCAGCCAAGCTCCATAAAGAGCATCGAGCGCTACACAATATGCATGGGAACAGTTAAAGGAATAGCCAGAGGCGTCTTCGATTACCTTCCAAAGCTCGTTTGCAAGCAAGTCCGCTTCTTCTCTCGATTTTTCTTCATCTCTTATGATTGCGTTTGTAAAACCGTCTATAAACTTTTCCTTATAAGCCAGTACTTTTTCTGCTCTCTTTTTTGCAATGTTTTTAATGGCTGTGTAACACTCCGCCATATCTATACCTGCGTAGTTGAGAGCGTTCATTACTTGCTCTTGATATAGAAGAAAACTATAAGGGAATTCTTTTGTTTGAATTAGGGAGTCGAAAGCTTTTACTCCGTAAGAGAATGGTTCTCTACTTTCAAACTTCCTATAGAACGAAGCACCACCGGGTCTAATAGCTGCAACGAAAGCTGCAAGTTCTGAGATATTTTTCGGTTTATATTTCATAGCTCTCGCTCGAGTTCCGTCTCGTTCACACTGGTTGATGCCGAGCGTAGCTCCATTTTCAAAGATGCCCCACGCGGGGTCGTCTGGCGGACACATCTTCAGAAGTTCCTTTACCTTCGGAGGTTCGCGTCCTATACGGTGATATGCCTTGTAGATGAGTTCGACAACTGAAACTTTTAGATGGTCGTTTTTGAGGAAATGACACTCCTCTGCCCAATGTCCGTCCATTAAGCAACAAATATTATCTTTGACTTTGACCAGTCCAATTTCTCTTCTAATACTTCCGTCGTATATCAGAGAAGAGCACGGAGCTATTGACCAAGATGTTACAAGTCCGAGATAATCCGAGCTCTTGTCATAAATAGGCCTATACTCAGCGCTGATATATTTGCCAATGTCTATGGAATCTTTTTCATCCTCGTCAGCGTGTTTTACAGCGGTTTCATAGCTCTTTATCTGGTCGGATATAGCGTTAGCTACTTCAAATGGTATTCCTTGAGACTTAGCATATAACTTCCACGAAGCTGATGTTTTCATCGTGCCATAGGCAATCATCGGATAAGAGTGGTCTTCTCCAAGAATTTCAGCCTGAGCTCTAACGAACGGCTCTGTGGGAGCTTCGTTCATATCGATGTCGGGTATTGCTTTGCTTTGCAAGATTCTCGTTGCACTCATAAATCTTTCTGGGTACATATGCACCGTAGCAGACACTCTATCGATATCGGAGAACCCAAGCAAAGTGTTGGTGAGGAACGATGCTCCAGAGTTATGTACTACAATGTTGTTGAGGACGTAAGAATGAGAGTTACTCACCTCTATATCATATACGTCCCTTTCTTGCTCTCCTAATGGAACAACTTCCCATACGGGCAGGTAAATATAGTTTTTGTCAGACAGCGTTCTTTGATCTCTTTTTGCAGTACCGTCGGAGTGAGCATATGTACGAATCTTATATGAAGTTTTGTGGGAGTAACCACGATAGTCTACTCCACCGTTGCGGATAGAGATTGCTGATATAGCTTTATTCACAACGTTTTGCAGAGTGTCATATGCTCCAATTATTGATAAAGAGGTGTTGTCGAAGTTACTTCTTCGTTCTTCACTCGAGACACTTCCATCGGTTAATTGGAGCCCTCTTAGAAGCCCAAAAAGATTATCGTTATTTTGAAACATTAATTCGGGGTTAAAAGACTTATCCCTTCCTTTTGCCGATGAAAAAAGATAGCGATGCACAAATTCTGACACGATATTGCTATACATATATAGCTGACTAAGGTTTCTTGTCGAACTATCGTTTCGGCCTACGGGGATTCCAAATCTTTTTGCCATCTCGTTGAAGACTTTTGCATTAATTTCGTTTTTGTGGTTCAATGGATTAATTGCAAAGCCTATCTCTCTGCTGTTATCCCTTGAAAACCCATCCCCATACATCATTCCTATCCAACTATTTGTTATTTCGTCGTTAGGAATAAATCGATTGACCTTTATTGTTCGACATTCTTGAATATAGTCGGAATATTCTTCAACAGTTTTGAATCCTGTGTATTCCAATAATTTGCGAATAATTTCAGCATTCTTCGCCCCCGGCTTTCTCTTCCCGTTTGCGATATTTTCCAGAACGCTTTTCCCGCATCCAATAAGTTTTGCCATTTGGTTTGGACTATACTCATATTTGTACCTTCCACTGCTTCGATTACTATTTTTTTCATAAATATAGTTTTCGTCGTATGAATAGCCAAATACATTGTAAGCATTTAAATCTATATATTCTTTGCCCTTATCTGTTAGCTTAAGCTTTGGACAGCAAACATATTCACCCTTTTTTAATAAGCGTGCTTCTTTCCACATAAGGTTTCCATTAGGGCATCTGACAAGTATTTTGTGGTCTGTTGTGCATACCATTTTCGAAAACGACTCGTTCATGTAAGCGTATCTAAGTTGTACGAGAGGCTCTTTTATGTGATATTTCATTGTGTTTAGAACCGTTTGAATCTCCCCATTCATATCGAAAACTAAGTCTCCAACCTGAACTTCATTAATATGCTTGAACCCGTTTATAGTTTTTATCATAGCTTCAGAAGTGAAGCATCCTCTCCCTGTCTTGGTTAGCCAACCGCCATTTTCTTTTCCGCGTTTCATTACCTCATAGTCAATAATGAAGTAGTCTGCCATGTTGGTGTCTATTACGGTCTGGATTTCCTTTTGGATTTCTTCTTCGTACTTTCCCCATTCCTCTTCGGGAATGTCTTTACGGTACTCATTCCATCCGCTCCAAACGAGTCTCTTGTACTCTTCGTTCTTTTGTTCCTGCGTCCAGTCTTTATGGAGTGAGGGAAGTTTTAATTCGTCGTTAAAAATTGGGCTATCATATTCTTCGACACCGAGAAATATATTTGTGTTCTCAATAGCTTGAGTTATCTCATCGTGAGATAAAACACATTGCTCTGCGAAACGCTTGTACGCTGTATCTCCGTCAGGATAATCGAGGAGCCAGTTTTCTTCATCTTCGTATCTCAATCCCTTTGAGTATAAGAAGTCAGTTCTCACTTGGTCATCGCTTATATTTATGTAATGGCTGTCACACCCCATTATTATCGGGATATTATACTTATCGTGAAGCGAGAGAATCCGTTCATTAAGTGCTCTCTGAGATTCAACATTGTGATATTGCACTTCTAAGTAGAAGTTCTTTTCAAAATGTTCAGACAGCCTAAGCATAATCTCATCAGCATCTTCATATCTCCAACCGGCGATACAAGCGGATGTTACGATTACATCATCTTTAGGAAGGGACAAAATTAAAGGAATATCAAGTCTTGGCTGTGCATAAAAGCCTGTAAGATTCGCCTCTGACAGCACATCGTTTAAGGCTTCTCTTCCATTTTCGTTCATCGCGCCTATATACATATGGCAGTTAGTTCGGTCTTTTTCTAATCTGTCTTTTACCCAATATGCTTCTGCCCCGATGAGGGGCTTCAAACCATATTTCTTAGCAATCTTATAAGTCTCGTAATAGTTCCCCTGCCAACCGTGTTCCATTGATGATAGTATACCGTGCCCGAGTTCTACAGCTCTCTTAGCATACTGCTCACGAGTAACGGCGGAGTCACTAATACGTGGGTTTGTATACATTGAATGACAGTGATAATTACAGTACTTCAGATCTATCATAAGTGCTCTCCAAGAACTTCGTATTCATCGCTATGCGGATACGGGAGGGGCTCATAAGTACCAGTGTCCCACTTGTATCTATAGTTGTATTCTTCTTCGTTCGTGTAAAATCTTCTCGATTGAGTATCATAATACATGTTTATCTTCTTACCACTCCTTCCGCACATTCTGTCTTTGATTATCGTCGTACACACATCGTACACTGAGTTCTCCTTGTCTTTTTCAATCCTTCTTAACCCGATTGTCCTATGAGCGAGATTCGATATATTCGAAGAACCGCTGACATCGTATATCCCGACGTCCGACCCGCTTTGCATTTTTCTCGGGTGAGCCACTAACACCACTGCAACAGAAAACTTCATAGCAAACTTAATTAAATCGTTGATGCAATCGGTTTGCTTCATTAAATAATTACTCTCGTTACACCCGAGGTCTATCGTCATGAGGTTGTCAAGAATAAGCAACTTCGCGCCGTACTTTCTAACACTGTCTTCCATAGAAGTCATAATGTCTTCAAATTTGTTGCTCATATCGTCTCTGTATAGAAACCACTTTTCTGAATAAGTCTCGTCGATTAGTTTCTTTGCATCCGGCGCAACCTTGTAGTACTCAGCTCCGTTACAATCTTTGTAAGTTTTGATATGATGTCCGCCTGCCATAATGTAATTCAGCCAAGCCTTCTCCATCCAACCGGGCATCTCACGACTATACATCCATACAGGCTTATCCTCCTCTAAGGCGTGGCACGCAACTTGGCTAAGAAAGCTTGTTTTTCCTGAACCGGGGATTCCAGACAAGACTGTCAAAGTCCCGTAGAATATCCTCATAATGTTTGAATCAAGCTCTTTGATGCCAGTTGTTATCCCATCCATCTCGTCGAGTTCCATATCTTGTATCTCAGAGATGTTCACTACCGATGGAACGCCCGGGTCTTTAGCGTTTGCGATTAGATTCATAACCGCTTCTTTACCTTCATAATAAAGAACGTGGTTTAAATCTTTCATGGATACTTTTGTTCCGTCTTCTTTGACGTGTATCGGAGGTATCTCTATAAACTTAGTTCTCCAAGAGCCCAGCCTGTAAACACATTCTTTTTGCATCTTAAGACCGGGCTCATCGTTATCGGAACAGATAATAATACTCTCGAACTGCTCGAGCCAATCGAAGTTCTCTTCTATCCAAGTGAAGTTGTTTGCACCGAATGGAACGGAAACCGCGTTAGTCCACCCTGCCTCTATTGCTGCAAGAGAGTCCGCTTCGCCCTCTGTGATCAAGAGGGGGGCTGTTGTGTTTACTCTATTCATTCCGAAGAGTAACGGCGTGGTATCAGCACCTTTCTGACACCACGACTTCATTTCTCCTTTTGACTTATCCACTTTGTGGCTTGGTCTGTACTTTACCATTGTAAGAACGTCGTTTGTATCGTAATAGTTAAACGCAATGTTACCATACTCGTCTTCTCTTACATCAGCGAAGTCTACGGTTCCTTTTGATATACCCCTCAGTGCGAGATACTTATAAACGTTTTCTTTATCGTTAATCGGTATCTCTGTTGGATATGTATATTGGGGCTTTGTTTTAACTCCAAGCTCTCCGAATGAGTATGGGACTCCTGCCTCCTCAAAGAGTTTTTGTACAGCCTCCGCATAGCTCATTCCAAGCGACATATAAGCGTCGAGTATATCTACAACTTTTCCGCAGCCGAAACACTTACACTTCCCTATCTTTGAGGAGTAGATAAAGCTTGGTGTGTCCTCAGAATGAAAGGGGCAGAGCCCTTTATGGTTTTTTGAGTCCCATTTTTCAACTTTATATATCTCAGCAATAATGTCTGCACATCTGTCGCCGAGCTTGTCTTTAGCCTTTTGTATTTTTTCAAGGTCGATTAGTATAAGCTCTCACCCTTTCTTCACACTTAATCTTCCCAGTTAATCTTTAACTTCATACTCCTATACGGATGAATTTTATCTGGCGGAAAAATAAACGGAGTTACCTTTATCCCCTCGTCGCCGAGCCCGTATTCAGACGTAACGAACTTTTTTATTTCCATGATATCACCATCGGTTAAGTCATATCCGATTGGACTGTACCATTCGCAATGGTATCTACCTTTGTTTGCCGCAGACATACATTCAAGCCTAATTGTATCTATAACTCGTTCGATAAAAGTTCCTGTTTCTGTGATAAACTTTAAATCCCACGCTTTCATTTTCTTCTCCGTTTCTTTTTGTGGTGGTTATATTTGCAGTACTCTCTATGGTTGCATAAATTCTGAGCATAGAACTCGTCGCACTTTGGTTCGAAGTCCCAACACTCTCGAATTTCGGATACTGCGTTCTTTGCCCACGATATTGCTTCGTTATACGCTTCAATATCAAATGGCACTTTTATTGGAGTGTTTTTCCTAAACATCAAGAACTCGATTCTCGATGGGAACTCTCCATATTGTTCTTTTATGTACATTGAGTACAGGTATAGCTGTCTCGAGTATTCGAATAACTCTGTCTTATTCTTGAATGCTCCTTTAGACTTGTAGTCTTTTATCACTATCCCCGTCTCATCGCGGTAAATCAAATCGATGACACCGACAAACATCCAATCATCTATTGGAAGCTCGAACTCCTTTTCAACGCCAAGGATTTCAATTCCATCGTAACCTTCAAAATTCTTCAGAAACTCAAGTCCTTGGTTGTAGTAGCTTTTTCTTAAATCAACATATTTGTTGTATGGAAACTTTTCGGGAACCTTATCGTCAAACTCCCATTCATAAATGTCAGGAAGGGCGGAGAGAGCTGTCTCTCCCTTTGCATACCCTTCCATCAGTTCGTGAACGAATGAGCCGTAGCTTGAGAAAGCGTTTCCTATTCCTTTATTACCCTCAATGTATCTGAGTTGATACCCGTACTTGCAGGTATAAAAGGATGAAAGTTTTGAAAAGGAATATCTTTCAATGCCCTCTTTTACCAAGGACTATCTTCACTTGCTTTTTCGGGAGCTTTTTCAGGAGTCGGTGCAGCTCCTTCGATTTCAGCCTCGAGGATAACAACTCTCAGGCTTGTCTTATGAGAGCCATCTTTGTCAACGTACTTTTCGTTGGACACCTTACTCTTTGTGACGATAAGTCTGTCACCAGCCTGTACGTTCTGGATGCTGTTATAAGCGTGTCCGATAACTCTTGCAAACCAGCCAGAATTTATGTAATTGCCATCTCTGTCTTTTTCAGAGGTGGTCATCTGGAGGTCGATATACTTTTCATGCTTATCGACCTTCCAAACCTTTGCGTAATACTTGTCGGTTACAAATATCATACCAGCTCATACCTTCCTTTATCAGAACCACCACTTTGTGTTTAAAAGCGTGCTGTTGTTCTTGTTAGATGAATACTCATAATGTCCGTAATCCTTAAGATAAGCCGCAATGAGTTCATCGATTTCCTTCTTTCTCTCAGACTTTTCTTCAGCGAGCTTCTTCTTTCGTTCAGCCTCTTCGATGTGTTTGCGTTCACATTCGAAAGCCTCTTCTTCTGTGTCGAACTCCTTCTTACACTTCTCACAAACAAACTTAATTCTCATTCTTACTTACCTTCCTTTTTCTCTTTTTTATCTTTTTTAGCCGCTTCAAAAGCAGCAATTATTTTTTCGCATACTTCTATAGAAGTAATAGATGCAAGTTCACCTTCACCATCATTGAACTTTGCGACTATACCTCTGACATTTTCTTTTGTATAGCCCTTCTTAATGAGCTCTGTTCCGAGTTTAGTGACCTGAGCTTTGATTTCCTTGAATGCTTCCGTCTCTTCATACTCTCCTGCTTCCTTCTGCTTTTTCCTGTAAGCGTCGGGATCAAGTTCAGAAGTTGCAAGCTGAAGCTGTTTCATTAAGTAGTATCTGTTACCATATGTCTCGGCAGCACCAAATGCTTGCGCTGCATCTTCCATCTGACCTACGATACAATAGTTTGAAACCACACGCTCCTCGGGTCTATCTGTGTTTACCCAAATGTAGTCTGTGTCGGCAGATACGATTATCTCGTTTACGGGTTTATTACCCTTCAAAGCCTTGTCGTACTTTTCGTATGTAAATGGCGTGACTTTAAGCGTCCCGGGAACTATGTTGTGATACAACATAACACCGTACTTCGCAAGCCCCGCCGTGACTCTGGCTTGGATGTCTTCTTCTGGAACATACTTATAGCCGAATCCGTCCTTTGTTTTCTGTAGAACGCCCGCCATCTGTGCGATTTTAAGAATCTTCTGGTGGATGTTCATTGACTTAATTTCTTCCTTGTTCACCTTATCACTCTCCTTGAAATTTATATAAAACTCTCCTTTTATTTTGAGTGAGTTTTTTCATAAAAACCCGCCATATTTCCCCGTTCATCGGCGAAATCCTTTGGGCTATTTCCTTGTTTTATCTTTACAAGTGTTTTCTCAGAAACTTCGTGTAGGAACCACTTGCCTTTGAACTTGTCTACGGTGACTATGTATTTAACATCGTCATTAAGTATCCAACTCTCTTTGAGTTCTTGGTTTTTAGGAAGTTTTCCTTTATACATCATCTCTGATGACTTCCTCGAATTTTACCCATGTGGAACGATAATCCGTAAGATTATCGTCGCGTGGATTGTACTCCACTACATATATACCGAGCCCTTGTTCGTCACATCTCACGTGACAAACATAATCGTTTGTGAGTAGAGTATGTATAAAATTGTTTATGTCCGTCCACATCTCACATTCGTCATCGTAGTAATCTTTTGAAAAAACCATTTCGTTGCAATTTTTCATTGTTTTCTCCTTATGTATTTTAATTTGAAAGTAATCTTCCGTCATAGCTAAAATATGTATGGTCGATAACTGTGTAAGCTGTCATATAGGTTGCCCAGCTATGATAGTACCCTTCTCGAAAAAACATCACATACCACGGCAGCGTCCTACCATTCTGCAGCACCTCGTTAACCGCTTGTACACAAGATTCAAAAGGTTCAGTGTAAAGCGCTTTATATGCTGTGTCAAACTGCCCTTCGGCAAATATGATATCTTGCAAGGTTCCGCCATAGTATTCCATTCTGTTTAAGATGACACTTGCAATAGCCATTTGACATTCGTAGCTTTCGTTGCCGCCTTCACAAGTTACTACGGCTGATAGGAATCTTTTGTCATCTTCAGATAGGTTATTGTACGTTCCATAGAAAGCTACCTCGTATTCCGTATCAGAGCTTGTCTCTTCTTCCGTTTCAGGTGTGTACTCTGTGGCCTCCTGTACGGTTTCCTCAACTTCGGCTGTCGTATCTGGTAGTGTTTCTTGTGGTTCACTTTTTTCTGTAACATCATCTGTGCCGATGTCGCAAGGCATTAGCTCGATGTCGTATGTCGTTTCAGATTCGGCTTCCGTCTCTGTGACTACTGGCGCCTTTAGGACTTTTGTATCATCTCTGTCTTTTAAAATGAAGCTCGAAAAAAGTAGGCAAATGATTAGGCTCGCGCCGATGATTAACAATAACGGGCTTCGTCGTTTCTTTTTGTTCACTCTTATCTCCTTTCGTTAGAGGTTCCCCATACGGATATTAGTCTCAAGTTTCTAAAATATTTTGAAAATGGGGACTAAGTCTAAGTTTTGACAGTATATTACGCATTTTTTAATGGGCGTTTGCAGGATAAATTTGCAAAAAAATGCAAATCGTTATTATCATTTATATTATTACTTGTGCATTAATAGTGTAAGTGCATTAAAAAATAAAAGAAGCTTCCCTCTTTTATTTATAGTCTCCAAGTTGGTTTCATTTTTTCATAATACTTGTTGCCGGTGCTTATCTGGTGGAAGTGGCAGTACCCCCAAGCTGAATAGTTTTTGTAATCACAGTATACTTCATTTCTGTCTACTATACAATCCCCATAGACGTCGTGAATGAAGTGCGAGCCTTCTGGTTTAAGGTTTCTTTCAAAGTGTCTACAGGCTGCTTGTTTTTCCGATTCATAATATGTCTTAGGCCAGTACTTATATAATATCGAATCTGGAATCTTTTCCCCGTTTTTCATCGGGTTTCCGTGTCGCTTTCTATAATCATAATACGCCGAACGTCTCTCTTTGACTCCATAGGCATCTCTATCCGCCATCGTTTTTAACATAGGTCTTGTCTCGTCTTTTTCCGGGAATGCTTTATTCTCTTCGCCCTCTTTTGGATAGAAGGTACAACAGTAGTCTGTATCTCTTAAACAAGACGAGTATCCCATCTTTACAATACACTCTCGAGTCTTCTTAATTGCTTCCTCAAAAGGCATTTTTTCTATTTCATAAAAGTTCTTTGCGATTTTTAATTCAAGTGCTTGATTCGTTTTTCTATAATACTCTCTAAAATTTTTCTCTCGCAAACTTGTTGTCGCCGATGATTCCTTACCATTTATTATTAATACTATAAAGATTAGTACTGCAAAGACTAATGGCATTTATTCTTTATACCTCCTCTTCCATTGATTGTATAAGTTGTATGTGTCTAAAGCTGTTGTTCTCGCTGAAACTATATCATTGTTATACTTTGAAAATATTAGCACGAATGCATCTCTACCAGACGCTTCGAGTTCATAGATTTCACAGAACATAGCATTCTTTTTTATGGTAGCAGAATAGATTTCCTTACCATATCTTTTTGCATTATCATTAAATCTATAAAGTGTATCAACGATAAATTGCTGTGTTACGGACTTGCTGCGCCAGCTCCTGAATAACTTGTCAGAGGTTTTATAAATTAATATCCTCGAAGAGTTATACGATATCTCACTCTCAGAGAGAGCATAATAATTAATATAATCGAAATATTCTTTCGGGATATCAACACCGTTTACTTGACACAACGAAAGATTAACATCGTTCTTCTTGAGGATAATCATATCGTCATAGGAAAATCCGTACCACATCAGTATTACAATTACCCTTTCAGTGATAAGAGAGTTGTTCACTTTGTTGTACTTGGAAACCTCCATTAAATCGACAAGTCGCAAAAAATCATCGAGGTTTTCGAACATATAACGTTCCATCGAGTAGTAATCAACTACATCGTTATACTGAATTGACTCCACGTAATCCAGTTCTTTCTTTGATACGATAGAGCGTGAATATAGCGATTTAAACGCGAGCGTAAGCATTTTCTTCTTCTTTGTGAATGAGCTCTTACTTACGCCGGAACCGCGCTCTCCAGAGAACATTTCGAGAATAGAGTCAATATTGTCGTAGCCTTCTCCGTTGTCGAATATTTTATCGAATTTTTTGAAGAAAGCTTTATGAGAGCCGTTGGCGGCGAATATTTCGTCTCCGAAGTCTGTTTCAATCATCTTGATAATGCTATCCATGACAATCCTCCGTTTCTATATATCAATAGTATCATATATTAAACGAAATGTCAAGACATTAATAGCTTAATCCGTGCAATAATATTATTTATTTGATATTTTGCAAAACGCTATACATTAGTCTTATGTCATTTTCTGAATATATGTAACGGAGAGAGCAGGCGCATTCTTCTCCTATATTAAATACGACCGTTCTTGTAAGAATGCCAAGCTCGTCATCAAAAATTCCCCCGATTATCTTGGAATCTTCCAACTTGAAAAAGACGGTTGAACTGTCATGCCTACTGTAGTTCCAATGATAATCTTTGCTCATCGTATAGAAAAATCTAACGGCACAATCAGCATCGAGCAACAATGCGTCTCTGTTTACAAGATAGATATCTCCAACCTTTTTAAGGACAGAAGGAGATATTAACTGTTTCGGCGAGTATGATTTAGTGTGTTCTCGCATTTATCTTCCTCCGACAATAAGCGACTCAAGCTCCTCCATCTTTTCCATAATATCTTGTACAGAGTTTGAGGTTCCGGCTATTAACTCATTCATGTCTGACCTGCCGAGAATAAAATCACTCACCGCTATTCTCGCCCTGTCATACATATCTTTATATGTTCCCAAATATCTCATTGTTGTCTTAGGATCGCTGTGATTTAGTAATCCCTGTATCTTAGTCACAGAGTTCATATCTACAACCGAAGTGTCAACACACGCTGCAATATTTGCGAAACTCTTTCGCATCGTGTGAGAAGAGCATACTATCGGAAGTCCTAAATCTCTTCCGGCTGTAGATATTATTCTCCACCCACTCTTTGGGTCTATTTTTGCCCCGGTATTAGGGTTTGCAAAAATAAAGTCGTCATACTCGGCTCTTACTTCGCCGCTGTGTATGAGTATGTTTATCGCATTCCTGCAAGCCTCGGTTATAAGCATATCGTTTAGCTTACCCGTCTTTTGTTCGTATACCTTTGTTCTCTCTCTGAATGTCTCCATATCAGGGAGTAAGAAGTGTTTATATCTCAGCTTGGTAAGGTCTGATATTCTTAGACCGAGAGCGACCCCGAGAGTCCATAGTGTATAATTTCTGACTTGTCCCTTATTGAGAAAGTAGTCTTGAATGTTTTTGAAGTCGTCATACGACCTGATAGAATCTGCTTTTCTTGCCTTTCTAATTCCGTTGGTTTTATATTCGGAGTATTCTTTTTCGATGTCAGTACCATCTTTGCTATCTACGGCAGATGCAGAGGAACTAATTGCAAACTGAGTTTCTGCAATTTGTTTTTTCAATGAGTCAATCTCATCTTGCTGACTCTCTATGAGTTTTTTATAAAACTGTTCTGATATCTCTATCTTTAAACTTTCAGATTCTACCATATTATCTCCTTTAACAATATTCTATGTAATACTCTTCAAGGGCTTCAAGTTCTTTAAGCATACCCTGAAACACCGGGCAACCTTGACATCTATACCTCCGTTTTCTGCAAAATGATTCACCGTATACAGCACAACGAATTTCTTCTTTACCTGTTTTTTTATTGATTTCTCTTTTTGTAAGTCTCGATGTCAGCTCAGCCAAGGGACTTCACCTCCTTTTTAAATAAGCCCGAAAGAAATGGCAATTCTTTTATTAATTTCTTCAATTTTTCGTTGACTCTCAATCTTTCCAAGTTTCTTTTTTATTCGCGTTTTGTCTATAACCCTTGCTTGTTCGCATAGAATTACTGAAGGCTTTACGACAGCAGCTTCATCTGGCGATATTCCTACGTGTGTTGTGTTCATCTGTTTATTTCTTGATGTAAGTGGGCAAATGAGTGTCGTTGGAGAATAATTGTTTCCAACATCGTTTTGCACTATTACGGCGGGGCGAATGCCGCCCTGCTCTGACCCGACATTGTCTGCAAGGTCAACTAAGCATATATCTCCTCGTCTTAATGTACTTACTGCTGCCTTAAACAACTACCTCGCTGAGCGCATCAATTGCATCCGAGAGTGAATCCATCGCGTTTTCAAGCGACTCGCTGCATTCTTCTGACCTCTCATACCTCTCAGAGCCCATTAAATTTTCCGGCATCGAATCTCTTGAATAATCTTCGTCGAATAGAATAGACTCGATGCTTGACGAAATTGAACGCATTTCATTGATTACGGTTTCGACTTCTGCTCTTCTCTTCTTGTTCATCTTTTCTCCTTTCAAAATCCGAACATTTGTTCTTATTGGTTAATTATACTTTCTGAAACTAAGTTTGTCAAGTATGTAAACACTCAAGAATTTGAGGAATATTAAATGTGGTCTGAATGGAGGGATTTGAACCCTCGACTTTCCGCCCCCAAAACGGACGCGCTGCCACTGCGCTACATTCAGATGGTATCGGCGACAGGGCTTGAACCTGCACTCGGAAGAACTGGATCCTAAATCCAGCGCGTCTGCCAATTCCGCCACGCCGACATTGGCTGGGACGGCGGGGTTCGAACCCACAATGTAACAGTCAAAGTGTTATGTGTTACCATTACACTACGTCCCATTATTAAATATTGACTTTTTAGTTTATATGTGATAAAATAATAATGTATATTATAAGCACTAATGTGCTCGGTTATTGATCGCCAAATCTATTTCCCCAAGCACATTAGCGGAGGTTACCCTCTGGTCGTATTGTATTACAATTTTTTGGCCATTGCAAGGGCAACATTAAAAACAAATAGGTTAAGATTTTAGCCAAAAAGGAGTACAAAATGACCACAAAAAATAGCCAAGAAATCAGGGAAGTTGTCTTAGCATTAAGGGAGCTTCGCAAAGCCGAAGGATATTCAATACAGCAGTTGCATGATATGGTTCACGAAAAGCGTCCTCACGATGCTCCCTCTTTGAGTACATTTAAATCTGTTTTTTCAGATAAGATAGAAGACAAAACATTTAATTACGATATGTCTATAAGACCCATTGCCGCCGTTTTGCTTGGGTTAGAGGACAAACCGGGAGATTACGATGCCAAGTACGGTGAAACATACTTTGCAAGGCAAGAGGCTTTTAAAGCTCTTATCGATGCAAAGAATGCCCGTATCGAACGTCTCGAAGAAATGCTCGAGGTGGTTCAAAAGGAAAAGGAATATCTCAAAGCACAGTTCGAGGATTCAAAAAAGACACGAGACAGATTGTTCGATATGTTAACCAAACAATAAACTTAAGGGGCTTTCGAGCTCCTTTTTTTATAAAAGTCTGCTTTTATATAATGTCCCTTATCGACGTTTCAAATACGGGTTCTGACGGTTCACAGCTTTTGCTAACCCACTTAGACTCTATAGGATCATATGTAAACTTTGCGAGTTCTACACACTGTCCGCGAATTTCAGATATAGCATCTGAAGTACATTCCACCGACATTATAGGAACACACCCAAGTTCCGATATCATCCGAGAAGAAATGATTCCCTTTCCTGAAGGCGGAAAGTGAGGAGGTGCCCTAAGGTTTCTTTCTAACTTGTAGTGTACGCTATAAGGGCTCGATATGAAATCGTAGTTAGTCGATATGTATACCCCCGTAACGTTATATATTTCCCCATCGCATTCCAGCTTACACTGCATATCACTAACAAGAGGTAAGTTATAATAATCGTAACTTGGCGAATAATCAAAGCTCATAATCTCTGCCGGTTATCTCCTTATATCCATTTGCAAGTCTTGTCCACTCCTCGTCTGTTATGCGGCTCTTTCCTACCGAGATATGTTTCTCGTAAAGGTTTGCCATACATATTCTCAGATACTCGTCATTGTGCCATCCGATAAATCTCTCGGGTGAGTACCCTACGATAGCGTTCTCCACGTTGCCGAAAGCAAAGTGGAAGAACTCCTTGTATTCATCATCTGATAAACTTTTATCGTATCTTTTTTCGTATTCTTTTCTGTACAACTCGTAGTAGAATAATAACTCTTCCTTGCTATAGTCCATCACCGCATTTATAAGCAGGTGGTTTGTTTCTCCTTTGTCTCTCCAGTCTCTCATTATCGCTATCAGTTCTCTGTGTTGCCCTTTGAATTGTAAATCCGGTAAATACGGAAGGAGTTTATAATGCCAAATCCTCATATACACCTCATATTATATCGGTTATCTTAACACTAAACTCTGGGTCAGCCTTTGTGAGCACCAATCGTTCGAACTCAAGCCTTTTAGCCGAAGACACATCTGGTTGATTCCTAAAAGTAGGAGAACCTAAAGTGTCTGCTATTTTCTGGATGAGTTCTTCATAGGACAGTTCTTGATACCAAGGCCGAGCTATGGCTTCTGTCAAATCCTGAGTAGCAATATATTGCACTTTAGGAATTTTATCATCCCACGTTCCACTATATTTAAGTGACTTATAAGGATGAGCCCAGTCGTCATCATAAAATATCATTTGAACATATCATTCCCTTCTTTTATGTAAACTCGATTATGTACCCATAATCTGTTCATCTGGAATATTTTCTCTCGCAAAAATATCCTCGATATTTTTACCTGAGGAAATATGATCACGATGAATGTGTAT
>JAZUGJ010000127.1:0-12743 GCA_045641145.1 Paludibacteraceae bacterium
CCGTCCTTGTTATTATCCACACCCCAAGCACCTTCTTGATAGTGTGCTAAGATACCTGTGGAGAGTGTCCCCAACAGAGGGTCTTGTGGAATAGGAATCTCCCATCCGCCGGTTAGGTTAATTTCGGCGTATAAATCATTGTTCAACATAATATTTACATCCAGCGGGTCTGATTTCTGCGGCTTGAGGTATTCGACATTGATTTGTCCTGCAATGGCTTCATAGCCGTTCAGCACAGATGAAGTACCCTTACTGATTTGTACGCTTTCCATCCAACTGCCCGGCACATATTCCATACCGAAACTCTGCGCCAAACCTCTGACGGAAGGACAGTTCTCACCCAATAATTGCACATATGTGCCACTCAGTCCCAGTAATCGAATTTGCTTCATACCCGTGGCAGCGTCGGCATAAGCCACATCAACGGAGGCATTGGTTTCAAAACTTTCGCTCAGGTTGCAGCAGGCGGCTTTGCACAATTCGCCCGCCCCGATAGTCTGCACGTCAAAACCGCTGAAGCGCGAGCGCAACACATCTGCTTTGCGTTCTGTGATAACTACCTCGTCCAACATATCGTCGGGTATCATCACCACTTTTATCAGACTCCTGTCCGTAATGGTTGTGGTGTCGTTGTGATATCCCAAATAGGACACTACCAACTGCTTGGTTGGACGGATGGGCTCTATCTCAAAATATCCTCTTTGGTCCGTTGATGTGCCTACCGTTGTTTCCGCCCAATAGACATTGGCACCGGTTAGGGGCTCGCCGTTTTCGTCCACGACAAAACCCTCCAAGTGGGCGCTTACTGTCCCGCATATAGCGCACAATAACCCTATTAATCCAATCTTTTTCATTTCTCTATCAACAAGCGGCTTCACCGCCCAACAATTGAATAATTATAAATGTTACCACCCATGCCAGTACCAACGAATGTACCACCGTGAACAATGCCCATTTCCAGTTAATCTCCTTGCGAATAGTGGATATGGTAGCCACGCATGGGAAATATAACAAGGTGAATACAAGGAACGCGTATGCACTTGCCGGCGTGAAAGCGGCGGCAGTCAAATCGCCGTTGAAGAGGATAGCAAATGTGGACGCGATGGCTTCCTTAGCAGGTAGGCCGGTCAATAAGCACACCGACATTTTCCAATCAAAACCCAACGGCCGCATCACCGGCTCAATGGCTTTGCCGATGGCTGCCAACCACGATTCGTCTAAATGGGTCAAATCGCCTGTGGGGAAATATTCCAATGCCCATATAACAACGGACGCAATCAGTACCACCGAAAAGATTTTCTCCAAAAAATCACTCACGCGGTACCAAATATGCCTTCCTATACTGCTCCAACGCGGTATTTGGAAGTTCGGCAATTCGTTAATCAGATGTTCGTCCTCTTTTTTGAACCACCGCGTCTTGCGCATCACAAATGCAAACAGAAAACTCAATACGATACCGAGTACATAGAGCGAACCCAGCACCAACGCTTTGTGCGAAGCAAAGAAAGTGGATACAAACAATATATATACCGGTAACCGTGCCGAGCAACTCATAAAAGGCACCATCAGCATCGTCAGTGCTCGGTCTTTGGGTTCTTGTATATCTTTGGCAGCAATAATAGCAGGCACATTGCAATCCAGCCCCATCAATAGCGGAATACAAGAGCGTCCGTGCAACCCAACCGTGTGCATCACGCCGTCCATCAAATATGCCACACGCGCCAGATAGCCGGTATCTTCCATTACACTCAAAAAGAAGAACAGCACAATGATATTGGGCAATGCCGTCAATAGCGACCCGACACCACGCACCACACCGTTTGCCAATAGACTGCACAGCATTCCTTCCGGCATGGCACCCGTCAACCAACCGTATAGCGCATCTATACCTTGTTGCAGGAGGGTTTGCAGCGGTCCGCCAATAGCAAATGTCGCCCAAAAAACAAATACCAACACGGCAGCAAGAATAGGGAAGCCCGTCCATTTATTGGTCAACACACGGTTGGCTTTTTCCAATAGTGTATATTTATCCAATCTGGGGTGGGTCAGGGTTTCTTGCAGGACACCTTGTACATAAGCACGGTAGGCGTCTTCGTCTTTCTGCTCCCAACTATGAACAACCGGATGGGCTTGAGAGATGGGATTGGCTGCTGCTTTGATAATGGCTTGCACCACATCTCCAATACCTTCGCCCGTGGCGGACGATACACTAATAACCGGCACGCCTATCAGTTCACGGAAACGCGGTAAGTCTAAACGGTGATTGGTTTTCAGGAATAAATCGTAGCGGTTAATAGCCAGCACTAACGGATGTTTGTGATCTACAAACGACGGGGTGAGCATCAAACTCTCCTCCAGGTTCATCGCATCTACCACCTGCAGCACTACATCATGGTGCTCATTATCCATCTCACTGTGACTATGGTGCTCGTCCAAATGTAATGTAACACCTAACGCCTCCTGTTCGCTTTGTGCCACTTTCTGCACTTCGGCTATCAAAGCACTCTTGCCACTCTTGGCACTTCCCACCAACGCTACCTCAATATGTTTTACTTCATTCACCATTCACTTATAACTTTTCACATTCCAAAAAGTGCTGCAAAGGTACACTTTTCTCACCACATTTGCAATCCCCAAAAATAGGGAATTTATGTCGCTATAAGAAGGCGCGTAGCAGCAAGTGCAAATCGGTACGGGTACAATGGTTGGATTGCCAATCGGGATGATAGACCGTTTCGCTAACACGGAAATAAAGCGACAAATAGTCCGTTATCCGGTAACGCATATTGAGGTAACACCGTCCGCCCCGGCCATAGACGGCAGGAATAGAAAAACCGTACAGTACATCGTTTTCATACAAATAAATTCGGTTATCCCATTGGCGGATATCAAAGCCCTGCAAGCGTAATTGGAGAGTAATCGGCACCTGACGGAAAGTGTAGTGTATATCCTGAAAAACGGACACACCCCAAGTCAATGCAGTCGTATCACCTTTGACCAAGGAGCCGTCTAAACCGCTGCACAAATGCCAACCGCCACTATTCCAATTAAACTGATACCGCAGCGAATAAGTGTTTTTCAGCGCTTTGCGTTTGGCACGGATTTTCCAAAACATATTCATCGTTTCTCTCGGTTCGTAATCGGCTTGCGCCATAATATCAAAACCATTACTCGGATAAGGTATGCCGTATTGGACATCGGCAAAGCGGAACGCATCACCGTAAAGCGAAAAACGCCAGCGGGGAACAAGGCGTATTTCAGTACCGAGATAGAAACCGTTTTCGTCGGTCACGGCACTTGTTTCGGCAAACGAATAGGCATAGCGGCTCTCAAAAGAGGGCGAATAGTAACGATATAGCATGAGCAAGCCCAAACCGTCCAAAGGTGTCAGGCGCGCCCCTGCCAATATACCCCACCCCCAACGTGGCAAAGTAGCCCTATGTGCTGCCGAAGCATCATAACAAGTTGCCGCCTCACCAAAGAAATCCCACCGACCAAGGTTATAGCGGGCATTAAGACCCAAAACGGTTTGCGTGGAATCGGTGCGATAAATCTGCTCCAACGCAGTCAGACCTACTTTGAAACGGTCATGCCGATAAGTGGCATTTAGTCCGACAACATGATGCAACAAGGAGTCTTTTTCTTTCCGCAGCGAATAAAGAACGGAAAGATCCACCTTGCCAAAAGTAAGTGTAGCCGCAGCCCCATGCAAATAATCGTACGAGTCACTGACCGAACTGTATTTGCGAATGCCTTCCACGCCGTTGGACGATGCCATAAGATACGAACTCTTACCCCGATGTACCGCTGAACCTAATACCAGTCCTTCACCGAATTGGGCTTCAAAATTGCCCAATACGAGTGTTTTCAAATGGGGTGCAATATGGTTGAGTTGGACATAACCTCCGTAACGGATTTGTGACCACGACTGCCCCGCTGAATGTTGGACAGTCACCCCTGCCATCACTTGGTTGCGATAATTGAAGCGATAGCGCAATTGAGCATAAATCGGGTCAGGCGAATAACTCTCTATGTTGCGGGCATCCAAACGCAAAGTTGTTTCATGTTTGGCAAAATGAAAGACTTCACGGGGATAGACTTTGTCCTGTTGCATGACCGGCTCCGCCGTGAGAAAATAAGACAAGTCGCGTATTTCATAGTCGCGTAAGCATGGGAGCAGTTGTAGTTCGCTGATGTCATTCATCGGGTGCTTGTTCACATAGTTAAGAAGGGCATCTATCTGCACATCGCTAAGGAAACGCAATCGCTGTAAGTCGTCCGCTGTGGCTTGGTTGATATTAATTTTATTGGTGGATAATTCGCGCAGTTCCTCTGTCAAATTCTCCAAATCGCCACCATATTCCGCTACCTGCTGATACACATCGGCCATAATATCCTCTACCGACTGTGCACAAAGGGCAGAGGGTAGGAAAAGCAAGACGATATAACAAACGATTTTCCTCATGGTATCCGATAGCCGACACGCGCTTGAATAGTCAGTCCCAAACGGGGGTTAAGTTCAAAATGGGTATCAATCTGCAAGCCCGACAAACGCAAACCAAACCCCAAGCAGCCAATTAATTGTTGGTAGTAATATGCTCCGACTTTAACCACCAGTTGCTCCACACACTGCCACTCCAAAGAGGTGGCAACACGCCAAGTGGTAGTTGGGTCATAGTCGGCTTGTACCGACCAGTGGAAACCTGTGTAAAAACGGTAGTCTGTACCCAATGAATAGACCGACGAAACAGGATGTTTCTCGCCGTCTGTCACTGCGATCTGCTGCATAAATGGATTGAATGCCCACACGCCGATAGTGAAGTTATCGGTGGCATTAACCGTTGCACCCAATTCGGGCAGGAATGTGCCGCGATACTTCAATTCATCGCCGGCATACACAGTCATATAATTGCCGCCCACACCAAGCGTGAACCGGCCAAAACGGCGGGAGAGGGTGATACCCGCCATCATCTCTTGATACTTGCTATAACCGAAAAAGGAGTATCCAATCCCGACATTGACATAGGGGTTGCAGTAGGCAAATTGCACCGTTGCCGTGTTAAGGTCAGCCAAGAGGTATTGATTTTCGTACTGCGCCGCAAATTGAAAACGCTCGGATTGGTCAAGCGAAGCAGGGTTTTGAAAAGTTGTCCAGTTATCCGTCCGTGCTGTTTGGATATTAGCAATATTCATCGCTCCACTGAGCAGTATGGACAGGACAAGCAACATGAATCAACTGTTTTCGACTAAATCGGCACAAAGGTACGAAAAATTTTGCATAGTTGCAAAAAAAACACTATCTTTGCATTTGAAAAAGTAAAGATGTCGATTACAAAGGAAAACATACAAAAATGGGGGCAGATAGCAGGGTGGATTGTGACCGTGGCAGCGGTGGCATATCTCGTATATCGGCTGGTTATTTATCCCGACTATTATACCCTATTCTCCTTACTGCGACAACATGGGCACACGGCTATTCTGTGTCTCGCGGTGGCAACATTACTCATACCTGCCCAATTAGGCATTGAGGCAAGGCGATGGCAATGGGTATTACGCGGTTGGAAAGAGATAACCTGGAAAGATAGTTGGCGGCAAGTGTTAATCGGCGGTGTGGCTGGATTCGTTACCCCATACCGCAGCGGAGACCTGCCCGCACGACTCGCAATGTGCGGATTGGATATTGACCGAGAAAAACTGAAAATACACGGCAAAGAATGGCTTAAAGACTGGCACAAGTGGTTTCCTGTGTTGTTATGGACCGGCGCACGCTATATCATTTGGGGGGTGCAACTATGGGCCGTACTAACCGCATGTGGTATCTTACTTACTCCCCTACAAGCCCTGTCCTCTATTGCACTCTATTATTTCTTCATCTCCGTCATGCCAAGCGTTCCCGCTGCCGACGTCGCCCTCAAAGGCGGTTGGGCAACGGTCGTATTCGGCACTTTTACCCCTTATATACCGGCAATAGCCATATCCGTTACGGTGATATGGCTATTGAATACGGTGATACCGGTATTATGCGGCGTGGCACTTACCGGTTGGCATACATGGACTCATAGTACTTCTCGTACTCCCCGGAAGTGATATTGTCCATCCATTCCTGATTATCCAAATACCAGCGCACCGTGCGCTCAATACCTTCCTCAAACTGCAAGGACGGTTCCCAACCGAGTTCGCGTTGCAATTTGGTGCTGTCAATGGCATAACGCATATCGTGTCCGGCACGGTCGGTGACATAGGTGATAAGGTCCAAATCTGCTCCTTCGGGACGACCGAGCAGACGGTCCACAGTCTTAATAACCACCTTAATGATATCGATATTTTTCCACTCGTTAAAACCGCCAATATTGTAGGTATCAGCCACGGTGCCCTTATGGAAAATGAGGTCAATGGCGCGAGCGTGATCCTCCACAAATAGCCAGTCGCGCACATTCTCGCCTTTGCCATATACAGGCAGAGGTTTGCGGTGACGGATATTATTGATAAAAAGCGGAATCAGTTTCTCCGGGAACTGATACGGTCCGTAGTTATTCGAGCAATTGGTTACAATAGTGGGCATGCCGTAGGTGTCATGAAAAGCACGCACGAAATGGTCACTGGACGCTTTCGAAGCACTATACGGACTGTGGGGCATATACTTCAAATCCTCCGTGAAGAACTTGTCTCCATAGGCAAGGTGATGCTCGGCAGAAGAAGCCGTAGTGGTAAAAGGCGGCTCAATGCCTTCGGGGTGCGTCATCTGTAAAGCACCATAAACCTCATCGGTCGAGATATGGTAGAAACGCTTACCTTCGTATTTCTCGGGCAGGGACTCCCAATATAGTTTGGCGGCTTGCAGCAGGGACAGCGTACCCATCACATTGGTACGGGCAAATGTAAAGGGGTCCTTGATACTGCGGTCCACATGACTTTCAGCAGCAAGGTGGATAATGCCGTCTATCTGCTCCTCCTGCATCAAAGCAAACATGGCGTCAAAGTCGCATATATCGGCTTTGACAAAACGGTAATTGGGTTTAGACTCAATATCCTTGAGATTGGCAAGGTTACCTGCATAGGTCAACTTATCCACATTGACAATACGATACTCGGGATACTTGTTTACAAAAAGCCGTACAACATGGCTTCCGATAAATCCGGCGCCGCCGGTAATAATTATGTTCTTCATATTATAAAATGTATTTTATTTCCTTAAAGTGGTAGGTATGTGTATTATCATCTTTCGTGCGTAAGACGAGTTCGCCTTGTGGGGTAATAGTGTCTATTCGGGCTTCAAACGATTGCGGCGTGCGAGTGCCGTTCATTGTTGGCGATATATCTACTTTTCTTTCTTCCCACCAGTGAAAACCCGTGCGACGGTAAAGACGGTCAATATATTGCTCTGTTGTCACCGGTCCCTGTTGTTTCATACGAGCAAGAAAGGATTGCATGACTTGTTCGGCATCGTAATCAGCACCTGTTATTTGTTTAAGCGAACATGGATTGGGGGCATCGCTATGCCACTCTGTTTGGTTGAGATTGAGCCCTATACCGATAATTGATTGGGTAATACAACCACCCGAAAGGGTGTTCTCAATCAGTATGCCCGCCAGTTTAGAGTGTTGCCAATAAAGATCATTCGGCCATTTGACGGCTATTAAGTTATTGGTGGTTATTGGCAATAACTCTTTTACTGTTTCGTACAATGCCACAGAGACGGCTCTATTGATTTCAAATGCACATTCGCCGCGTAAAGGTTGTGTGGGTGTGAAACGAACAGAAAACAAGAGGTTCTTGCCACGCTCACTCTCCCATGTATTGGTTAATTGTCCGCGTCCTGCAGTTTGGTAATCGGTGCGTATAACCGATATATCCGGATGAAGGCGCAAATAGTCATTGGTGCTATTTGTTTCGGCGATATACATCCAATAAGTATTGCTCTATAGCATGTTGTATCTGTGCGTTGGTACCTACACTACTATTGACCATGACAGCAAAAACCAATTGGTCGCCATCGGGAAGGTCTATATAGCCGGCATAATTGCGGGTACCTTTAATCGTACCTGATTTGGCATGCACTCTGCCTGCCAGTTCGGTCTTTGCCAGCAATGATTTCAGCGTGCCGCTTTTACCACTGACGGGGAGGGACTGAAAAAAAGCGTCCTTAACGGGACTATTCGCCATATACATCAGCAAGCGTACAAACTGTTCGGGACTGACACCGTTCTGTGGCGCCAAGCCGCAACCGTCCAAAATACGCGCCGAATAAAGTCCTACCCCGCGATTATTCCAAAACTGTTTGAGAACATCTACGGCATTATGGATGGTGCAGGGCACAGATTGCACCGCCGACAAATTACGGAATAGCATCTCGGCATTAAGGTTGATAGAACGCATATTCGTTTTCGCCACAATAGACGACAAGGGAGCAGAATTATGCGTATAAAGAACCGTCCGCGTTTTAGATGGGCGTTGACAGGTATAGTCGGCTTCGCTACGAACGGATATTCCGCTACGACGCAAAGCAGTCGTGAGGTGCTGTGCCAACAGCAAACCCGGATTGGGCAGGTCGCCCTTGATACCGAAAAGACCCATATTGGAAGGAATGGAACCGGTCAAATAACGGCAGTTCTGATAGGGCACACCATGAACAAACGCACCGTCTTTATCGATTTCAGTGCAACGGATATGATTTTCAAACACCAAATCAGGCATATCCGGAATGGTCTTAACCACCTGTGCCAAAGAGCCGTAAGCACCGCTTTGTAACTGAATGGAGAGTGTATTATCTTTATACGCCAAAGCAAAAATACCCGGCGCGTAGTAATTACCTATATCTTCCCATAACCAACCCGGATTGACAGCATCGCCGTCATAGTACGACAAATCAGCCACCACACCTCCTTTGATAGAACGAATGCCCGCTTTGCGAATAGCACTGACCCATTGATTAAGAAATGCCTCGTTCCCCCAGTCGGCACCACCTAAAGTGGGGTCACCACGCCCCTCAATATATAAGTTGCCGGATAATACACCGTTTTGTAATGTACCATCATAGGTTAAAGGAGTTGCAAAACGATAATCGGCACCATACATCTCCAACGCTGTGGCAGTAGTGAATAATTTGATGGTAGAAGCAGGAGGAATGAGATTATTGGCACGATAAGCATCCACCACCTCTCCGTTGCTAAGCCGTTGCACTTTCAATGCCACATTGGCATCACATGTAGCCGCAGCCGAAGTCAGTATATCCACCGATTCGCTTGCTTGCAGCGAAAGGGCGCACATAAGGGCAATATAGAGGGCACTATGTCTCATTGAATAATCATGTTGCGGATAGCATCCATGGCTTCATCCATTGTCTCATATTGATGTATATCCACCTCCGGTAGAATAGTCATGGTTATCGGTGCGGGCGTCACATACTTGGCGTAACGGTTCATCACCTGATAGCAACCGTCCAAGCGAATAGGAATAATAGGCAAATGTAATTCCCACGCCATATAAAAAGCACCTCGTTTGAAACGACCTATTTGTCCGTCGTGCGTACGAGTACCTTCGGGAAAAATAACCGTAGATACACCATTGGTCAATTGACATTCCACTGCCCGCAAACTTTCCGCTGCTGCCTGAGCGTGACCCCTATCTACAAAGATATGCCCTGCCGCCTTACAGGCAAAACCGACCAACGGAATACGGGCTATCTCTTTCTTCATTAACCATTTAAAAATCACCGGCAACCAACCGTAGATAGTAAAGATATCAAAGAAAGATTGGTGGTTGGCAACAAACACATAACTCTGCCCTTCGCGAATATTTTCTAATCCTTTTACCGATACCGGCACAAAAAACAAATAGCAGAACGCCCGTGCCCAAAATGCCTGAATGCGGTTGAGCCAATGGCTGTTCTTCCACGGCACGCACACAATAGTGATGATGGCGCATAGAATAGTCAGCACTAAAAGAATAGGCAGTGCTATCAGGTACTGATATAAGATTCGAACAACAAGCATGAACTTAGTTCTCTACATTATAACGCATAAGGAAACCTCTATACATGGCACAAATACGGCGTATCTCGTTCCATGTTTCCTCACTAAGTTTAGTACCCACTATTTCCACCACACGCCCGGCGGCAATCGTACCTATCTCGCCGCAACGGCGTATATCAAACCCGTCGCTAAGGGCATGCAAAAACCCGCCGGCATATAAGTCACCGGCACCGGTGGAATCTGTACAAGAGGTGGTGATAGCACCTATCTGATAGCGTTTATCCCCTTGTTGTACATAACTGCCACGCTTGCCCACCTTTACAACGGCTATATCACATTGCTGGGATATACTTTGCGCCGATTCCTCAGGATTGAGATGGGTATAGGCAAAACTCTCGTCTTCATTGGCAAAAACGATATCCACATACTTGCGTATCAGGTCTTTCAAAAAAGCGTGATTCTCATTAACCACATTATACGATGCCAAATCAAGCGAAATCATACAACCGGACTCTTTGGCAAGGCGTATGGCTTTTTCTATCAGATTATGATCCTGTACAAGGTAACCCTCAATATGAAATATGTCATATCCGTTGAATGCCGATTTTTCTATATCTTCGGCATGCATGTCGGCTGCCGCACCAAGATAAGTGGCAAAAGTGCGTTCTCCGTCCGGCGTAATCAGCACGATGGAGCAACCGGACATCTTATCAGAATGTAATAAAAGGGGTTGGACACCGTTCTTTTTCAAGTCCTCGCGATAAAAATCACCCACTTCATCGTTGCCCACTTTACCGATAAAAGCGGCTTTTCCGCCCAATTGGGTAATTGTTGTAATGGCATTACTGGCACTTCCGCCCGCCACCATTTTTTTTCTGACGGACAGAAAGCGGGTTTGAATCTGCTCGCACTGCTCCATGGTTATCAGGTTCATTGAACCTTTGGGCAGTCTTAATTCCCGCAAATCGTCTTCACTAACTTGCAAGAGAATATCGGTTAAAGCATTTCCCAGTCCTAAAATCTTTTTCATATATTGATATATATTTTGCTATCAACTTGCGGCTTTTTTATAGAAAATTTGCATTTTTTTCGAAAAAAATTTGGTCATATCGAAAAAAAACAGTACTTTTGCAACCGCTTTCGTAAAAAGCAAGCTTCCTTAGCTCAGTCGGTTAGAGCATCTGACTGTTAATCAGGGGGTCCTAGGTTCAAGTCCTAGAGGGAGCGCGAAAGTTAAAATGCAAGTCTTGATTTCTCAAGTACTTGCATTTTTTTATAGCGTCTCCTTTATTTATTATCGTACGCGCTCGCAGTAACTACCGTCGCGGGTATCTACGCGGATAATCTCACCTTCATTGATAAACAGAGGCACGCGAATCTCGGCACCCGTCTCCAATTTGGCAGGTTTGAGCGTATTGGTAGCCGTATCACCTTTCAGACCCGGCTCTGTATAAGCAATAGCCAATTCAACTTTAGTAGGCAGTTCGGCAAACAGAACGGTATCAGTTGAAGCATCACTAACCACATCGCATATCATACCTTCTTTTAAAAAATCTACACCGGTAATCAAATCATGGGCAATAGGAATTTGCTCGTATGTCTCTTGATTCATAAAGATATAATCCTGTCCCTCGGCATAAAGATATTGATAAGGACGGCGTTCTACGCGTACATCCTCCAGTTTTTCACCGATATTGAAGCGGCGTTCCAAAACGCGACCGTCCACTACATCTTTAAATTTGACGCGCATAATGGTATTACCTTTACCCGGTTTAACATGAAGAAATTCTACTACAAAATACAAACGACCGTCCATACGGATACATACACCGTTTTTAATGTCTTGTGAGTTAATCATACTTTTTATAGTTTACGATTTGACAATTTTATTTATTATATATCATTTAATATCTCTTTTGCGAGTGCAAATATACTAATTTTTTTTTAATTGTGCAAATATATTCGTAATTTTTCATATCAATATAAATAATAAATTTCTAAATCTCTATGGTTATAATGATATGTTTAAAATGATGAAAACTATTAGAAAAGATTTATAAGCAAGTATTTATAAAAGGTACTTTATTTACCAATAATTGTTGATTAGTTTGATAACTTCCATTTATTATACTGTTTCAACATAAATAAAAAAGAATGTTGAAAACTTTGTTAATAAAAGGTGTTTACTTTCTGAAAGAGAAATACTTCTGCCCAAAATAACTTACTATAACCGTAATGACAGTAATAAGCATTTTACTGGGTGTAGGATACCAACCGAATATTTCAACACATAATTTAAGTCCGAAATAGTTAATTGCCAAATTGAGTGCTACGATAAGAATATATCGGCATAATTGTTTTCTGCTTTTAAGATTAGACCGAGTAAAAGTAATGTATTTATTTAACCAAAATCCGGTAAACAGCGTGATTGGAAAGACAATACATAAAGAAGCAATATGGGGCGTGAGACATAAATAGGTCAAACCGCTGAATAAATAGGAGAAGCGAATATAAATAAGTTCATGACCGATAACAAAATTATATATTACGAAATATAATACCCAGTCCAAAACCATATTTCCGCCTCCGCAAGCACCATAGCAGAATAATTGTCTTGGAAACAGTTTTCTAAATGGCTGATAGCAAAAATCAACCAAATGGGTAATAAATTGTGCTATTTTTTGCATTTTTGTTTGGACAAGTAAATTTTTTTCCGTAACTTTGCAGCCAAATTGCGTGCAAAGGTACTAAATAAATACCAAATACGCAACT
>JAZUGJ010000128.1:0-3456 GCA_045641145.1 Paludibacteraceae bacterium
TGGCCTCCGACTTCGATGCTTATACACCCGATGCACGCCCGGGCATGCGTCCCGATTACTGCACCGTCACTTATGCCCGGATTGTCAAACAGCATTTCCCCGATGTGCCTGTCGTTATAGGAGGTATCGAGGCCAGCATGCGTCGTTTGGCGCATTATGACTATTGGTCGGACACGTTTATGCCGTCTATTTTGGTGGACTCGGAGGCGGATATATTAGTGTACGGCATGGGCGAACGGTCTATTGTGGCCATTGCGGACCGCCTTCGTCAAAGCGGCTCCGTACCGCATGACATTCCGCAAACGGCTTTTCGCCTGCGCGAAGGGGAAGCGCTTGCAGTACCAAAAACGGAATTTGTCCTGTTAAAGGGCTATGAAGAGGAGAAAAAGAACAAGATTGTCTATGCCGAGGACTTCCGCCTGACCGAAATAGAGTCCAACAAGATAAAAGCCAAGACCATTGTGCAGGATGATATAGTGGTCAATCCGCCTTATCCGCCTATGACCACAGAGGAGCTGGACAAGGTATATGACCTGCCTTTTATGTACCTGCCGCATCCTAAATACAAGGACAAGCATATCCCCGCCTACGAGATGATTCGCTTCTCGGTGTGCCTGCATAGAGGATGTTTCGGGGGGTGTTCGTTCTGTACCATTTCGGCGCATCAGGGCAAGCAGATATCCTCCCGCTCCAAGGAAAGTATCATGCGTCAAATCAGCCGCCTGAAAGACCTGCCGGAGTGGAAGGGCTATCTGAGCGATTTGGGCGGTCCGTCCGCCAATATGTATGCTATGCACGGCAAAGACCGCCACTTGTGTGAACAATGTGCCCGCCCCAGTTGCCTGCAGCCGACCGTTTGTAAGAACTTGCACCAAAACTTCGCCCCCATCATGGATATATATCGCTCCGTGGATAAACTGCCGTATATCAAGAAGGCATTTGTGGGCAGCGGTATCCGCTATGACTTGATGTCCGAAGCGTATGGGCGGCAACTGATTACCCGTCATGTGTCCGGGCGGTTGAAAGTGGCACCCGAGCATTGCAGCGACAGCGTGCTGCAATTGATGCGTAAGCCGCAGTGGAAAGAGTATCTGCGTTTCCGCGATTTCTTTAATAAAGTCAATCGGGAGGCAGGAATGCACCAGCAACTCATTCCGTATTTCATTTCCTCCCACCCGGGCTGCACCAATAAAGATATGGCGGCACTGGCGGCGGAAACCAAACGCATGAATTATTGCCCCGAACAGGTGCAGGATTTCACGCCGACACCGATGACCCTCAGCACCTGTATGTAT
The DNA here is from genome assembly GCA_045641145.1 of Paludibacteraceae bacterium. Lineage (GTDB taxonomy): Bacteria > Bacteroidota > Bacteroidia > Bacteroidales > Paludibacteraceae > Colicola. Next base: position 1,296 of record JAZUGJ010000128.1, read on the forward strand.
TACACCGGCATCAACCCCTATACCATGCAACCGGTGTATGTGGCGCATAGCAAAGAAGATAAGAAGCACCAGAACGAGTTCTTTTTCTGGTGGAAAAAAGATAAATAATGAAAAAGAAGCAATATCATATTAATCCGGTTACCCTTGAGATAGAGAGGGTGGAGCACGATCTCCGCTATTGGTTACGCCGTTCGGGGTTCTATATCTTGGGTGGAATGTGTTTGGGCGTTATATTTTTCTTTCTGTTCTACCATTTCTTCCCCTCTCCGCGCGAGAAACAACTTATCAACCAGAAGCAGCAACTGGACGCCCAGTTGCAGTTGTTGGACAGTCGGGTGGACCAGATGCAGATTGTTATGGCTGACCTTTCCCAGCGGGACGATAACCTGTACCGCGTGCTGTTTGGCGCCGAACCTATTCCGCTTAGTGTCCGCCAAGGGGCTACGCAGAAGATGTCTTACTACGACGAATTGTCACGAATGACCGACTCTGAACTGGCTGCCAATCTGACGCTCAAGACGGACATCTTGGAGAAGGAACTGTATGTGCAAGCCAAATCGTACGACGAGATATTGCAACTGGCTAAAACCCAATCGGTCAGAATGGAAAATATCCCTGCCATTCAACCGGTGCTGAATAAAAACCTTAAACGGGTGGCAAGCGGTTACGGCTGGCGTGTGGACCCTGTCTATCATGTTAAACGCTTCCATGAGGGAATGGATTTTACGGCACCGCGCGGTACGGATGTGTATGCCACGGGTAACGGGCAGGTGACGTTTGTGGGGCACAAACAGGGCTACGGCATAACCGTTATTGTCGATCACGGTTTCGGCTACGAAACGCTATATGCCCACTTGCATAAGACATTGTGCAGGGTGGGGCAGAAGGTGAAGCGCGCTGATGTCATCGCCTTGGTAGGAAACACGGGCAAATCCACCGGTCCGCACTTGCATTATGAGGTGCATTATCACGGCAAACCGATAGACCCCAGAAACTTCTATTTCTACGATCTCACTCCGGAAGAATACGACCAAATGGTACAATTGTCCAATAACTTCGGACACATGCTGGACTAACATCCCATGTGGGATGTCTTAATCAACTCCTCTTCTCGGAGGAGTTTGATTCTTTTTCCGTCTATACTGATTATGCCTTCTTGTGCGAACTGGCTGAGCGTCCGAATGGCGTTGCTGGTCGTCATACTGCTCATGTTAGCCAAATCCTCGCGGCTCAAATACATCGCGATAGTCACACCGTCCTCGTCCAAACCGTAGTTCTGCTTCAAGGTTAGCAGTGCCTCTGCCAAACGCCCGCGAATATGTTTCTGGGTCAGGTTGACGGTGCGCAGTTCGCTGATGGCCAAGTCGCGGGACATCTCCTCCAACATACGGAAACAGAAATGGTTGTTCTGCTGAATGACGCGCAAGAACGCCTCGCGGTCCACTTTGCATACTATACTGGTTTCCAACGCACTGGCGCAGGAGTTATAGTCGTCGCCGGCGATAATGGCACGGTAACCGAATATATCGTACGGCTTGAGCATACGAATGATTTGCGGTTTCTGCCCGATGCCTTCAATATAGATACGCACCTTCCCGCTGATAAGAACCATCATGTGGGTAGGAGTGTCACCTTCGCGGTGGATAATGTCATTCTTGTTGTAAGTAACCCATTCAGACTGCTGGTCAATATACATTTTTTCGCCCGCAGTGAGCAAATCCCAAATCGGATTTAACTCCCATAACTTGGCGTGATCTTTCATGTTGGACAGCATAAATAGGGCTATTTTGAAATAAATGAACGGCAAAGGTACACTTTTTTTATGATATTTGCAAAAAAAAATTGCATTATTCGTTTAATTTTTGTACTTTTGCAGCAAAATTAGTGAGCAAAATGGATATCTCTATTGTAGTACCGCTGTTCAACGAGGCGGAATCGTTGCCTAAATTGTACGAGTGGATTGCGCGTGTGATGCGCGAACATAGTTTCTCATACGAGGTTATTTTCGTTAATGACGGTTCCACCGATTCGTCGTGGCAGGTTATTCGCGACTTAAAAGCCCAAAGTGAGGCGGTAAGAGGTATCTGCTTCCGCCGTAATTATGGTAAATCGGCAGCGCTGTACTGCGGTTTTCGGGCGGCACAAGGCAATGTGGTCATCA
>JAZUGJ010000129.1:0-4346 GCA_045641145.1 Paludibacteraceae bacterium
GCCGATGCAGGAAAGTTGCCTCCTAACTTCTGAATTGGAGAAAACCAATGAAGCGTATGCCCTTGCCAAAATAAGTGGTCTTAAGTATTGCGAGTTCCTCAATCGCCAGTATGGCACGGATTATATATCGGTCATGCCGACCAACCTTTACGGTCCTAATGATAATTACCATCCCGAGCACAGCCATGTGCTGCCGGCGCTGATACGCCGTTTTCACGAGGCCAAAATGAGTGGGGCAGAGTCGGTAACTTGTTGGGGAGACGGAAGCCCGTTGCGTGAATTCCTATATGTGGACGACTTGGCAAATCTGTGCGTGTTCTTGATGAATAACTATAGTGGAAACGAAACAGTCAATGCCGGTACGGGCAAGGAATTGACAATTAAAGCATTGACTGAATTGGTTGCTAAAGTAGTTGGTTATGAGGGACGGATAGAGTGGGATACAACCCGCCCGAATGGCACACCGCGTAAATTATTGGATGTCAGCAAAGCAACGCATCTGGGCTGGACTTATAAAACGGAGTTGGAAGACGGTATTCGCCTTGCTTACAAGGATTTTTTGGAAAACCCCATGCGTGCGGAAAGGTAAGCGTATGAAACTGAGCATAGTAACTATTAACCGCAATAATGCCGATGGGCTGCGAAAGACACTTGCCAGCGTGGCTTCCCAAACATGCAAGGAATTTGAACATGTTGTTATAGACGGAGCCAGTACGGACGGAAGTGCCGATATAGTAAAAGAATACGCGGACAAGGCATCCTATCCCGTCAAATGGGTAAGCGAACCGGATAAAGGCATTTATAATGCCATGAATAAGGGCATTCGCATGGCAAGCGGAGAGTATTGTGAGTTCTTGAATAGTGGTGACATGTTGGCAGATGAATATGTGGTAGAACGAATGTTCTCTGCGTTGGATAGGAATAACTATCCGGACATCATGTATGGCAATATGCGGAAAATAATGACGGATGGTACTCATATAACAGATAGATGCAGTGGGACTGATAATGTTACGCTCAATATGTTCTATCGTGGGTGTCTTAATCATTCTCCTGCATATATCAAGCGTTCTCTATTTGATAAATTCGGGTTGTATGATGAGTCGTTAAAAATATGTTCAGATTGGAAATTTTATATGCAAAGTATCGTGCTTGGGGATGCTACTGTCAAATATGTACCTATGATGGTTACTATATTTGATATGGGAGGAATTTCTGAAACCCGCAAGGATATTCTTAATGAGGAACGAAATCGTTTGTTGAAGGAGATGATACCTGCAGGTATATTAAAAGATTACAATAGATATCATTTCCCGATGTCGCAATATGACCGGTTGCAACGGCATCATTTATGGGGTGTGGTGTATTTTGTGGAAAGGGTATTATTTAAATTAGAGAAATGGCATTTATTAAAATAATTTGACAATGAAAAAGTATCTATACCGATTGTGGCAATGGTTATATAAAGGCATACCAACATTGAAAGTTCCGGCGAATGTAACAACGATAGAGCGTGGTCGTATTTTGGCGGATAAAAAGATTGTTGTTACAGGAGGAAGTCAAGGTATCGGATATCATTTAGCGGAACGCTTTATCAAAGAAGGAGCACAGGTTTTGATAATTGGTAGAAACGAAGATCGCTTACAATCTGCCGCGCAAAAGTTGCATTGTGAATATTTGCGCTTTGATGTGAATGATACTCATGGTATGGATGCGTTTATTAAAACTGCTTCAGAGCGTCTTGGCGGTTTGACCGGATTGGTAAATAATGCGGGGATATGTAATATAGATAATGGTTTCTTGAATGTTACAGAAGCCAGTTATGATGAACAATTTTTGACGAATGTTAAGAGCCCATTCTTTTTGACACAAGCATTTCTTCGCTATGTGGATACTGAGCAAATTCCCTCATCGTCTGTGCTATTTATTACTTCTGAGCGTGGTTTGTATCCTGACGATGCACCATACGGGATGACAAAAGCTGCAATTGGCAATATTATCGCGGGATTGGCTCGTCAATTCGCTACGCGTGGTGTGCATGTCAATGCCATTGCACCCGGGGTGGTGGCAGATGTCATACATGACATCGATAAATATGATGATTTATACTTGAAAGGAGCGGTTGGAAAACGATTTATTTTACCGCAGGAAATAGCAGAAGTGGCAGCTTTCCTCATGTCGGATGCCAGTCGCTGTGTTAGTGGGGAGATTATTCCGTGTAATCAATGCAATCATTTGAAATAATCTATTTTACATGAAATTACTTTCCATCATTATTCCTTTATATAACTCGGCGCAATGGTTGCCTAAGTGCCTTGACTCGGTGTTGAATCAAGATGTGCCGATAGAGAAGATGGAGATAATCTGCATTAACAATGGCAGTCCTGATAATTCGGCTGACATAGCTCGAACATATCAGTCCCGATATCCGACATCTGTTGTTGTGCTGGATCAGCAGAATCAAGGACCGTCCGGTGCACGTAATAACGGAATGCGACATGCAACCGGAAAATATATGTGTTTTGTTGACCCTGATGATTATGTTGAGCCACATGTTTATGGTGCATTACTTCGGCAGATGGAAAGGGAACAGTTAGATGCTATCCGTTTCAATTATTGTGTGGAAAATGAGTTGTATCAGCCGACAGAAGAATGCAAGTTCCCGATACCATTTGATTATACCCCGAAACTTATGACAGGTTCCGAGTTCATCGCGGAGCGTTTGCAAGTACAGTGCTATATTTGGTTGTATATATACCGTCGGCAAATAATTTCGGATAACCATATATGGTGTTACACGGGGGACTATTTCGATGATACGCCATGGTTGCCGTTGGTGTTGCAGAAAGTTCAGCGAATGAATGTGACTCCAACTATCGTTCAACACTACATCATCCGCTCTAACTCCTTGGTCCGTGCAGATTCTCCTCGTATGGCTTCAAGGAAGATAGAAGGACATAAATTCCTTCAAACTATTCTTCGTGAACAAATGATGCATATTTCGGACAGGGGCGTTTTACGGTGGTACCGAACAATGCTGTCGCATAGTGCAATGAATTTGTTGAGTTTGGCAGCGACACACGACTATAATCATTATAGTACATATATAACATTCTTACGCAAACAAAATGCGTTTCCCTTGCTTGCGCGTTGGGTGTCTCGGAATGCGCGTATAAAAATGTACATAGCAAATGTGTCTCCAAGATTATATGGTTGTATATGTCATAAAAGAGCAATGTAATTTTTTTTCTATGAAAATCAGCAATCGAATATTGTCATTAAGTGAGTCGCAGAGTTTACAAATGGCTGCGCGGTGTCAGCAATTGCGGCAGCAGGGTGTGGATGTACTCGGGCTGTCACTTGGGGAACCTGATTTTCCGACTCCGGACCATATTAAAATGGCAGTCAAACAAGCGGTAGATGATGATTTCTCCCATTATGGACCGGTTCCCGGTTTCCCGTCCTTGCGCCAAGCTATCGCCAATCTCCTCAATACCTTTGCTCAGCACCTTGGCATTTTTAATGCGGACGATATTATCGTCTCTGTCGGTGCTAAACAAGCCATCTGCAATGCCGTCATGGCGTTGGTTAATTCCGGTGACGAGGTCGTTGTGCCTACACCATGCTGGGTCAGTTATTCGGAAATGGTCAAGTTGGCAGAAGGCACTAATGTGTTTGTGCCGACAACTTTGGAAACAGACTATAAAATGACTGCTAATCAGTTGGAAAAGGCAATAACACCCAAGACGAAGTTGCTGATTATCAGTTCTCCTAATAATCCAACCGGTAGTATTTATTCTCATGATGAGATGCAAGCGTTGGCAGATGTGTTGACGCGTCATCCGCAAGTCTATGTTATTTCAGACGAGATATATAGTCCGTTAGTGTACGGCTGCAAGCATGAGAGTTTTGCACAATTTGATGCCATTCGTGACCGTGTGATTCTAATTAACGGTGTCAGTAAGGCGTACGCAATGACCGGCTACCGCATTGGTTTTATGGCATGCAAGGACAAAGAAGTGGTGGCAGCATGTAAGAAATTGCAGAGCCAGCAAATAACATGTGCAACTACGGTTGCGCAAAAAGCAGCAGAGGCGGCGTATAACGGTCCGCAACAATGTGTGGAAGATATGCGCCGTGTGTTTGAACAACGCCGCAACTTGATGGTCCGTTTGTTGCGTGAAATACCAGAACTTAAATTTCATGAACCGCAAGGGGCGTTCTATCTGTTCCCCGATGTGAGTGCCTACTATGGTAAAGGCAATATACACAATAGCAATGACATGGCAGAATATCTGCTAAATGAAGCTCATGTGGCGTGTGTGAAGTCGGATCGTAGCCATGTC
>JAZUGJ010000130.1:0-22668 GCA_045641145.1 Paludibacteraceae bacterium
GATCCGACTTATTGTTTCCGGCAATTTCTCCGTCGCCGTGTAAGTGATGGTGGATGTTTTAGCCGGAGCAGCGAGAGTGAACTTACCACCATACCACTTGCCCTGTTCGTTCGGTTTGGTTCCTGTCCAGTTAGCAGGCAAAGTCAAAAGGGCAGGAGTGGGGTCTCCAACCCTGCCAAAAGCATTATTACCAATACCCTTTTGGCAAGCATTGCCTAAGAAAGTAACCGATGCTAAAGCGGTGCACTCATAGAAAGTATAACCTCCGATCGTCGTCACACCTGCAGGGATGGTAATGGAAGTAAGGCCGGCACCATAGAAAGCATACTGTCCGATCGTCGTCACACCTGCAGGGATGGTGATGGATTGCAAAGCGGAGCAATTACTGAAAGCATATTCTCCAATCGTCGTTACACCTTCCGGCAGTGTGACGGATGCCAAAGATTCGCATTGATTGAAAGCATCCTTTCCTATCTCCGTAACACCGGCAGGGAGAGTGATAGAAGTAAGGCCGGCTTTATAGAAAGCACCCTTTCCAATCGTCGTAACCGATGCAGGGATGGTGATGGAAGTCAATTTGGAGCAACAATTGAAAGCATATTCTCCAATCGTCGTAATTGTCTCATTGTAGGTAACTTTACCATTACCGTCTTTAAATTCGTGGGTAGCAACGGTTCCAAGTTTCATGAAATTGAGCGTTAATTTCTCCGTCGCCGTGTAAGTAAAGACAGAGCCATCTGCCCACAGTCCTGCGCTCAGCGTCAGGGCTGCAAAAAGAAAAAATAATTTTCTCATAAATGTTTTGTTTTTGGTTAATAATGTTGTTTATTATTATACATAGTTGTATAATTTGCTTATTTTCAACGAATTACCCCCCCCCATGTATTATTGGGGGCGGGGGTATGTCAATTGCGTGCTATATTATATATTAAGGTCTATGTGGCATTATTTGGGAGATACTTGATATATTTGAGTCGCACGTTGAACAAATGACTTGTACGCCTCTAACATTTGCTCATATTCGGGATGATCCTTCCGTAGTATCATTCCTGTATAAACCACATATCCTTGAAAATTCAATTCTTCTGTTTGAAGGGTCAACGTCTCATGTTTGGCATAACTCTGAAACCAACGCTTGTATAAATTGTCACGAATGGCTTCTCTATGGTCGTGAGGGTCACAAATGTAAAGCATCACGGAAGCATCTTGACGAAAGAATTCCTCCAATACACAAGTAATCACTTTGAAAACATCAACATCTTTCGGTGCCGACACCCCCTCTTCGTTGGCAATAAAAAAGTGATATGCTTTATCTCTCAAGAAATAAGGGTCTTGGTAAAATCCTACACGATACCGTACACCGTTTTTAGTTACAAAACGGAAGGTCATATCATCCAACTGAAGAACCCAATATGGGGATTCTTTATTGATATTATCGACAGATAATCTCATCGTATGCCTAACTCTGCTTCACGTTTATCTACTGAAGCCATCCACTCTTGTTTTAGATTCATAGTGGCAATCATGGCAGCACGGAATTCTTCATCAGAATAATTTCTAAAATCTTTTTCCATAAACGTTTTGTATTAATTGGTCATTTCTCCAATTTCGTCGCTACATATATTTTGCAGTCGCAAAATTACTGCTTTTTCGGCACTTTTCCAAATAAATAAGCACTTTTTTACAAAATAGGCACTTTTTTTATGCAAAAGGCAGAATCTATACGGGAAGAAATCTGCGGCATAGTTCTCGGAATGAGAAAATGAGATAAAAAGGGCATTTATTTTTGCACTTTAAAATACAGCAGGGAACCGATGGCAAGGAAAACAAAATTAGGAATCCACGCTGCCATAAAAGGCGACATCGTACCGCTAACCGCAAAACTGACACTCACTGTGGAGAAAAGAATATAACCCGCAGACAAAGTAATACCTATACCGAGGTTCTTACCCATTCCGCCACGGATTTTCTTACACGACATCGTAACTCCCAATAGCGTCATGATAAAAGCACCAACCGGCGAAGCAATACGCTTCCACCACTCGTTTTCAAACGCCTGTATATTACCCGCACCGCGCTGGCGTTGCCGGTCCATATATGCCCGCAACTCGGGGTTGGTCATCTGCTGCGCCTGCTGGGCGGTGATAAATAACTCGCTCGGTTGTAAACCGATAATCGTATCCAGTCGCGCACCGCGGGTCAATGTTTCGTGCAAACCGTCAAAATCACGGCGCGTATAATTCTCCAAATGCCAGTTATAGGCAGAATCATAAGTGATACGGTCGGCTGTGATACGCATTTTGAGTGTCTTGCCGTCAAAATGTTCCAACGAAGACCGATAGCCCGTATTCGTACTTTGGCGGAATGTTTCTATATAGAGCACAGTACCCGGCTCTACTACCATCTGTATATTACGCGCATTCTCCGAAGTGAATGTCTCCACATATTTATCGGTGAAATCAAGAATTTTGCCCGACGCGGGAGGAATAACGTATCCGCCCAGGAAAAACAGCATCAAAAAGAGCAGCGTCGCCGAAATCCAATAAGGCACCATCAAGCGGTGAAAACTCATGCCGGTCGCCATCATGGCAATAATCTCACTGTTGCCCGCCAACTTACTGGTAAAGAAAATAACCGATATGAAAATGAACAGCGGACTGAACATATTCATATAGTAGGGGATAAAATAGATATAGTAATCCATTATCACATCCCTCGCCGACAATTGGTATTCGTAAAAATCGTCCATTTTCTCGGTCAAATCAAATACGATACCAATACTCAAAATCAGAATAATGGAAAAGAAAAAAGTGCCGAGAAACTTACCGATAATATACCGGTCCAAAGTTGTCAGCAACTTCCAATCTCTATGTGCTCTGTTTTTCGGAGTCATTATAATCGCCTCATCAATTCCGGCATAATAGTGTCCTTCCAACTCTTAAAATCACCCGCGATAATATGTTGTCTTGCCTCGCCAACCAGCCATAGGTAGAAGCACAAATTATGGATACTCAGTATCTCCAGCCCCAACATTTCCTCCGCGTGAATCAAATGACGCACATACGCCCTGCTATACTCATGATCGACATAACTGGTGCCGGTCGGGTCCAACTCTGTGAAGTCATCCTCCCACTTTTGGTTGCGCATATTCATTACCCCCTGACGGGTAAAAATCTGTCCGTTTCTTCCGTTGCGGGTCGGCATGACACAATCAAACATATCCACTCCGCGTTCAATGGCTTCCAATATATTCCACGGTGTACCCACTCCCATCAGATAACGCGGTTTATGCTCCGGCAAGATAGCATTCACTACCTCTATCATTTCATACATCTTTTCCGCCGGTTCTCCAACCGCTAACCCGCCTATTGCGTAACCGTCGCGGTCCAAGTCACGCAACCGCTTGGCTGCCTCTTGCCGTAAATCAGTATAGACACACCCCTGCACAATGGGGAACAAATGCTGTTTATAACCGTATAAATCTTCCGTTTCGTCAAAACGACGGATACAACGATCCAACCATCGGTGGGTGCGTTGCATACTGCTTTCGGCATACGCTTTATCTGCCGTACCCGGACAACATTCGTCAAACGCCATCATGATATCCGCACCTATTTCCCGCTCTATATCCATTACATTTTCGGGCGTGAACATCAATTTGCGTCCGTCTATATGCGACGAGAACTGCACTCCCTCCTCTGTCATCTTGCGTATATCAGTCAACGAAAAAACCTGATACCCGCCCGAGTCTGTCAGTATAGGACGGTTCCACCCCTCAAAGCGGTGCAATCCGCCCGCCTTATGCAGAATCGCCGTGCCGGGACGCAGATACAAGTGGTATGTGTTGCCCAAGATAATTTGGGCGTGTATATCATCCGTTAAGTCGCGTTTATGCACCCCCTTGACCGTTCCCACAGTCCCCACAGGCATAAAAATAGGCGTCTGTATATCGCCGTGGTCGGTATGTACCACACCGGCACGCGCTGCGGATTGCGAATCGGTAGTCAGAAGGTCAAAGAATGCCATGTGATCTATTTGTTCGGGAAAATGATGCTCGGCTTAAAAGTTCTCTGTTCATCGGGAGTCATCCACGCGTATGCCATAATAATGACAATATCTCCCACATGCATCAAATGGGCTGCGGCACCGTTCATACAAATACATTGGCTGCCCCGCTTTCCTGGAATGACATAAGTCTCCAATCGGGCACCGTTGGTAATGTCCACCACCTGAACACGCTCCCCTTCTAAAATACCGCTTTGCTCCATCCACGCCTGATCTATTGTAATAGATCCCACATAGTCGAGGTTGGCTTCGGTTACTTTAACACGATGAATCTTGGATTTAAGAATGTTTACGAGCATATTTCTTCGAAACTTTGTTGTTGGCTATTACTTGTTGACAGGTCTCTTCGGTCATTTCGTCAGGATTGCAGTTCTTCGGCAAACGGTAATTGCCTTCGGGTGTTTTCAGATATAACCCGTAACGCCCTTGCATGACCTGTATCGTGCCGAATGTTTTTACCGGCTCGGCTTTCTGCTTTTCCGCCGATAATAATTCACGCACCTTATCTTCCGTCAGCGTCTCTTCCGACAGATTTTTCGGCACGGAAACAAATTGACCTTTATATTTTATATACGGACCGTATTTGCCTTGACCATAGGTAACTTCCTCTCCATCCATCACGCACAACACCTTGTTTTTTGATTCAGTAAACAGGGCTAACGCCTCGTCCAGCGTAATGGTATAGATACTCTGCTCGGGTTTGATACTGGCAAATTTGGGTTTACCGTTGTTAACATCACCTATTTGGATACAGGGACCTATTTTGCTGATTTTGGCAATAACAGGTGCGCCGGTTGCGGGATCATTACCCAACAGACGGCCTTCCATCTTTCCTGCAGGAATGAGGGCAATGGACGGGTGGAATTGCTTATAAAAACGATCCACCGTTTTTACCCAATCGGCTTTGCCTTCGGCTATCTTGTCAAAATTCTCCTCTTCGGTTGCTGTAAAATCGTAACTCAATATATCCGGGAAATAGGTTACCAGAAAATCATTGGTCATGCGTCCCAAATCGGTCGGCAGTAATTTGCCGGACTCCTGACCTATCACCTCCTGCACCTTTTTATCCGACAAACGACCGTTCTTTACGGAAACGACATTCACCTCGCGTTTCTTGCCTGCTATATTGCGTTTGGCGACATATTGACGCGTCTGTATCGTGTCAATAATGGTAGCATAGGTGGAAGGACGGCCAATACCCAACTCTTCCATTTTCTTTATCAGCGATGCCTCGGCATAACGGAACGGGGGACGGGTAAATGTTTGGTGTCCGATAAACTCCGCACCGCTCAATACCATACCCTTTTCCACCGGTGGCAAAACGGCATTGGCTTCCTGATTATCATCGTCCGTGGACTGAATATAAACCTTGGTAAAACCGTCAAACAGCACCACCTCACCAATGGCCACGAAGGAATAAGACACACCGTCTGCACTTATTTCCACACGGGTAGATTCTGTTTCAGCATCCGCCATCTGACAAGCAATAGTACGCTTCCATATTAACTCATACAGCTTCTTTTCATCCGCTGTGTTACCGGCAGAAAGGGTGGACATATAGGTGGGGCGAATGGCCTCGTGCGCCTCCTGTGCCCCCTTACTGGCGGTTTTATACTGGCGTGCCTTGTGGTATTCTGCTCCGAATTTATTGACAATCTCCTGCTTGGAGGCGCCAATAGCCAGCGTACTTAAATTGACCGAGTCGGTACGCATATAAGTAATCTGTCCCGCCTCATACAACGATTGCGCCAAACGCATTGTTTTGCTGACGGTAAATTTCAATTTACGCGCGGCCTCCTGTTGCAACGACGAAGTGGTAAACGGTGGTGCCGGTGTGCGATGAATGCGCTTAGTGGCTATTTGAGAGATGCGGAAAGACAGGTTCTGGCACTGATTCAAGAACGCAACCGCCTCTTCTTTGGTGGCAAAACGATGGTTTAATTCGGTATGCAACACAACTTGCTCATGTGCCTTGTTTTCTCCGATAAAATCAGCCAAAATGCGGTATTGCTGCTGCTCTTGGAACTCTTCTATCTCGCGTTCTCGCTCTACAATGAGCCGCACGGCGACAGACTGCACCCTGCCGGCACTCAAACCGGTAGTGACTTTACGCCATAAGACAGGCGACAACTCATACCCGACAATACGGTCCAATACACGCCGCGCCTGTTGGGCATTCACAAGATTATAATCCACTTGACGGGGATGCAAAATAGCATCTTGAATAGCCGTTTTGGTAATTTCGTGAAAAACAATACGCTGCGTTTTCTTGGGGTCTAACTCCAGTACTTCTTGCAGGTGCCAGGCAATAGCTTCCCCCTCACGGTCCTCATCACTCGCCAGCCAAACCATATCGGCTTTATGCGCTTCGCTGCGGAGGGTGGCAAGCAAATGATGCTTTTCGGGGTCAATGACATAATTGGGTTGATAGCGGTTGGCAAAGTCTATTCCGATACTATTTTTTTCGTACCCTTCTATGTCGCGTATATGTCCTTCGGAGGAGAGTACACGATACCCTTCCCCTAAAAATTTTTCAATTGTTTTTGCCTTGTGAGGCGACTCTACTATAACTAAATTTTTGCTCATATTTTCTCCTTTCGGGCTGCAAAAGTACAACTTTTTTTTTTATCTTGCAAATTTATTTTTTTATTTGTATATATCAAAAATATTTTGTATTTTTGCAGTCGAAAAAAATTTTTGGACCTATGATGGATATCCTTTTAGTCATTCTTTTGGCGTTTGTCGGAATCGTTTTATTGCTCCTGGAGATGTTCTTGCTGCCGGGTTTCGGTATTGCAGGCATTTCGGGGTTTGCGGCATTGGTAGGTGCCGTTGTGGTTGCCTACATCAAAATCAGTGCCATAGCGGGACATATCGCTTTGGTATCTTGTATTGTCTTGGCAGGATTGGCTATTTACGGCTTCGTGCGCTCGCGCGCATTAGAAAAAATGTCTCTGGACACCACCATCGACAGCAAAGTGGATTTGGCTGCCCCCGGCAAGAAATTGGACAACTTGAACGCCGAAGCCGAGAAGATGGAAAAGAAATAAAAAAATATTTATACACCTTTAAATCATTTCGTATTATGGAAGTTTTGGAAATTGTTCTGATTGTGGTGATTGCCATTATGGTAATTATCTTTTTCTACTACGTGCCTTTCATGTTGTGGATTAACGCACAGGTCAGCGGTGTGCGTATTTCGCTGGTGCAACTGTTTCTGATGCGTATCCGCAAAGTACCACCGACATTGATTGTCAATTGTCTGATTGAGGCGCACAAAGCCGGCTTGCAGGATGTGAAACGCGACGGTTTGGAAGCCCACTATCTGGCAGGCGGACATATTCAGCGTGTCGTTCATGCACTCGTCAGCGCCAATAAAGCCAATATACAACTGCCCTTCCAAATGGCAACCGCCATTGATTTGGCAGGACGCGATGTGTTTGAGGCAGTGCAGATGTCTGTCAATCCCAAAGTGATTGATACTCCTCCGGTAACGGCAGTTGCCAAAGACGGTATTCAGTTAATTGCCAAAGCGCGTGTTACCGTCCGCGCCAATATCCGCCAACTGGTCGGCGGTGCGGGAGAAGATACCGTTCTTGCCCGTGTAGGCGAAGGTATCGTTAGTTCCATCGGTTCTGCCGAGAGCCACAAGAGCGTGTTGGAGAATCCCGACAGTATATCCAAACTGGTATTGTCCAAGGGGTTGGATGCCGGCACGGCATTTGAAATTCTGAGTATTGATATTGCGGATATTGATGTGGGCAAGAACATCGGTGCCCAACTGCAAATAGACCAAGCCGATGCCGATAAGAACATCGCCCAAGCCAAGGCAGAGGAACGCCGTGCAATGGCAATTGCCAGCGAGCAGGAAATGAAAGCCAAAGCACAGGAAGCACGCGCCAAAGTGATTGAAGCGGAAGCCCTCGTACCACAAGCCATGGCAGATGCATTCCGCAGTGGTAACCTCGGTATTATGGATTACTATCGCATGCAAAATATGCAGGCCGATACCAAGATGCGTGAGACCATTGCCGCCCCCGCCGGTGCAGTTCCCGCAGCAAAGAAAAAATAGCCCGCCACTTTAAATAATCAACTATCAACTTCAAGGTCGCCATATTGCAGTACCCCATTGTGTGGGCGGATAAACAACGCAACCTGTCTCTGACAGTGCGGCGAATCCGTCGCCTCAGCGGGAAAGCGGATGTGGCATTACTACCGGAGATGTTCTCCACCGGTTTCTGCACCGACCGCCCCGATTTGGCAGAACCGACAGACGGGCTGACAATGCGGACCCTGCAACAGGTGGCGGACCAAACGGGTGTAGCGGTATGCGGCTCGTTCATTTGCAGCGAAAGGAAGCAGTTATTCAATCGCGGATTCTTTATTCGTCCCGACGAAAAACCTATTTTTATCGACAAGGCACACTTATATGCCCACGGCGGTGAAGATCGTTTTTTTACACAGGGCAGGAAGCGTACCGTCATTGAATATAAAGGTGTCAAAATGCGCCTATTGCTGTGTTACGACTTGCGTTTCCCCGTTTGGGCACGCAACCAAAGCGGCTATGATTATGATATTTTGCTTGTATGTGCCAACTGGCCCGAATGCCGCATTCAATATTGGGACGCCCTGTTAGCGGCACGGGCAACGGAGAATCACTGCTATTTGGCTGCTGTCAATCCTGTTGGCGATGACGGACTCGGGCTGCACTACAACGGTCATTCCATTGGCTATGACACACGCTTGACACCGCTGGTCAAATTCCGTAGCAACGAAAGCGGTACCCGCATTGCTGAATTTGATATGGATAAGTTGGCACATTTCAGACAAGTGCTGCCCCTGTGGAAAGATACGGACAACTTTCAACTGACAGATGGAATATAATTGGCAAATATGGCAACCGAATGAGGAGCAATTGGCGGCTATCGACTTGCTCTGTGATGAACTGCGTATTTCCAAACCCGCAGCGCGGATGCTGGTACACCGCGGAATAACCACGGCAGAGCAAGCCAAAACATATATCCGTCCCTCGTTGGCAAATTTGCACGACCCGTTCCTAATGAAAGATATGGACAAAGCGGTCAACCGTTTGGAAAAAGCCATTCGTTACCGCGAGCGTATCATGGTGTACGGCGATTACGATGTGGACGGTACCACGGCAGTGGCACTCATGTACACTTTTCTCAAGCGCCTGACTCCTGAAGTTATTTTTTATATTCCCGACCGGTACACAGAGGGCTATGGTATCTCGTTCAAAGGTATTGACACCGCACAAGCCGAACATTGTTCGCTGATTATCGCGTTGGATTGCGGCATCAAAGCCGTCGATAAAGCGGCATACGCCACCGAACGGAATATAGACCTTATCGTATGCGACCATCACACACCGGGCGATACACTGCCCCAATGTGTGGCGGTACTGGATATGAAACGCGCCGACTGCACCTATCCGTATAAAGATTTATCCGGCTGCGGAGTCGGTTTCAAATTGGTACAGGCATACGCCATGACACACGGCATAGAGGAGAAACGCTTTATACCTCTTCTGCCCCTTTTGGCAATGTCTATTGCCTCAGATATTGTATCCATGACGGGGGAAAACCGTATTTTGGAGTATTACGGCCTACAGCAACTGAATAAATGTCCTTCGGTCGGAGTACAAGCCATTATGCGTGTAGCGGGCTTGGAGGGCAAGCAGGTATCTGTATCCGACTTGGGCTTCAAAATAGGACCGCGTATCAATGCCAGCGGACGCATGCATTCGGGGGCAGAAGCCGTCAAACTACTCATCTCCGACGACCCCCAATTTGCCGAACAGCAGGCGGCAGATATAGATGCTTACAATAAGGAACGGCGCGACCACGACGAAGAGACGACCCGCAGAGCCCTTGAACTATTGCAACAAGACCCCGATAACGAATCCAAACGCTCCACCGTAGTCTATGGCGAGGGCTGGCATAAAGGCGTAATCGGCATTGCTGCCTCGCGCCTTACGGAAACTTATTACCGTCCTACGATAGTGCTCACTTCGGGCGAGGATGATATTATCAGCGGTTCTGCACGGTCTGTGGGGGGATTTGATATCTACACTGCCATTGATTCTTGCCGCGACTTGCTGACTAACTTTGGCGGGCACCAGTTTGCAGCGGGCTTGAGTATGCACCTCAAGGATTTGCCTGAATTCAAACGCCGCTTTGAAGATTATGTGTCTTCCCATATCCAACCCAACCAAATGATTCCTACCATTGAGGTGGAACAAGAGATTGCGTTTGAGGATATAGACGCCAAGTTCTTCTCTATCCTGCAACACCTTGAGCCCTTTGGTCCGGACAACCCCAATCCTGTTTTCGTTACGCGACGCGTTATCAATAACCGCTATACGAAGCGTGTGGGCAAGACGGGCGAACACTTGCGCTTGGATATTACCGACCGCACAGCAGCCATCTCCGGCATTGCTTTCGGGCACGGGGACAAAGCCCTGCATATTCAAAACGGCTTGCCTGTTGATGTATGCTACGAACTGGAAGAAAATACTTTTAATAATACAACCACCATCCAAATGATGGTACAAGACATCAAATTATGTTCAACGAACGAGACACCCAAGGACCTGTCCGCCGTCGCGGAAGTATCGAAGTAGTTTGCGGCAGTATGTTCTCCGGCAAAACGGAAGAACTTATCCGCCGTATGAAACGCGCCCAATTTGCCAAACAGCGGGTGGAAATCTTTAAGCCCGCCATTGATGTGCGCTATTCGGTGGAAGATGTGGTCAGCCATGACCATAATGTGATCCAATCCACACCTGTGGACAGCAGTCAGAATATCTTGCTCTTGGCGGACGATATTGATGTCGTAGGTATTGACGAGGCGCAGTTTTTCGATATGGGCATCGTAGATGTCTGCAAGCAGTTGGCACAACGCGGCATTCGCGTTATCTGTGCCGGTTTGGATATGGACTATAAAGGCGTACCTTTCGGTCCTATGCCTGCGCTCATGGCAATTGCCGAAGATGTGTACAAGACGCATGCTATCTGCGTCCACTGCGGTGATTTGGCGTATGTCAGTCACCGCCTTGTCGCCAGTGAAAAGCGAGTCTTACTCGGTGAAACGGATTCCTATGAACCCCTTTGCCGTGCGTGCTACGAAAAAGCCGTCGCCTCCGAAACTCCCGCCGAATAATCCGAGGCATCTAAGTGAGTTGCCATTGGGGGCTAACATATGTATATCATATGTATAAGATATGTATAGCCAACGCGCCACCTATCCGAACGGGCAGGTGGCGGCGCGGTTTTTTATTCCTAATTCTCACTTAAAAGACATAAAAAAAAGAAGGGTTGTCGTCTCGACAACCACAATCTTTACTTAACCTTAAATCTAATACCATGAAAAACACGATGCAAAAGTACAACATTTTTTTGATATGTGCAAATATTTTTGCAAGAAAATGTGTTTTATAACATATTTTTTGCTATTTTGTCAAGTCGAGTTGGCAAAATATGGCTTTTTTAGGGCAAAATTTGGTCATTTGGAAAAAAAATAGTAATTTTGTATGTGCTAAAGAAGCGACAAATTTTTATTTGAACATAGAAATAGTTTTCCATATAAATAAATTTAAGGTATGAAACAAATTGATTTAACCAAGTATGGAATCACCGGAAGTAAGGTGATTGCTTACAATCCTTCTTACGAGGAGTTATTCAAAGCCGAGACCAATCCCGCTTTGCAGGGATACGAAAAGGGTCAAGTAACCGAACTGGGTGCCGTAAATGTAATGACGGGTATCTTTACCGGCCGTTCCCCTAAGGACAAATACATTGTGGACGATGCACAGAGCCATAACAATGTATGGTGGACCACAGAGGGTTACAAGAACGATAACCACCCCATGTCCGAGAAAGTTTGGGGCGATGTAAAAAATATCGCCATCAAAGAACTTTCCAACAAAGAGTTGTATGTAGTTGATGCTTTCTGCGGTGCTAACAAAGAGACACACCTCGCAGTCCGCTTCATTATGGAAGTAGCATGGCAAGCCCACTTTATCAAAAACATGTTCATCCAACCCACCGAAGAGGAATTGGAACATTTTGAGCCCAACTTTGTTATCTACAATGCTTCCAAAGCCAAAGTGGAGAACTACAAAGAACTGGGGCTGAACTCCGAAACATGTGTGGCTTTCAACACAACCAGCCGCGAACAGGTAATCATCAACACTTGGTACGGCGGTGAGATGAAGAAAGGTATGTTCTCGATGCAGAACTACTACCTGCCTTTGAAAGGTATCGCTTCCATGCACTGCTCCGCCAATACGGATATGGAAGGCAAGAATACCGCCATTTTCTTTGGTTTGAGCGGTACGGGTAAGACGACTCTTTCCACTGACCCGAAGCGTCTGCTTATCGGTGACGACGAGCATGGCTGGGACGACAAAGGCGTCTTCAACCTGGAAGGCGGTTGCTATGCCAAAGTTATCAAACTGGACAAAGAGTCCGAGCCCGACATCTACAACGCTATCCGTCGCAATGCTCTGTTAGAGAACGTAACCGTAGATAAAGACGGCAAGATTGACTTCAACGACAAGAGTGTTACCGAAAATACACGCGTAAGTTATCCGATTAACCATATCGAGAAAATCGTTCGTCCCATCTCTGCCGGTCCGGACGCCAAGAACGTTATTTTCCTGAGCGCGGACGCATTCGGCGTACTGCCTCCTGTTAGCATCCTGACTCCCGAGCAGACCAAATACTATTTCCTGAGCGGTTTCACCGCCAAATTGGCAGGTACCGAGCGTGGTATCACCGAGCCGACTCCCACTTTCTCTGCATGCTTCGGTCAGGCCTTCTTGGAACTGCACCCCACCAAATATGCCGAGGAACTGGTAAAGAAAATGGAAAAGAGCGGAGCAAAGGCCTACCTCGTTAATACCGGTTGGAACGGTACGGGCAAGCGTATATCCATTCGTGATACCCGCGGTATCATTGATGCTATCTTGGATGGCTCTATCTTGAGTGCCCCCACCAAGAAGATCCCGTATTTCGACTTCGAAGTACCGACCGCCCTGCCCGGTGTAGATCCCGCTATTTTGGATCCGCGTGACACTTACGCTGACGCTAAACAATGGGACGAAAAAGCAAAAGACCTCGCCGGTCGCTTCATTAAGAACTTCGCTAAATACGAAACCAATGAAGCCGGCAAAGCCCTTGTTGCTGCAGGTCCGAAATTGTAATTAATTACCTATCTCCGGCCAGTTGATACTATTCATGTGGCCGCGGTAGGCATCCGTATAGGTGGTGGAGTTATCTTCACCACCTATTATGTATATATCCCCCTCGTGTTCAAATGTGCTGATTTGGTGACGGCTCATATACCCTTTTGGTTTATGGTTGTTGATGGTGTCCGTCGCGTCCACCCAATTCATACCTTCATCTACAGAGGTATAGACAGGGGCAATCAACGCTCTATCCTCCCGCATTCCCCCGATAAAATACAGGAACTTGCCATAATAGGCAATACCAGCACCGGCAAAGTTACCAAACGCATCGTTGGCAGGAACGATATTGGTAATATTGTAATTATAGTTATTAAACTCCACACTCCACCGTCCGTTGGTGATATGTCCCAATCGGTCGAAACCGCCGGCTATCAAACTATGTTGGTGCAGACTGCTGCTTTTGAACTGGGCTACGGAGAAATCGCTGACGGGGAAATGTAACGGCAGTGAATCGCCCGGTATGCCGAGACCGACATACGGAGTCAGTTTAAGATCTGCATCCATACTATACAGGCGTGGTACTCTATCTTCTCCGCGTGCTGCCAACCATAGGCGGTCATTGAAAGTCATATATAATGCCAATACTTCCACATCCAGTAAAATCGGAGCATCCCATTCATAACCGTTTGCGGACATATACAACGACTTGCCGTCGGCGTAAAAAAAGTATTCATTTCCTTCGCCCAACACGATTTGCTCCACGCGGCAAGAGGCAGGCAGACCGGTAACACTTTTCTCCTCCCAATGTTTACCCAAGTCGGACGAGATATACATCATCGGACGAAAACCATCGTTCTGGAAGAAATAGAACACGCCGTTTCGGTTGACCGTCTTGGTGCGACCGACATGAACATTAGAGATAGAAGCGGTAAGGGTATCCCAAAGGAACAAGTCTCCGTTCATTGTATGCACATCAAAGTCCAGTTTATACCATTTTTCATAGTCCGTGTTTTGAGCAACCACACGGATGCGTATCGGCTTGACACTCAAATCAAGCGTGTCGTAACCGGTCAAAACGACCGCCTTTTCGCCAAGATAGAAGGTTACCGAAGCAGGATTGGTGTAGTAGGTTATTTTGGGAACGACTTTGTTGAGCGGTGTACCGAATCGTACCGAGTCGTTTTTCCGCATACGAATAAGTCCCGTGTCGGTCAGTTGGTCCACCACGAATATGGCCTCTCCAAAGCCGGGAATACTATCGTTAGAGGCAAACGCAAAAGCGGTTATTTGTGCTATATCGGATAGGGTGCCGGTATTATCCTTTTTATCACAGCCGACGGTTATACCGATTATGATTGTAAGAATGAATAAGCGTGAAAATGACTTCATATTGTATGTTTTTTTGATAATTTTGTCAGATTAGTTTGTTTATATGTGTTTTTTTTTGTACCTTTGCAGTGCTTTTGAGATATTTATCATTCTAAATTACTGCTTGTTATGCTGTTCGAGAGTCAGATTCATGATTTAATGGCGATTCTTCCCTGGGTAAGTGTTAAACGCGAGAAGGAGAAAATGCGTTCCATTGATACCCAAAAGCGTACTATAATGACGCAGGAGCGGGTGAAGGAGGAGTCCGAGAAAGTGGTTGCCCGCATTGCCGAATTGCATCATTTCAAAAAGGCAAAGACCGTTATGATGTATTTTCCTGTCCACAACGAAATTGACTTGCGCGAACTGCTTTACCAATATCAAGGAGAAAAGACTTTCTTATTCCCTGCTTTGACCCACCATACTCACGCCATGGAGGCGCGTAAGTTTGAACCGCATACTCCTTTCCGGAAAGGTCGTTTTGGTATCCCAGAGCCCGATACGGAAGCGTATAACGGACATATTGACCTCATTATCGTCCCCGGCACGAGTTTCGACAAGCACCGTCGGCGTTTAGGACGCGGGGGCGGTTATTACGATCGTTTTCTCAAACAATACAAATCATCTTTCAAGGTTGGTGTCGGCTACGATTTCCAGATCCATCACGAGATTCCTCATTGGTTGAAAGATGTGTGCATGGACCGTGTCATAACACCTACTCGGACCATTTGATACTCAATTCGCTGTCTTTATTCTGTTGAATGCGTTTGTCCGTTTCGGGGGTCAGTTTCTCCTCTCCGTTGCGGTAGTAATATATGACACCGTAGTTTTGGCATTTGCGTAGCCGAGAATACGGCAGTTCATTCTTAAAGTACGCTTCTATCTCGTTCCACAAAGCCAAAATAAGGGCGTCCGCTTTTTCCCGCATTGGAGCCAAGTCTTCCGCTACGCGTGTGCTACTCTTTTGATGCACTTGCTGGTTAAACTGATGTTCCTTGAAAATGTCATAATGCACTTTCACTTTATTGATGGCGGGATTATAAATCGGGAAGCCGCCCAATGCGGTCCGTTCTCTCTCACCCTCAATGATATTCTCGCCCCACACCAGCAAATCTTCCTCACTGGATAAATCGGGCAATATATTAGTCTCCGGATCCAGTTTATACAACTCTTTTTGGCTGCGCTTGATTTCTCCGCGTATCACAGCAAGGTTCAGCACCTGAATGAAATGGGAGATATACATACGGGCGTTTTGTACCACATGACGATACTGTTTATTCGCATTAACACGCGTGTTAAAGTTCTCGTGGTACTGACGCACAATATTCTCAAACTGCATCAAAAACGACTGTGCTTCCGATAGGGTGCGGTAACTGATAACTTGTTCCGTAAAGTCGGACTCGCTGGCACGCTGAACAGCCGTACGCAGGGTGTTCAAACGGGCTTGGTCGGTGTTGGGTAATCTTCTGTATGGCATAATATTATGATTTGCGGGTGATTAGTCGTACTGCCAGTTGTCGCAGTTCGTCAGTTGCCTCGTTTTGCGGTATGCTGTCCAAACAAGTCAGCGCTTGCCGAGTCAGCCGGTCTATTTCATTCAGGGCTTTTTGCGGAATATCCAAACGGTTGTATTCGGCTATGACGGTGTCAAAATCCGACAAGGTGGCATCCATACCGTCCTGCACGGCAGTCAGGTATAACCATGTTTTTTTACCTTCGCGTATATCGCCCCCGATGGCTTTACCGAAAGTCTGTTCATCGCCGTAACAATCGAGATAATCGTCCTGTATTTGGAATGCCAATCCGATGCAGATTCCGTATTCATACAGCGCATTTTGCGCTTTTGTGCCGGCTCCTGCCATATATGCCCCTATCTGCAAAGCCGTGGCAAGCAACACGCTCGTTTTGAGGCGAATCATATTCATGTAATCGTCCATCGTACAACGGGCGACAGGCGTTTGTTCCAAATCGACATCATATTGTTGCCCCTCGCATATCTCAGTCGCCATGCGGTTAAACAGACGCATCGCTTCAGGCAAATAGGAGGCGTCGGTACGGCATAGTTGTTTGTATGCCTCTATCAACATCTGGTCGCCGCTCAAAATGGCCGTATTCTCACTCCATTTAATATGTACACACGCACGCCCGCGACGCACCTGAGCGTGATCCATCACATCATCATGCAACAAAGTAAAATTATGAAATATCTCCAACGCCAATGCGGCAGGAAGCACTTTTTGCTCGTCACCGCCAAAAATACGGCATGCCGTCAGTGCCAATGTCGGACGAATGCGTTTACCGCCGGCAGATAGGGTATAACCGATAGGTTCATACAACCCTCGGGGCTGCATAGTCCAATCCAACCGTGCTATTTCGTTATTGATATCCATCAGAACTTGTTTTCGATAATATCAGTCAGCACATCTTTGATATCCAATCCGGCAGCGCGTACCTGCTGCGGAATAAAACTGGTTGCTGTCATGCCCGGAGTCGTATTGACTTCCAGCAGATTGATTTGCCAACCTTCGGTCAGAATATAATCCACACGGATAATACCCTGGCAACCTATAATATCATAGATATGTTTGGTCATCGCCTGCACACGGTCGCGCACTTCATCGGGGATACGGGCAGGGGTTATCTCCTGCACTTCACCGTTATATTTGGCATTATAATCAAAGAACTCATTACCCGTAACCACTTCCGTGATGGGGAAAGCAACCTCTTTGTCTTTCGTTTTATAGACTCCACAGGTAATCTCCGTACCTTTCATGAACGCCTCACAAATCACCTCGTCGCCTTCTTCAAAGGCACGGACGATAGCCGGCGTTACCTGGTCTATTGTTTTTACTTTGGTACAACCAAAACTACTACCGCCCACATTCGATTTAATGAAGCAGGGAAGTCCCACTTGGTCAATTATTTCTTGGTCCGTCGGACGCACCTGTCCTTTGCGAAGTAATATGCTCTTACTAATACGGATACCAAAGTTCTGCAAATAGTGGTTACACGCGTATTTGTTGAATGTTAAAGCCGCCGCCAACACATTGCAGCAAGAGTAAGGTATATGCATCATCTCCAAATAACCCTGTAACAAGCCGTTCTCGCCCGGCGTACCGTGAATGGTGATATAGGCAAAGTCATATTCCGTGATTTTGTCAAGGGCTTTTTTATCCGCACCTTTCAGTTCTATTATCTCGGCATCATAGCGGTCTTTGTCCAAAAAAGACAAGATGCCGGCTGCGCTGCGCAGGGATACATCGTGTTCCGAACTGTCTCCTCCGGCAACTATGGCTATTCTTCGTTTATTCATAATGCGTTGCAGTAATAAAAATCTTTGCGTCTGCAAAGATAGCGTTTTTTTTGCATATTTCCAAGCAAATCGTATAAAAAGTGCTTTTTATTTTGGTACTTTCAAAAAATATTCGTACCTTTGCAGCCGCAAAGTTGACTGAGTCGATTATTGCACCATAACAATAACCCCAATTAATAACAATTATGAAAAAGATTCTTTTCGTTTTGGTAGCCGGTCTGTTCGCTCTGACCGCTTGCTGCCACAAAGCGGCTGAGAAAGCCGAATCCGAGTGCTGCGAAGAACAACACGAATGCTGCATGAAAGCAGACTCCTGCTGCAAATCCGAGTGTGATCATCACTGCTGCAAAGCCGAGTTCGATTCTTGCAAACATGAGTGCTGCCACAAGAAAGCCGAATGCTGCAAGGAAAAAGCTGAATGCTGCCATGCAGAAGCAGCAGCAGAGGCAATTGCTGAATAAGCAGAACAGACCTACTCAAAACTTAAATACGGTGCCAAACGGGTAGCCAAACTATCCGTCATGTGGGGCAACGCAAGTAGGTCATCCATCCGTTTCAAACGGATATTCGTTCTACGCTCCCCGTATATCTCCTGTGCCAATGTGTACGAGATATACGGGTGCTTTTGTAATCGGTCCACAGAGGCACGATTAACAACAATAGGACGGATAGAATCGATTGTTACTACAAAAGCGTTCAATACCGAATCGGGAAGTATATAATGCCCGCTTTTTACCCGTCCATAGGCGTCCTGATAGAATTCCTCATCTTGCAACTGGCGGACATCAGCAAAGCCCCCCAGCCGCTCTCGATAGCGTACAATCCGGCGTGCCGTAACACTGCCGATACCGCGAATAAATTGCAATTCGGTCGTGTCGACACTATTCAAATCCAATATAGTATCTTTTTTAACGGGACGAAGCGGACGCGCACTATCCCACCGCATCGAATCGGCATGCCGCACACTATCCCACCACACACGATCGGCTTGATGTATGCTATCCCAAAAAAGTTGGTACACATGGTACACACTATCCCGCCGCACGGTATGGATGCTGTCATAATAATGCAAGGTATGCCGTTTTTTATTGGTACGGGTTGTGTCTTGCTGCCAAGCGACATAGGGATCATATCTGCCGGAAGACGGGAAAGGAAGGAAATGCAAACCTGCAAAAAAAAGTCCGAGCAACACCAACACTGCCACGGCACCTATTGTTTGCCGTCGGGTCAATATAGGATCTTGTTTACTCATTGGGCAACCGAGCGCACTTGCCCGTCCTGTAAATGGGTAACGAGGTTTTGTCCTGCTTGCACCTCCGCCACACTGCGTACCGCCTTACCATTCACCGTCAGCAGACTATATCCTTTTTTGTAGATACGCTCGGGCGATTGCATTGCAACCGATTGGCGCAATAAGTCAATACGGTGACGGCGCAGCATAATCTGTCGCTCTGCCGTTTGGCGCAACCGTAGCCATAACTGCCCGATACGCTCCTGTTGCATGGTAAATCGGTCTATCACAAACGCAGCCACAGCAGTAGGCGTTTTTAACGCGGTATGAACAACCATATCCAATATGCTGATGTCGCGCGTATGCCCGATACCTGTCAAGATGGGCAGAGGGAATTGGGCGCAGTGGCAACACAGGTCGTAGCTGTCGAAACACCCCAAATCGGTATTGGCACCGCCGCCTCGGATAATGACGACCGCATCGTATTGGTCCGCTTTGTCAAAAACGCCGTCTAATGCCTTTAACAGTGAGTTTTCGGCATGTTCGCCCTGCATAACAGCAGGGAATAAATCAGTCTGTATGGCATAGGTGGTTTGTCTCAACTGATGCACAAAATCTTCGTATCCCGCCGCTTGTTCGGACGAGATAACCGCCAATCGGCGGAACAAGGTTGGAAGGGGCAAAGATTTTTGCAGATCAAAAACACCTTCCTGCTGTAAACGGAGAATAGTCTGTTGCCGTTGTTTGGCGAGGTCGCCTATCGTGTATGACGGGTCTATATTGACGATATTCACACTCAATCCGTACACGCTATGATAGGTCGGCTCCACCTCCACCAATACTTGCATGCCTTCCTGCAATTTAACCCCCGTCTCTTCCAGAAAATAAGCCGTGAGCATCGGATAAATATTTGCCCAGCAGGTAGCACGCACTTTGGCAGCCAAGGTGCCGTTATCGGCTTTCTCCACAATGTCCATATAACCATGACCGCTGCGGGTCGATAATTGGGCGATCTCGGCACGCACCCAATAAGTGGAGTCCAGTTCGCAATGCAGGACTTCACCGATAAGGTTACTCAGTTCGGATAGTGTGATGCTATTCATCGTTTCATCGCTTCAATGGCAGCAAGAGGGTCTTTGGCCTGAAAAACGGCACTGCCTGCCACCACGATATCCGCCCCTGCCGCAAATACATCGGGAGCATTCTTGGTATTAATGCCGCCGTCCACTTCAATTAATGTGTGCAATCTCTGACGGTCTATTTCCTTGCGGACAAAGCGTATCTTATCCATCGTATCGGGTATATATGATTGTCCACCGAATCCCGCAAATACGGACATCAGCAGTACCATATCCACTTTGTCCAGATAGGGCAGCAACCGTTTTACATCCACATCGGGATTAATGGTCAAACAGGTGCGGACACCTTTTTTCCGAATCATATCCAACACCGGTTCGGGGTCTTCCACCGCCTCAAGGTGGAAACCCACACTCCATGCACCCGCATCGCAAAAACGCTCCACATATTTTTCCGGATGTACAATCATCAGATGCACATCTAACGGTTTGGTGCTGTATTTTTTCAGCGGTTTCATAATCGGGAAACCGAAGGATATATTCGGCACGAACACACCGTCCATTACATCCACATGTAACAAGTCGGCATCAGACCGGTTGATACGCTGAATTTCATCTTCCAAATGGGCAAAATCTGCCGCCAATATTGAGGGGGCTACCTGTTTCATACTATTCGTTTATGACTAATTTATACCCCTTGCCGTGTATCGCCATTATGCGAGCATCGGCCGAGTTAATACGATTGCGTAAGTGATTGATATAAACGGACAAAGACCTGGAGGAAAAATAGTTATCCTCCCCCCATAAAGTACGAAGTATATGACTGCGCTCCACGATTTGGTTACTCTTGCGACACAGCATCAGTAGCAGTCCGTTTTCCTTGCCGCTCAGCGGCTCGCCGTTCAAAGTCTGGCGGACACTGTCAAATTCCGACTGTCCCAACCGAAAATAGGTTTGATGACTCTCCTCCGCAATAGCGGTACGGCGCAGCAACGCCTCTATTTTGCACAGCAGGATATCCATCGAAAAAGGTTTGGTTACATAATCGTCGCATCCGGCTTTATAACCGGATATAATATCCTCTCTATCTGACCGTTGCGACACGATAATGACCGGTATTTGCTTGCCGCTTTCGCGCATTTGAGCGAGAAGTTCCAGCCCTGTCATTTCAGGCATCATAATATCCAACAAGCATAGGTCATAGGTGCTGTTCAGCACCTCGTGCAACCCCTCTTTACCGTTAATGGCATGATGTACTGCATAGCCGCAGTCCCTCAGGGCTTCCGTCAAGAGGGCAGCGATAGTTATATCATCCTCGCACAGCAATATGGATACCTGTCCTTTTTTCATCGTTCTTCCTTCTTTACAAATGCAAAATTACTACAAATATTTGGAATGTGCAAGTTAATCGTTATTTTACTCCAAAATATTTGCATATTTGCTAAAAAAATATTATCTTTGCAGTCGAAAAAAGTAATAACCCAGCTATGCGTGTATTGCTGATACTGACAGGGGGCACCATCTCTATGGTGCATAATCCTCAATCGGGCTTGCTCTCGCCGGCTTCGGTAGATGTGTTTAAAGCCAATGTGCCCGAACTGGTGTCGTCTGAGGTGAAAGTAGATTTCTTTCCTTTCCAACCGCTGATTGACTCCTCTAATGTGCATCCCGATTATTGGATTAAGATGGCAAAGGCCGTGGCAGACCACTACGACGACTACGACGGGTTTGTTATCCTTCACGGCACAGACACGATGTCTTATTCGGCATCGGCACTCAGTTTTATGCTACAGGGGTTAGCCAAACCCGTTGTCTTTACCGGCAGCCAATTGCCTATTGGCATATTGCGCTCCGATGCGCGGGAGAATTTACTGACTGCGATTGAAATTGCCTCTGCCCGCAACGACAAAGGCGAAGCCATGGTAACAGAAGTGTGCATTTTCTTTGAGGGCAAATTGTTCCGCGCCAACCGCACCACCAAAAAGAACTCCGAGCAGTTTGAGGCATTTGATTCATATAACTACCCCGCCCTTGCCAAAGCAGGCGTGCATATCACTTACCGCGAGCATTTGATTGCCCGTCCTAACGAGAAGCAGGCGCTACAGACGCATTTGCAAATAGACCGCAATGTGGCTATTTTGAAACTCTTTCCGGGTATCACCCCGCCTGTAGTGGCATCTATCCTTTCCGCCCCCGGCTTGCGGGGAGTTGTGTTGGAGACTTTCGGTTCCGGCAATGCGCCTTCTTACGAATGGCTGTACCAGCAATTACGCGATGCCGTGGACAAGGGTATCATTATTGTCAACAAAACCCAATGCAGTACCGGTTCGGTAGAAATAGGTCGTTACGAGGTGAGTGAAAACCTGACCAAAGCGGGTGTGTTATGCGGATATGACATCACCACCGA
>JAZUGJ010000131.1:0-9746 GCA_045641145.1 Paludibacteraceae bacterium
TGGCTCACAGAACGACATGGCTACGATCCGACTTCCCTTGATGCCCTCAATGCCGGTCAGCAATCTATCAAGCACTACCAAGGCGAGTTCTACACCGACGGCTATACCAATCTTTACTCCTTGTCCTATGAGGGTAAGGACAAGATAAGGTCCTTCAAGTTTATCCGTCACAATCAGTTGCATATCCTCCGCGAGGGCAAACTCTACAACGCCCTTGGTGGAGAGGTAAGATAAGAGTGGCAGTCAGTACATCATATATGACTGACAAAATGGCAGACGCTGTGCTTTGGCACGGCGTTTGTTAATTTGTAAGTGAAAATTTAAAAATTAGGAAATTTGTAAATGGCTATGCAGACAGCCGAATGGCAATTTACAAACTTACAAATTTACAAACTGAATAATTAACTAATAATAAAAACAATACAACTATGAGTAAGATTATCGGTATTGACCTGGGAACAACTAATTCCTGCGTCGCAGTTATGGAAGGCAATGAGCCAATGGTTATCACCAATTCGGAAGGTAAGCGTACCACCCCGTCCGTTATCGGTTTTGTAGAGGGTGGCGAGCGCAAAGTGGGTGACCCCGCCAAGCGTCAAGCGATTACCAATCCCACCAAGACGGTGAACTCTATCAAGCGTTTTATGGGTGAGACTTACGACCGTCTCGGAAGCGAGATCGCGCGTGTGCCCTATAAAGTAGTTAAAGGTGACAACAATACCCCGCGTGTGGATATAGACGGTCGTCTGTACACCCCGCAGGAGATTTCGGCTATTATTCTCCAGAAGATGAAAAAGACCGCTGAGGACTATCTCGGTCAGGAAGTAACGGAAGCCGTTATCACCGTTCCTGCCTACTTCAACGACAGTCAGCGTCAGGCAACTAAAGAAGCCGGTGAAATAGCCGGTTTGAATGTACGCCGTATCGTGAATGAGCCGACGGCAGCCGCCCTCGCTTATGGTCTGGACAAGAGCAATAAGGATATGAAAATCGTGGTCTTTGACTGCGGTGGCGGAACACACGATGTCAGCATTTTGGAATTAGGTGACGGCGTGTTTGAAGTAAAAGCGACCGCAGGTGATACGCACCTGGGTGGCGACGACTTTGACCAACGCATTATCGAGTGGCTCGTTCAGGAGTTCAAGAACGACAACGGCGGTGCTGACCTCAGCAAAGACCCGATGGCATTGCAACGCCTGAAAGAGGCAGCCGAAAAAGCCAAGATAGAGCTGTCTAACACGACTTCTACGGAAATCAATTTGCCCTATATTATGCCGGTAAACGGTGTTCCTGCCCACTTGGTAAAGACCCTCAGCCGTGCCAAATTTGAGCAACTGATAGACGACCTTATCAAGCGCACCATCGCACCCTGCGAAACCTGCTTGAAGAACGCCAACCTGAGCAAGAGCGATATTGACGAGGTCATCCTCGTGGGCGGTTCAACCCGTATTCCCGCTATCCAAGCCGCTGTAGAAAGTTTCTTCGGCAAAGCGCCTAACAAAGGTGTCAACCCCGATGAAGTAGTGGCAGTCGGTGCGGCTATCCAAGGCGGTGTATTGACGGGAGAAGTGAAAGATGTTCTTCTGTTGGATGTTACTCCGCTGAGTTTGGGTATTGAGACTATGGGTGGTGTTATGACCCGCATGATTGAAGCCAACACAACTATTCCGACTAAGAAGACAGAGATATTCTCCACCGCAGTTGACAATCAACCCTCTGTTGAAATCCGCGTTCTGCAAGGCGAACGCCCCATGGCCAATCAGAACAAGCAGATAGGTATTTTCCACTTGGACGGCATCATGCCTGCCCGCCGTGGCGAACCGCAAATTGAAGTAACCTTTGATATTGACGCTAACGGTATCTTGAATGTAACCGCTAAGGACAAAGCCACCGGTAAGGAGCAGAAGATCCGTATCGAAGCCAGCAGCGGTTTGAGCGATGACGAAATCAAGCGTATGAAAGCCGAAGCCGAAGCCAATGCAGAAGCGGACAAGAAAGCCAAAGAGCAGGTGGAGAAACTGAATAAGGCAGACGCCACTATCTTCCAAACCGAGAAGCAACTGCAAGAACTTGGCGACAAGATTCCTGCTGACAAGAAAGCCCCCATTGAGGCAGCCCTCAAGAACTTAAAAGAGGCGTATGAAAAGAAAGATGCCGACCTGTGCGAAAAGTACAATAACGAACTGATGACCGCTTTCCAAGCCGCCAGTCAGGAAATGTACAACGCTGCCAACGCCGGTGCGCAGGGTGGAGCGCAAAACCCCTTTAACGGAGCCCAAGGCGGAGCAGCCAACGGCGGTTCGGATAAAGGTAACAACGCCGAAGATGTGGACTTTGAAGAAGTGAAGTAATCACGGTTTTATAAAGGAAAAGCGGATTTGCAGGGTACAAGTCCGCTTTTTTTGTGCTATGTTTATGGCACTAATATATAATTCGGTTGGAGGAAAAAGACAACATCGCCAACGAAGCGTTTGTGAATGGTGGGGGCGATGTCCGGAATCAAATATGCGTCCGAACTCGGACACGCATATCGTATGCCCTCAAAACGCATTAGAAACTCCGCCACCTGTTGGCGTATAGTGATAAGAGACAGGTGCTCCTGTTCAATTATGTCGCGATTGAGGTACAACGCATTGCGGAATCCTCCGTCAAACCAGCGATGATTGCCATAGAGGGCAACCAGATAGGTGGAGGTTAATGCCATGGCACGATCGGTAGAGAATGGGCGGGGGGCGAGGTGAAAAGCATCCGTGTTGTCCGTTGCCGGCAGTGCATTCGTGTCGTGTAATGTCCAAACGGTCCAACGGAGTGTATCTGTCTTTAACCGTTGCTCCAGCGTGTCGCGTAAGGCGGTAAGCGCAGATGCTGACTGAGGAGAAGCGGCATCTACTTGCAACAACAGTACATCACGAATGCCTGCGGATTGACCGAGGTAGAAATCCTGTTGCAGTGCCAATGCCAATTCAGTTACCCGCTCGTTGGCTGATTGGGGCGTTATGTGACCGTTGAGACGCTTGGCGGATGATGGTAGCCCACCGAGGTAATAAGGCGAGGTGGTCCACCGGCAGAGGGTGTCCGTTTTATCTAACCAGCAACATGCTGTGGCGGCATGTCCTGCCATTAGGCATGCAGTCGGAGCATTCAGCCCGACGGCATAAACGGCCGATTGTGGTGAACGGAGGCGCAAACTGTCAGTAAAAGTGGGTGCGAGCAGATCGTCACAATAACCGTTCAATACAGGTTCAGGACGACGGGAAATGCGGGAAAAGGCAGAGTCGGCACTTATACCGTGCAATGAGGGTGATACGCCGGTAAGTCGGGTCGCAAGGTCAGATAAGTACGATGTTTGGTCGCCTTGTGTTTGGATAATGTAAACATCCAGGCGTGCCCACATCGGGAGCGAAACAAGTATTAACGCCAAAGATAGATAAGTCGCGCGCATAAATGAATAGTCGGAATAAGAAATACTCGCCACCCGATACTAACTAAAGGATGGATGGAGAAGAAAATAAGGAAGATGAGCAGTGCCGCTATCAGCACATAGTATCCGTATAGAAGCCAATCGACCCAACGGGTGCGTTTCCCGCGAAAGCGGTCGTATATACTGATCCATACAAGCAGCAGTGCCAATACCGCGATTCCAAAATACCAAGTGGCATACCAAGCCACCGGTTCGGGTGTGAAAGGTGTCAGCGTTTCGCGTAGCACCAACGGTGTGCCGTCCGAGCGGTGTGCCTGACTGAAAAAGAACATCAATTCTTCCGGCAGGAAGAGGCGTCCTTCTCCTGTGACGGGTTGATCGGCTTTATAACCGAATACAAGGTCGATGCCGAACTCCGCCCATGATCCGTGGCGAGTGTAATGGTGAATAAAATCGCGGTAAGATTGTCCTTCCCAACCTATATAGGTCGAAGTAATCGAGTCGCCCAATACACGCTTAATTATGTGGTAGGGTCGGGTGGCACAGTTGTCAAAGACGAAATTATATAGGTACTTGCTGTTTTCGGGTCGGGCATTTAGCATGAGTGCCTGAAAAAGGTCGTTGGTTTCCTGTTCACTCAAGTTCAATACCTGTTCTGCCACAGGGCGGTGCTCGTAGTGGTACTCGGGCATAAATTCGCGATAGGTTTCTACGCCCAGTTCATACCAAGTCTGTCCCTGTACGAAATGCAGGTAAAAATTTGAATCCTCAAAGGAGAATAGCCCATAGTTGAACACATAGTCTATCCCTCTTTGCGCATCCTTAACCCTGATGGCGGTGTGCCCGTAACGGGCATATAACTCCTGTCCGGGTGTGCATGTCAGCAGCGACACCCGTGCGGAAGGGGAGAGCGGTTGGGCAATGGCGGTCAATGTGCCGAGCCACAGCAAGATGAGGACAAGTGTTTTACGCATGAACAAAAAGGGTGTATAGGTAGGATGTAAGCAGGGGACAAGTCAAGCCCAATGCCAATCCTGCAATGACTTGCCAAGGGGTGTGGGCATTGAGATATAGGCGGGCATACATAAGCAGCAGGATAAGTGCCATAACAATAATAATCGGGACAAAGGCGGTAGTATTATATGCCAAAGCGTAGGCGAACAGACCGCCTAATAAACCTCCTGCTCCGGTCAAATGGGCGGATATTTTCCACCAACGGTTGATGATAGCCACCAGAATAATGGCTATTGTGGCTCCGAGTGCTACACCGCTCAACCACATTGGAGCGTGCAACACATGTGCAAACAGGTACCACCAGAATCCGAATCCGAGTGCCGCTTCGGTGTAAGCGAGTGTGCGCTCCTCGCGCCGCTCGATATAGACATCGGTGATATAGCCCTTTCGTATCTGGTAAAGAATGAGGAACAACGGCATCAAACCGGTTAGCAATAGCGTACAACCCACAGTAACAAGCCAGTATCTCAGGGGAAGGGGGAAAGACATGTGTACCGCGGTGCAGAAAAGTAGCATACCGTATGTGGGAATCCAAAGCGGATAAAGGATTGCGCTGATACCCCGGGCAAGTATGTCCGCTATCTTTTTCATACTTGTCTGCGCAAGCGGGCGATGGGTAAGGATAGTTGTTCGCGGTATTTAGCCACCGTGCGGCGAGCAATAGGGTAGCCCTTCTCGTTCAGCACTTTCACCAAAGCATCATCCGTCAGCGGGTTTTGTTTATCTTCGGCAGCGATACATTCAAATAGAATCTTCTTGATTTCGCGGGTCGAAATCTCTTCTCCTTCGGCATTGACCATCTTTTCGGAGAAGAAATACTTAAGGGGGAAGATGCCGTATTCGGTTTGTACATACTTGCTGTTGCTCACTCGTGAAATGGTGGACACGTCATAGCCCGTTTGGTCAGCAATATCCTGTAGGACCATCGGGCGCAGATAGGTCTCATCCCCGTTTAGGAACCACTCTTGTTGGGACCGCATAATGGCACGCATGGTGCGCTGTAAAGTCTCATTCCGTTGCTTGATAGCATCAATGAACGACTGCGCAGCATCCAGTTTCTGTTTGACGAATCGGATAGCGTCTTTTTTGTCAGAGGTGCGGTTTTTGTCTGTTGCCGAATAGTCTTCCAACATCTCTTTGTATTCGCGACTGACATGCAACGACGGTATATCACCCGTGTTGAGTGTGAGGGTCAGTTCTCCGTCTTTGTTCTCTACATAGAAATCAGGAATGACGGTCGTTTGGTGGCGGTCATAGACAGTGCCTTGCCATGCGCTGCCGGGTTTGGGATTGAGTTTGGTTATTTCGACCACGGCTGCTTTCAGTTGGTCGCTTGTGATTACGCACATTGTCTGCACTTTGTCAAAACGGCGGTTGGAAAACTCGTGAAAGCAGTTGGTTAGAATTCGCTTTGCCAGTTGTACGGAGTTTGTTTCTTTTTTCTGCTCCAACTGAATAAGCAGACATTCTTGCAGGTTGTTTGCTCCTACTCCGGGCGGGTCAAAGCGTTTAACTTGGTCAATAATGCTCTGCATCTCTTCTTCCGATACGCTCAGTCCTTCACGGAAATAGAGGTCGTTGCAGAGGTCTTCTTTACTGCGGCGCAGATAGCCGTCTTCGTCTATATTGCCGACAATAAACTTGGCGATATGGCGTTGGGGCTTGTCCATCTTAGTCAGATAGACCTGACTTTTCAAGTATTCGCCGAAACTCATACCCACCGAGAAGGGTATATCTTTGGTGTCCTCGTCCGAATCGCCTCCGTAGGTGTCGTGATAGCGGTAATCGGGAGTCTCATCGTCAGAGATATATTGGTCGTAATCAAAATCCTCGTTTTGGAGTGGGTTGCGATAGTCGTCTTCCTCTGAATAGTCGTCAAAAGTGTCGTCTGTATTGCCTTGGGCAATTCGTTCCTCCTCTTTGTCTATCCCTTCTTCGAGGGCGGGATTATCCTGCAATTCCTCATTGACCCGTTGTGCCAACTCACACGAAGCCAATTCCAACAAGCGCACCACCTGTATCTGGGCGGGCGACAGCTTTTGTTGGAGCCGTTGGTCCTGTGTGAGATTGAGCGAGGTCATGCTTTTACGGTAGCGATGATATAGTCCATTTGTTCATCCGTCAGGCAGGTGTGCATCGGTAGCGATAAGACGCACGCGGCAAGGCGTTCTGCCACGGGAAAATCACCCTGCTTGTAACGCGGGTCCTGATAGGCCTTTTGCATGTGTAGAGGCACAGGATAATAAACCATAGAAGGTATATCTTTGACTGCCAGTTTTTCCTTCAGCGCATCGCGGTCTTGTCCCACTACGCGTAGTGTGTACTGGTGGTACACATGTGTCGATTGGGGATTGCGGCCGGGAATAAGCATATCGTCCCTTCCGCCGAATGCCTCATCGTAGCGTTTGGCTGCGGCTTGACGGGCGCGGATATATTCGTCCAAGTGAGGTAGTTTGGCATCAAGGATAGCGGCTTGTATGCTGTCCAAGCGCGAATTGACACCTACGAAATCGTGGTGATAGCGTACCACCATGCCGTGGTTAGCAATGGCGCGGATACGGTCTGCCAGGGCATCGTCGTTGGTAAATAAAGCGCCACCGTCACCATAGCAACCGAGGTTCTTGGACGGGAAGAAAGAAGTGCAGCCGATTTCGCCCATTGTGCATGCCTGTTTGTGTGTGCCGTCCGAGAAGGTATATACCGAGCCGATTGCTTGGCAGCCGTCCTCAACGACATATAAGTTATGCTCCTTGGCGATTTTCAGGATGGCTTCCATGTCGGCGCATTGTCCGAACAGATGAACGGGGACAATGGCTTTGGTCTTGGGTGTAATGGCTTTTTTGATGGCTTCCACCGATATGTTCATCGTCTCCCAATCTACATCCACCACTACGGGGCGTAAACCCAATAGTGCTACCACTTCGGCAGTAGCGATAAAGGTGAAGGTGGGGGTAATAACTTCGTCACCCGGTTTCAGACCAAGTGCCATCAGGGCAATTTGCAGCGCGTCTGTACCGTTTCCCACAGGGATAACATGTTTGGCTCCCGTGTATCGTTCCAAATGGGCTTGGAAATCGCTCACTTGGGGACCTTTGATGAACTGCGCCGAATCCAGAACAGATTGGATGCCACGGTCGATGTCGGCTTTGATTTGCAGGTATTGGGTCTGCAAATCGACCATTTGAATTTTCTTCATAGGTGCTTATTTCTTAACTTCCTCAGCAGGGATATCTTCAGCGGCGGCATAAACGCTGGCTTTGTCCAGTTTAACCACCACATCTTTGGAAATCTCAATCAGAAAAGCGTTGTCCTGCACTTCACGGATAATACCATGCATACCGCCGGCGGTAATCACTTTGTCGCCTTTTTTCATCGCCTCGCGCTGTTTTTGCAGTTCTTTTTGCTTTTTGGTTTGCGGACGAATCATGAAGAAATAGAAAACGACGAAGATAAGGATCATCATAATCCAGAAACTCCATTGGCTGCCTTGTTGCCCGGCAGCAGCGGCTTCTTGTAAAAGAATAAGTTGTGTCATAATTATTGAAGTTTAAATGTTTTTGTTTCTTTCAGTATCTCAGTCAATATACCGTTGATAAAGATGTAACTCTTTTCGGACGAATATTCTTTGCTCAGTTCAATATATTCATTCAGCGATACTTGTGCCGCTATTTCCGGAAAGGACAGAATTTCCGCCAATGCGAGACATATAATAACGCGGTCCATCATGGCGATACGGTTCATTTCCCAATTATGGAGATGTTTTTCGATAAGGGTGTCGTATTCGTTTTTCTGCTCGATGGTTCGCTGTAGCAGATTGGTGGCAAATTCCAAATCGGCATTGTTGTCAAACATCTCCAACAGAGGATGGTTGGGGTCATCAGTCAGGTGTTTGACGGTCTTGACCACATAACTGAGTATGACATTCAAGTCGGTTTCCCAGTTCAGTCGGTCAAGGCGAATTTCTGCTTCTTCCAAACCGGCTAACAGCACTTCGTTATCCGGTAACAGGTCGGTGTATATTTTTCGCCAGAGGCGTTTCTCGTCATCTACAGATGGCGAGTCAATCTTCATAAAGTCGATGTAGTAAGATTTCTCCTGTAATTGGCGGAATAATGCAGGGATGGCATCCATGCCGCTTTCCCAACTCAGGTGCTCTTCGTCCATCAAACGCCGTAGAGTACGGTTGGCGAACATATTTTTCGCCAGTTGGTTATCTGCAAAACGACGGTTGGGTTCGTATGTTTTGTGGGTGACGCGTGCGCGCTGTTCGGCTTCGGCAATCTGGTTTTGGGCGTAGGTGGTCAGTTCGTCCATCAACGCCAACATCATGGCGTATAGGTCGTAGGTGCTGGCAAAACTCCGCATGAGTTCTTTTTTGGCTTGTGTGGGTGTTTTGTCGCCGTCCTCGTAATACGCGAACAAGGTCTGTAATACCTTTGTCCGCACCATTGTTCTATTGATCATTGTGTATAGGTTTCAAATTATGCTACAAATATACAACAAAAATTTGGGATGTGCAAACAAATCGGGCATAAAGTAGGTTTTTAACCTACTGAATAGGCATATTTGGGACTTTCTTTTTATATGAGCGATTGCGGTTAGCCCCTTTTTGTTCCAAATAGCCGAAGGCGGTTAGTTGGCGGAGATAGCGTTTAGCGGTAGTAGCAGTATACCCAAATTGAGAGACTAACTGCTCTGTCGTGATTTCATCTTTATCTGTCATCCATTCTACAATATCGACCAATTTATTTGCCAAAGAGGGTTTTATCGACCATTTATCGACCATTTTCTGTGATATTTGGGCTTTATCGACCATTTTCTCTGCCGTTGATAATTGGAATTGGTCGATATCTTGCTGAAGATGTTCACAATGCAGGTGGTGCATACAATCAATAAAGATTTGTATATCTTCTTGCTCACGTGCATCGATCAACGCTTGTATATATTGCGCCTTGTCTTGTTTGAGTACCTTAGTGGGGAGTACACCAAATTCTATTTGAAGCAGATTCATCAGCAAACGGCTGGTGCGCCCGTTACCGTCCGCCCAAGGGTGAATAGTGACCAACTCAAAATGTGCCCAATAACTAAGTTCGTAAATAGCACAAATATCAGTAGGGTCAATCTTGGCCCCAGGGCGATTCAGTTCTTCACAAAATGCTTGTAATTTAGAGGCAACTTTCAAATAAGACATGTAGGATTTACCGCCCAATCCTGCTGTAACATTCAGCAAACGCAGTTCTCCTTTAGCAGCGGAAAAACTGCCACCTATAGCATTATACTCGTTTCCTGTATGAGCCATCACTTTAGAGGC
>JAZUGJ010000132.1:0-16503 GCA_045641145.1 Paludibacteraceae bacterium
CGACATGGCTACGACCCGACTTGGAGAAACCCGATCCACCATCGGCACCGTCGTAGCCAGCAGAGCCGTCATTGTACACATTACAGAAGTAGGCGGACTGCCCCGCATATGGCGAGCGAAGCCAATATTTATTAGTATCCAACCTTTCCTGATTGATACGTGTCTTAATTCTGTCTGCGTCCGTGTTATGCGTCTTGTAGTAATCAAACTGCCCAAGAGGACATTCTGCGTTACCGATAGACTTTTGTTTCGACGAGAACATCTCCATTTCTGCTGGCAGGAACAGTTTGTTTGTACTCGAAGAAGTGCCGCTATATGTGTTGTTACCCTTACCGGAAAGCACATTAACCGTGCTGATTGCCGCAAACATATCGCCTGGGAGAAGCACCTCGATGCTCGGAATGGTCGTTCCGCGCATATAGCAGTCCGCCCAACCGCCCGCGTTAGTGTATGATGTGTTCATTTTGAAATATTTTACCGTCCCGACTTCTACGAGTTCGACAAATTCAAAAACTGCTTTACTGCTTCCGCTATTATCGGCATACGTGTATCGTCCTACTTGTTTATCGCAAAGGCGAATTGTATAAGTCATTCCATTGGTCAAAGTCACAGATTTTGTGTCACCAACAACCCAAGTCGCTGGTGCATTACCGTCTTTGAAAGCCTTGAAAATATCTACCCACGCATTGTCTGCCATAACAGGCTTAAGCGTTTTAGATTTCCAAATCACCGACCCGTTCACGGAAATCTGTTTGGCTTTGCCTTCCGGGATTTGAATGCTTTTTATTCCTGCGAAGTCCACAATACCACCTCTTTCGTTACGGTCGTATCGTCCTCAAGTGTGAAAGTCCACGTTTCATGAGAGATAGGAGCAGAGAGAGAAACCGTTACACTTCCGTCTTCGTCATACTGTACCCAATGCGTGCCATAATGGTTGAACATAATGTACACGCCACCGTCAACGGTATCACCCTGCGTAACAACGAACTGTTCCATACCGTTATTGCTGTCAATGACGCACCCCTGGCCAGCACTCACAGCATTATATGCCTTAAGTACATCTTCGCTCGTCAGCACAGGGAGCACAAGCCCCTCCACCGTCTGCGTACTGGTGCTCGTAATGACGCTCATTCCGGTCGGCTTCTTTTCCAGTTCATCCACTCTTCCAGTGAGTTTTCTCACCCACACTCTCAAATTGTCAATGAATTGTTTTCTCATATTTATACCTCCTTTCAAACTTCAAACACGGTGTCAATGAATGTTCCTTCGCTCACAATCGTAGCATCACCGAGCGTTCCGTCTGCCGCGATATACTGATAACTCATAGAACTACCCGACTCACCGCTGATATTAACGATAACTTCCTTTCCAGTCACCCCAGCGCCATTAGATTTCACGCCAGTTGCCGGAAGAATAGCCCCCTTGGTATAAAGCAACTGTGCGATTTCATTGAACGTCAATTGCGTTGCTCTGCCGGAAATCATGTTGAACGAAATCATATACGCATTCGCCTTCATAATATACACATTGTGCATATACACTCTGCCAGTACCGCCAGGAATATTCTCAATCGCATTATCGACATATCCCTTTGTCGCCCCGTCGCCATCATTCTGCGGGGTTGCCATTTTCAGACACCCATTCGTGTCATACTCGGCGCCCTTTCCGCTCGCAGGTGTAGTAGTAAGTTCAATCTCACTCACCGCTACCCCGTCCTTTTTCAGAGTCGGAATACTCGGCTCCTCATATTGCTGAAGAACAGTGCCGTCTCTCAACACAGCCGACTTCGTATTCGCATCCCATGTAGTCACGGCTTCGCCGTCGACATACACCGTTGTCCCGCCGCCTTCGCCGCCAGCGCCCTGCTCGATAATCTCGTTAATTTTCTTAACTACTTTACCAAGCATTTCCATGTAACTCAATTCGTCACCGAATACCAGCGGCAGAACGGGATACACTCTGAATTTAAGTTTCTCAACATCTTTCAGTCCCATAGAAACCTCCTAAATTATTTTTTGCTGTACTCCTAAACACATCATTCACCAATCATAATCGCCGTTTTAATGAAAATATCTTCGTGCGTTACGTCATAATACGTTTCCAGTTGAGCATCAACCAGGCTCTCCATATTGCTTGCGGTTACACCACTCAAACTAAGCGTATTGCTTTTCCCCGTCTCCTCACCTTCAAACGTATAAATGAACTTAAACGTACCTACTTCCTTAAATCCGCCAAAGTTGACCACATAATCCCTATATTCCCATTCCTCATCTCCACCTGTCAAACTCGCCAGTGCGCTAAACATGGCCTTCATTTTTAGCAGTGTTTCACTCTCTGCGTTTTTCGTTTCGCACTGCACCACGGCACTCTGTTTCTTTTCTCCAATGCGCCTTTTACCACAGATATTGATAATCATATTCTCACCTCATTCCCACAGGCCGAAGAACAAATCACTCAATTCGTCGATAATCATTTGGTCAACATTGATAATCGTATCACGATATTCTTTAATCATTTTAGCCTTACTGCCAGTAGCCCAATGCTTACCGACAATATGCTCCAAATAATCCTCGGTATTCGTAATTCGATTTTCTTCGGTTCTTTCTTCGCTATCTCGCCGTTGCGTATTATTGTTTCTACTACCGGTCGTACCAACGTCTTCATTGAACACCTGCGACCCTTCACTCTGCGCTGTACCCATCGTGGAGTCGCTACCTCCACCACTCTTTTCATCTATTGTCGCATTAGTCAAATAGTTGCTGTTCTCAAGGTTAGTAATACCGCCCTGCGGCATATCAGAATACTTCTGAACCTGTTTTGCTTCGCTTGCGTTTTGTCCTGCGTTTGCGCTGATAGTCTCACTGGAATTATTAGCCGTGCTATCTCTGTCAATAGTTTCGCTCGAACTCTCATTCTCGTTCGTGCTAGCGCTACCGATTGTCGTAGCCTGCTTATTTTCATTTCTGCCGCCGTCGATTTCTCTTGTCGTGGTCAAATCAACATCATCGAAAATGCCGTACTCAATCAATGCGCTTTCGTACAACTTATTGTACTTGGGCATAATCAAGTTCATGCGCTCGTCCATGTGCAGTTTCCACAGGCCGACAGTTTCCATTCCGATTTCTCTCGTATAATAATGCTTCAATATTTTCGTATTAAGCACCTTTCGATACGCTTCATCAAAAATGGGGTAGTTAGGCATAACGATATTTGCTACGTTATTCAAAATTTCTGCAACGCTATTATACCCCTTGCTCTCCTCCAGTCCGGCGGCTGTTTCGCAAATGAACCGTACTTCCGTAGTAAACTTGCTCATTAGTCCACCTCCCCAGGCATACTCAAATCAATGCCGTCTTCGCGGTAATCGCACCACACATCAAGCCCGAACATTTTATTGATTTTCTTACACGCCTGTCTTCTTGTTTCAAGTCTTGAATTTCGGCAAGCGATTGTGCCACCTTGGGACTTGTTTACTTCTTCCTCAATGAGTTGTGCCTTTTTCGTTTTATCGAAATTAGCAACGCCCAAATAGGTCAACGCTTCGTCCCAAATGTTTGTTCTCAACGTATAGAGATTTCCGGCGACATACGGGGCGCCAGTTTGCAGAACCGTAAAGCCTTTAGGGTTCAGTTCCTTGGTCGTGACAATGCACGGCTCATTTCCCTCATACTTGGAATACAAGTTCTTAAACGTCAATTTTTCAGTGTCGCTACACTGAATAAGAACCGGGGTTTTCTGCGCTTTGACATTTACATCAATCGTTCTGTCAATTTCATACAGCCGTCTTGCAAACTGTTCAACGTCGAGCATAGCGTTTGTGTGCAAATAGTTATTATAAATCAACACGCTGTTCGTATAATCCAGCGAATTGTTATAGCCATTTGCGGCATACGCGCGCCGATATTTCGGAATGCCGTACACGTCGAGTGCTCCGTTGATTGTACACCGAAGCGACAAGAAATTATCCATTTCTTCGTCCTTAAAGAACAGCGATTTGCCGTCAGCAAACAAAGACAATTCAAGAAATCTCTCGTCAACACTATCCGGCAACCCACTCCATTCAAACATACTCAACGCAATTTCGGTAAGCCGATTGTAGTATTGCATAAAGCCATAGGAATTGTATTTTGCGCTTTCCCAAAACTGTCTATTAGGAATAGGCATTAGGTATCACCTCCTGTAATAATATCGTTACTCAAAGAGTAGTCACCTACTTCGTTGCCGTTTACCCAAAATGTAATGCCGTTATCAAAGATTTTGGCGATTTCATTTTCAGCATCAGCAGGAAGGCCTGTGTCACTTGCGGCATGAATAACGCACCCTCGGGTTTTGGTGTAAGTCCATTT
Organism: Paludibacteraceae bacterium; assembly: GCA_045641145.1. Classification (GTDB taxonomy): domain Bacteria; phylum Bacteroidota; class Bacteroidia; order Bacteroidales; family Paludibacteraceae; genus Colicola. The sequence continues at coordinate 4,347 of JAZUGJ010000132.1, forward strand.
AGTTCTTGCGTGGATATTAGGCACTTTAACTTGGTGACAAGCGTAGCCAAATTCGGTGAAGTAATCGTCGATAATTTTAAGATACTCTTGTCGCAAAGAAACAGTATATGCTGTAAAACCGAGGCGTCCGATTGCGGCATTTAACCCGTCTGCTTGAATTTGCCCCTTTGCTTGAGCGGGTATTGCTTTCATATCTGTGTACTTTGCAAGGCTTGTGCTTATACCTGTTAGAAGACTCTCGGCTTGCAGACCAGCAGTTACAGCGTTACCAGTAGCAGACGCCACAGCAAATCTCGTTGTGTTTTCAACTGCTCCGGCGACAGTAGAAGTGATAAAACTTGATTTATTTTCATTCCACCATTGTTTGAAAACGTCACTGTCCCAGGAACAAGTAGGAAAATTACTTAACATTAAGCCGTATTCATAGTCGTTATATATATGTCGATAGTTTCTTGGATAAATCAAGATTGTAGGGTAGCCATATAATGTACCTTGTTCTACCAATTGTAGCGTTTCGCCATTTTCAGTATTTTCCCACCTATATTCCATATTAGAACCCTGGTTATTACTTAAAGATAAGAATGAATAGGGATATGTAAATAATTTATTATTTTTAGGCACATACCCATTTGTTAAAGCAGTAGGCCTGTCAATTTCTGTAATGCGTTCGGTGACATCATTACTATCAAGCCATGCGGGGTATTGATATATAGCAACAATAGCAGACGGGTTAGTAAAACTTTCGATATAAGTAGTTAATTCGCCAAAGGTTGGGCTCATTGATTGCGGCATATTTGACAGGGTAATGGTTACAGTTTTTCCTAACCCTACAGCGGTTGTGTCGTATGTGCCGATGTCCCGTTTATTTATAAACATGGCTTTTGGCTCATTTGAAATATTCATATCATATTTTTCTCCGCCATTAGTGCAAGTTATATGGTATGGACGAAGTAAATCACTTGTTTTTTCAGCCGTAATTTTATATGCAGTCCCGGATGGAATACTTACCAATTCGTGTTTTGTGGTTGAAATTGTGTTTTCGTGCCAAATAGTGTTATCATATCCGCTAAACCATGTAACAGCCTGCGTGTTCCACCGTCCATTGAATTGAATACTATCAATTCCAAACCCACTTTTGACATATAGACCCGAATAAATTCCATTAAAAGGCCCTCGCCTAACGCCTGTTGCTCCCTGTGGAGTTTCTGTACTAAGAACAGCGGCGTGCATTTCAGAACTATCAATGTGAGTATTGTTAATTCCTTGATATTCTCCCAATTCCAGTCCTTCGTCAATCACATTGTCGCCAATATTATCCGTTGCGCTGTGCTCTCTCTCAACGAAACTCATGCCCAATTCAAAATCAAATAGCCACGTTTGTAACGGGTCAATCGTGTAATGAACTTTAGTCACCAGTTCACTATCATATTCAACAAAGTCAATATAGCCGTAGAACCATTTGTCCTTATACAGAATGCTTTGGCTGTTGCCGTTATTGAACATAATATAATTACATTCAAGCAGGGCATCAGCCCGCGATTGTATTCTCAAAAGTCCTTGTTCAGCCTTTATATACTGATACTCTGTAAAACTGAACTTCGGAAGGCTTTGAAAATATGTATGCTGTGCTTGTTCGTTTGCAAAATAAAGCGTGTGGTTTTTACCCTTGTCAATAGGGCAACCTTTAAGCAAATAAATTGTCGCCATTGGTGCAATTTGCGGCATAAGTAAATCTCCTTTCTATCAAAATATGGGGAGAGCCGTAGCCCTCCCCACGGAATGGCCTTAAGCGGTAATAAGGCTCTCCTTGCAGAACAGGATTTCGTCACCGACATCGGCAGTAGCCGCGATGTTGGTTTCGGTGTAGGTGGTAGTTCCGCCCTCGGTGGATTTCGTGCAAGACACGTATTTCGTGCCACCGATATAGCACTCGCCGAGAACTTCGTCCTCGTCGTCCGGGAAGATGAACGTGCCATACTTGTGAACCGCGATACCGTCTTCAACTGCATCCTGGCCCTGTACGAACTGCGGCTCCGAAGGAGCAAGGGAAGCGGTCGTATCATCAAGGGCAATCGACAGAATGACGTTTTCAGCGCCCGTCGTCTTGTTGATAACGGTGAAGGTGTACTCGTTATTCACGGCAATCGAAGCGCCGTCGTCAACGAACACAACAGCGTTGGAGAAAGGAGAACTGGAAACAATCTTCCACACATTGTAGAAGTAATTCCAGTACAAGCCGGAAGCAACCTGCTGTTCAGTCATGAGGTCAAGGTTGTCGTAAACCTGGAACCATTCCTCGTCAACCAGCACGGCCTTGACATCTGCCATGAGAGCGAGTTCTGCGTCGGTAACTTCTTCGATGCCGTCGCAACCTTCACGCACAACGTCAAACCGCTCGTTGTCGAAAGTGGTGAAACTGTCAATGAGTTTCAAATGGCCGGTGAACGTAGCCTTGTCCATGTTGAAAGCGGCGGCGAGAACATCGACATCGTAATCAGCATTGAACTGTGCGTCCATGAAGATGTACTGATTTGCCTTCGCGGTGTTGGTGTGTACGCCAGCAGCGTTGTACTCGGTGCTGATGAACTCCAGCGCATTCGATGTACCGCGGAAGGTCTTTGCGGCATTCTTCATTTCGGTTGCGTCAAACGCAACGGGCTTCATCTTACCGTGTGCGACGGCCTTGATGATGAGGTACTTGAAAAGCAGATATTCGTCATACTCTGCGGCGGTGGAAAGAGAGCCGACAAGGCGTGCAATCAAATCGGTGACGCCGTTTGCAGAGAGGAACGCTCTTTTGAGGTCTTCCTGCTGGATAGTCAGCGGGTACTGAACCTTCCAGTTCATCGTGTGGAATGCGGCTTTCACATCGGGAATGGTTCTCTTGAACTCACGAGCGGCCGCCTTCTCTGCGGAAAACTCTCTTGCTTTCGCGATACCCACGAAAACGTCTTCAACGGTCTCACCAAATTCAAGGAAGCCCTTTTTCAGTTCCTTATAGGCGTTGTTGAAGGTTGCACTCTGAACACGTACCAGTGCGATACGGTTTACGAGTGCGGTCAGAAACTCGTTTGCGAGTGCGGGATAACCCCAAATGGCTTCGCCAACTTTGGGAATGTTGTTTGCGTCGTTGATTACGGGCACGGAAGACTGATATGCTTCCGACGCATTAGCCCGAATGGTGTTCAGAATATCAACGGTTCTACCGTTGAGTTCAGACATAGCAATTCTGCGCGGCATAGTTAAACCTCCTTAAACAGTTTATCATAAGTCAAATTTTTGTCGTCCTCTTCCGGCGGGGGGTTGCCGGGCGGGTCTTCTTTGACAGGCTCTTTGAACCTATCTCTGAATTTTTGCCGCCACTCTTTGTCGTTATTTTCGTACTTTTCTTTGTAATTGGTTTGGTCGCGTGTCTTCGCTTCGTAGTCATCAATCGTGTCGGAAACATCAGCAATCAATGCAAGTGCTTCATCGCTCACATCGTCACCGAGTTTAGCCGTAAGGTTAGCGATGATTTTATCTTTAGTGAGTACAGCCATAAATTAAATCTCCTTCTTTTTATTTATCAAGGCGGTCAAGCAATCTCTGAATAACCGAAGTATTGTTATCAATGCTTTTGGTCATATCAGCAAGAGTTGTACGCATAATCCATATAAGGATAATGCACATCACAATGGGGAAACCATAACTGCCAATGGCAGTAAGCAACGCTTGTGTGTCCATGTCTCGGCCCTCCTTTCATTATATATTATATCACAAAAAATATTTTTTGTCAAGGGCTTTTTGGAAGTTTTTGCCATTGACAAAAATTATTTTTTGTGGTATAATATAATTAGAGGTGAAAGGTTTTGGGAAATTATTATGACGGCACTAAACTTTTGAGCATGAAAGATATTGACGGCAACACACCGGAAATATATATGTGCACCACAAATAGAACTGGTGGTAAAACAACGTACTTCGGGCGCCTTGCTGTAAATAGATTTCTTGACACAGGCTCAAAGTTCATGCTGATTTACAGATTTAATTATGAGTTGGATGAAATCGCTGATAAGTTCTATAAAGATTTGTCTTCGTTATTCTTTAAGAATAACGTAATGACAAGTCAGAGCAGGGCAAACGGCATTTTCCATGAGTTATTTCTTGACGGTAAGCCTTGTGGCTATGCCGTGGCATTAAATAACGCCGACCAAATTAAAAAGTATTCGCATTTATTCAGCGATACAGACCGAATGATTTTCGATGAATTTCAGAGTGAAACCAATCACTATTGTACTAAAGAAGTCGAAAAATTCATGAGTGTTCATACTTCGGTTGCGCGTGGACACGGTAAACAATCAAGATATGTTCCTGTATATATGTTGAGTAATGCGGTGAGCGTTATCAATCCGTATTACACAGTGCTTGGTATCAGTGAACGACTTGATACTAAAACCAAATTCTTGAAAGGCCACGGCTTTGTGCTTGAACAGGGCTATGTAGAAAGTGCAAGCAAGGCGTTACAGGAAAGCGGCTTCATGAAAGCGTTTGCAAATAACCAATACACTGCTTACTCTGCGCAGGGCGTGTACTTGAATGATAACTTGGCATTCATTGAAAGACCGAACGGATTTTCAAGATATATGTGTACGCTACGGTACAACGGCACAGATTTCTCCGTGAGAGAATACCCGGAAAACGGTGTAATCTTTTGTGACACTTCTGCCGACGTGTCATTCCCTATTAAGATTAGCATTACGACCGAAGACCACAACGTAAATTATGTTATGCTTAAACGTAATGACATATTCCTTAAGAACTTGCGCTATTATTTTGAGCATGGATGCTTTAGGTTTAAGGACTTGCGGTGTAAAGAAGCAGTGATGAAAGCACTGTCATATTGAGGTATCTGCCTGTGTGTCATTCCTCGCATGAAGGGAAAGCACGGATGAAATATTCCGCCTGTTCATGTTTCGGATTTGCTTGCCGCCTGGGGTGTGCATAGGTTATAGATATAAAGAAAGCACAGGAGAGTAATCTCCTGTGCTTTTGATTATTTTTGTTCCTGTTCATAGTAGCGGCAGTTTTCTTCTATCTTTTTGATAGCACACCTATCAGCCCGCGCGCAATCGAAGCACGGATTAGGCTCAAGTGCACCTTTTGGTATATAGAAGTGCTCACGTGCTACGGTTTCTACAAGATATTTGTCGCTATAATCAGCAAGGATTTTGAGAGTTTGCGGCTGAATTATAACGTGAAATTTTCGGTTAAGATTTACATAGTTCATGGTTAATCCTCGGTGTCGAACACGTAATCGGAACAGTTCGGGCGTGTGTAGATATATCTACAAATACCTTTGTGAAAACAGCGGTTGCAACGGCTCGTCTTTAGTTCTTCTTCTGAAAGCCATACTCGTTCCAATGTTGGTAATTCTACCAATATACGTAAACAGACCGGGTCTCTTTTGATAACTTTACATTCCGTGCCGCCTTTAACAAAAATGTCAATGTTTTTATCAATATATAAAGTTTCCATATTTACCTCACTTTGTTTTTATTCTGATTACGTTTTCGTTTCCTTTGATGTCAAATCTCTCAACCGTAAGCGACAAAATAGACTTGTCTATCAATTCAAGAATTGTTCCACGATATTTCAGTTCGTGGTTATAATACACTTCGACATTATCAAATATCGAAGCGTGAGAAATAAGTTCATTTACTGTCATATCAATATTCACCCCAAATTCTACATAGCGTTCAAACTTGTCACAAAAGTTTTTCCATTTAGAAAAGAAAATTTCTAAATTGGCTTCCATAAGTTACCTCATTTCATAAGTTGTTTCGGTTAATAATATCCCACCTTTGATACGCTTTGGCAAAAGTTTTCCGGGGACTATTAACCCAATCGCAAAATCCTCAATTGTTCTTTCCTCAGTTACAAATAACTGTTCCTGCTCGGTAAAATTATTCCACGTGTCGGGGTCTTTTTCTATCCATTGGTCTTCATTCCAACCGCGCATGGAATAAATAAACAGTTCTTTGCACTTGTCCGGCATACCTGCGCACTTAACATTATAGTATGGCTCATCAATAGGCTGGCAATTCTCATGCGTAACGTGTTCGATGTATGTTTTCTGACGTGTAAAAATTGCTTCGTCCCAGCAACTTTCAAGTTTCCAATGGCAAAATTCATTTTCGTCAACAGGTACTCCGAGAATGTCTTCGGGCGGCAAATCACAGTGAATGCTGTCAGTGTCCGCATAAATAAAGCCGTTACATTTAACACCGTAATAATTTTTTTGCGCGGCGCGAATTGTGAAGTTGCGCGCATAGGATGTTATTGCAGAGCCACAAGCAATATACCCAGCCTTCTTATCGTTTGCTTCCACTGTGGTAAAGCCTATTGACTTGTCGTCTTTAACATACGCAACTTTATAGTTGCTTGATGTGCTACTTGCGAGTTTGCCGTAGAGATTATTAAGAAACAGTTTAGCCAATTCGCGGGTTGCTCCTTTGGAAGTCATTTTAATTTTCTTATACTTGTCAATGTATTCATCAAAGATGCCGGATTTTGCTTCAAAATAACACCCGTCAAGTATTTCAAAGTCTTCAACATCATAGTGCTCAAGAAATAACTCATAGTCAGTTTGTGTTAGAGTTAATTCTACGATACTGTCATGCTGTTCACCGTCAATGCCTATATAATATCTGCAATAACAGTGCTCTTTAGCGTTGTATGGGTCAGATGTTACAAGTGCTTTGTTCGGCGGGTAAATTAAGTTGTGCTTTATCTGAATAAATGGTAGCATACCGGGCTTCAAATAGAAGCGACAACGTAATCGCACAAAAAAGAATACATAGGGTGAGCGCGCGGCGACAGGGATTTCATTTCCACTCCAAAAGATAGGCTTGCCTATTGGGTATTTGTTACCGCTTATGCTGTGCATCATGGAAGGGTAAAGTGAATTGACATCAGCGGTAGTTCCGTTGTGATACACTTTGTTTTGCTTTCCGTCAACCAAATAGCACCAGCCGCCTTTGTATGATTTACGCACATATTCATCTACGTTAGAAGCGCAATAAATATTTTCTGCAATATCCATTTGCGTTAAGTCGGGGAAATAAAATTTGTACTCTTGCTCTTTAATTGAGTGCTTGTATTCTTGCATACAGCATGAACCAATGGTCAACTTTTTATGCCCCTGCTCAAACATTATTTCCAATGCTTCTTTAACAACAAAAACGTCATTCGCTATGTACTCTTTTTCATCATCAGTTATTTCGCACCCTGCGTAACGGAAGCCAGTGTATTCCATATCAAGTTTCTTATGCTTTGTGCCGAAAGACTTTCCGATTTTGCGAACAGAAAACGGCAAAAGTTTTAGGCTATCACGTATCTGTATCATGTGGTCATGCGTTTTAATTGTGATGCTGTACCACTGACCCATAGCAGATATTGAATACTTGAATGTGGAATTGTGCATTTCGCTGTCCTCATCGAATATGAATACGCCGTGTTCTTCGTCGGTGCAAGTATAGGCTTGCTTAAACCCGGCTTCGATTAGTAAATATGAAAGCCAAAATGAGCCATCAAATTTCAAGTTGTGGTAATAAACGCATACGTTTTTATTTAGCGAAACAAGATACTTGAATGTCTCGTCAATTGAGTGATGTATTTGTACATCCTCTGTCCAAAATGGGACGATTGCTGATGCCCATACTTCGGTATGGTCTTGACCTTTGTAAACCGTAGTCTCAAAATCGCCCATGAAGTAATCGTAATGAACTGGACGCATGATTATTCAAGGTTGTCTTCTTTATTGATTGAATATTCTTTGAGGGATTTATCGTATTGTTTGTCTCTTATTCCGCCTTCTTCTGCGTTCAAGTTTCCAATTTCTTTATGTTGGGAATAGGTCATTGGGCCAATCATGAACATACGCGCAAGCAATTCAAGGTTAAAATCAACTTGCGTTTGGTCGCTTGCATATATGATACGCCAGGATGCGTCAATTGATGCGTAATTGTATAACTGCACAGCATAAGCAACTTCATCCCGGCCGTTTTCCTTTATCATATAATTAAGAAAATTCTTTAACTGTTCTTTGCCGCCCGCTTTACCTTCAAACGGGGTTGTTTCGATTGACTCAAAAATATATTGAAGCACGTTGTCGGTTTCGTAAACTGTTTTCTTTTCGCTTGTGTCTCTACCGCGCACATATATCTCATTTTCTTCGTCAACTTCTTGCATGGTTTTTGCCTTTAGCAAGTTGCGTGTACGAATAACATCAAGGCGCTCTTTGAATTTCGGGTCACGCGCTTCATGCTTACGCCTACTTTCAAGGGCGCGGCGCGCGCGTTCTTTCCGTTCTGCGTCCGTAATTGGATGCGGCGCGGGTTTAAGCCCTGTACCCTTTTTAACTCGGCCTTGGCTTGAAATCTTCATAGCCTTTTGAACGCTTGCTATTGAAACGGTTGGAAATTCTTCAATTACAGTGCGAACAAGTTTCGGCGTAATTGATTTCAATTCTGAAATCCTTTTCTTTGTTACAACCTTTGGTTGCTGGCCAACCAATTGCTCGATTGATACATCAATCTTTGCACGTTTAAGTGACTTCTGAATACGCGCAATTTCAGCCGCCCATGCGCGTTGATTTGGTGTCAAGCGGCGTGGCTTTTCTTGTGGCATATTGTTCCTCCTTTTAGGTGCAAATCTCGCCCCGTGGTAACTTGCCACGGGGCGTTATTTTTGTTTAGCGATTACCGGACTTCAATGATGTCGCCGATAATGTTTCCGGCGTAATACTTGGGGTACACGCTGTTCTTTGCTTCGTTGAACTCGCCAACGGTACACTTGAACTTCTTGATGCCCTTGAACTCCTCAGTGTTCACGTCGCGCTTCCAGCGAAGGTTGACGAGTTTGCCGCCGATTTCAACTTTCCAACTGTCAAACTTGCGTCCGTCCTTGGTAGCAAATTCGCCAGCATAATGGACGACAATCTCAACGGGTTCCTGCGGTTCTTCGTTCAGTCTCACAACTGCCATTGTTTCAGCCCTCCTGTTCGTCTGCGGTGGGTTCCTGCGCTTCTTCGGTTGCGGCAGAACCACGGGTAACGGGATGCGCGTGTTTGATAAAGTCCTGCTCGGTCATGCCGAGAATGCACTCGACAACTTCGGACGACTTGATGGACACGGCACGGAAGGGGGTGCCAACCAGTGCGGCGTTTGCCGCAATCAGAGCGTGCTTCTCGTCCTTGAAGGTACGAGCCAGGGTGAGAGTTTCAACGGATGCCATTTCGCTGTCCGTGTTGATGCAAAGCACCTGTGCCTTTGTCATTTTTACCGTGCGGGTAATCATGGGAAATCTTGCCATTTCGTTTGTTCTCCTTTTTCGTTAAAAAATATTGTTTGGTTGTTGTTTTTTCGCTTTCGGTGTGCACCCCGAAAGCACTGGTGACTGGTGGTTGAGTTGAACACCCATTACCACATTCCGACTGTAATAGGCGGCTACACGTGGTGTCTTCCGTTGACTTAACCAGCCTTGAAAAGGTCTGTCCCTTATGCCAAGCGTCTTTCCGCTTTGCCACGTCAGAGTTGAATGAAACAATGCCAGCGGCTTTTCCCTTGCCACTGTAATAATTATACCACAAGTTGGCAATTTTGTCAAGGCTTTTTTCACAGAAAATTTTTGGGAATTTGCCGAAAAAATTTCGGTAGAAAAAAGTGATTTTTGGGGTTGACAAAATTGACTTTTTATGATATAATATGTATAATGGGAGAGAATTTTTATTATTTGAAGGATAATAGGGCCACGGATAGGTCGAAAACCATTAAGTCGGCGGCAGTTAAGCGTTTGTCTTTTTGAATGGAGAGGAACGCTTTTTGAATTGCTTCAATAAGACTGTTTGCGTGGACGGTGTAGGTGCGGGTGATTTCGCCGTCACGCAGGGAAAAAGTGATACCATAAATCCACATTATTTTTTCTCCTTTATATAGTTTGTATCTGACGGGTTAGCGATTATTCGCTAACCAAATGAGCGTAAATATCGCCCCACCCTGCACGAATGACAAACTCAACTTTGTCTCCAAACCGTTGCCTAATCATGTCAAGTGCCTCATTTTCTACCATATTTGCAAGAGTATGTCCAATAGCGGTAGAATAACAATTAACATAATACCCTTTCTTCAACAACTCAAAGATTTTGTCAAACAATGCAGGTGTCCACTCATTTAAGGTGCACACATAACAGCGTTTTTCGGGTGAAATTTCTACACTTTTAATCATAATATTCTCCTTTTTATAGTTTGTATCTGACGGGCAAAGCCCTCACCAAAATTCAATAGGAATGTTATTATCACAGCAATACTTTATTCGATCACTATGACGCTTTAACTTTTCACATTTCTCTTGTTTGCACAAAGAACAATGGTAAATACACCCTCTGCCTTTATTACATTTATCAATTTCCTCTTGAAGTTTTTCCAATTCTGTTTTAACCTTTTTCATTGTTAATCCTCCATATAATTGTATCTAACGGATTAGCCGCAAAGAATGTTTCACGTGAAACATTCAATAGCGGAATGTGGTAACATCAACGCCCTTGCCTGTGTACTTATCACACGCGCACATTGACGCATAGCGAACGCCAAAAGATTTGTACGTGTCTTTGCGCGGAATATCAATGCGCTTGGCTGTTCTGCTTGCGACCCAGTGTTCAATCAGCAAATCAACAGAGTTTTCTGCTGTTGTTTCGGCGGACTTGCAAAATAAACGTGACAATTCTTTTCGAGTGATTAACTCATCTTGAAACAAAACTACACGCTTAATACGCCCGCTCGGGCGTTTTACAATTGTATGCAAATCTTTTTGCAGTTTCAAGTATTCCATTGTTTTTCCTCTCTTTCGTTTGTATCTGACGGTTTTGCATTTAATCAATGCAAAACTTGTAACTTGACCACGCTGTTTCAACATCAAGAGAATGCCTACCTTGCTCGTCAATATATTCAAACGCAAATGTAAAGGCTTGTGAATTTGCCGAGCAAATCCGATAATCTATAGCGTGTAGCCGTATAGCCTTATCCAAACAAGCACGATATGCCCGCTCTTTTTCCGCCGACCACGATTTATAGACATCACGCAAATAGATTGCTGTTGAGCAATAATAGGCGTTTAGCATTCTTTGTTGTTTTTTAGTCATTGTTTTTTCCTCTCTTTCGTTTATATCTGACGGATTAGCCGCAAGAATGCTTCGTATGAAGCATTCAATCATTCTGTGCAACAAACTTTTTGCAATCATGCAACATATCGGGCATCGCTATTTCGTCATCATCCATATAAAACTTAACGCTGTAGAGAATGGTTGAAATATATTCGCCCAAAATTTCAATGCGGTAATGAACAGTGTCACAATCGCCGAAAATTTCCACTTTCGCCGTAATAGGCGTAATAGTCGGCAATTGACCAAATGCGTCCGAATAAAGATTTAATAAATCCGACGGTGTGTATCGCTCGTCAAATTCTTTTATTACCTCTTTGCGACGCTCCCACAAGGAAACACATGTAAAACGCTTGTCAACAGTAAATTCAAATTTCATAGTTTTTTCCTCTCTTTTTTCAAAAGTTTTTGTATCTGACGGCGGGTGCAAAGATACAGAAAACACCCGTCAATCCCGTTTCGTCTTAATTTTCAAAGACTCATCAGAGATACTTTTAACTATGAAAGGAATTATATTAAATTGTCAATGAACCGTACTTTTAGAGTGTATCCAAAACTCTCTTGCTAACACTACCTATTATAACATAGGTTCGGGAATTTGTCAATAGGTTTTTCGTCAAATTCTGTGAAAATCTTTTTGCACATCTGTTTTTCATATTATATGAATGATTTTGCAATCAGATTTTCACGGGCTGTGCGTGCTAATGTTCGCGTGTCCGTCGTTTGGCTTGTCGCCCCTGACACTATATATTATATCACAGGCCGCCCCGCTTGTCAAGCCCTTTTTTGAAAAAACTTTCAAAAATCGCAAAAATTTTTTCGCTTCATTATATACGCGCGCGAAAGAGTCAATTTGCCCCAATACATTTTTGTAAATTTACAATTTGTTCATAATTATACGCGCACGGTGACGGGTAAATCATGTACTTTTACGGGGTATTTTGTGAACATTTTCACGTTTTG
>JAZUGJ010000133.1:0-37443 GCA_045641145.1 Paludibacteraceae bacterium
GCCTCCGACTTCCCCCGAAACCGCCCCAAATCCGCCCAATGTTTCACGCTCCGAAAAAGTCTTAATAAGTATTAAAATAGTGTTGTTGTTTTATTAAAATAACTTAAATAGTATATTAAAATACTTAATATCTATTAACAAAGTAGTGCTATTATTTGCGTATAATAATATAAATGATTACCTTTGCATCGAGCTTTTAAGGGGAAAGCATCATAAAACCCCTTCGAGGAAAAAACTCGGAAACGTAGGTTGTCACACCTAATTGAAGGACTAGCACCCTCAGGCTAACGGAAAGAAACGAAATGGGATTAGCGGAGATTATACCCGCAACGGGGTACGAGTTACCCCACCAAATAACAAACAATCCAAATTTAACAAACAAAACAACAAGATTATGAAGACAAGAAACAACAACATCGCAGACCTCAAGCGAATGATCAACGCAAACGAAGACAACGCCCTCAACATTCAGTTGCACGGTGCAGTAGTTAAAGAGTTTCCTTTTGCCGGCAATTCTCGCGAGTTTAAGCGCGTGGAGAAGGTAAACGGCCGTTATTACTTCGTGGACGTTGTAGGCACTCGCTACGCCTTCAACAAGTTTGCAGACCTTGACGCCCTTTGTGAGGAGTTCATCGAGCGCATGGCAGACGATACAAACGCCGTTGTTTCTTACTTCATGGCGTTACAGCAATACGGACATGTTACGGTACGTTTTGAGTTGTCCTTTATGTTCAAAGACTATTGCGAACAGTCAGGCGTTAATGTGGCTTACGTAGAAAACTCAATCCAGTGCGTGCGTAACGGTAACGAGCTTTACACAATAGAGACTTACGAAGTTGTAGGGGGTAACGACTCCCCTACAACTCCAAACGAGCCAAAGGACGAGCCAAAGGCAGTCGAGACGGCAGACGTTGAAGACCTGGAGACAGTCGCACCAATACGCATGTATAAGGTATTGCGCAAGGCAGACGGCACAATAAAGACAAAGTTAGTGCGCCGTTGGAGTCGTTTTGCTATTGCTTACAACTCGTTAAAGGATCATGCAGAAATGGCACGAGAAAAGGGTATCAACGTGCAGAAGGTAGGGGCGCAATACTTCGTTGTTAACCCTTCATTTGGTGAGGGCGTTGTACTTATGCTTTACGTTTGCCGTGGAGAAATAGACGAGAAGAAGGCGGCACGCATCATGGAGAAGGCACTCCCACAACTTCAGACGGCAGACCCTACAACGGACGCACCAACGGCAGACGTTGAGACGGTGGCACCAACGGCAGACGATCCACGCAAGGCGGGCACGTTTCAGGACTGCAACGAAACGGACGTTATAAGCTACTTTGCAGAATTAGGGCTAAACGTTGCAGACGGCTTTTATACTGACTTTGCGGGGCGTTGGTCCTACACTGTAGGCAAAGAAGACCCCACGGCAGAAATTAACGTACCTTTGACAACTGGCGAATACATCAACATTTCAAAGGCTGCATAACTCAAAAGGGGGCGCACCCTGCCCCCCCCTTATTATAGCCCCTTTATAGCATTACAGAAAATCCACCAATTTACAAACCCTTTAATACTTCCGCAGTTATGAAGACTTACACCGCCGCGCCAACGCTCACAGCGTCCGCAGTTATTACCGCCCTTTGTGGCTCCCTCGCCCTCGTTGGCTTGTATCTAATCCAGCAGACCGCCCACGCCCTCCGCATCGCTTGCCGACTCGCTCACAGCGTCGCAAAGTGGCTCAGAAGCTCCCACACATTCGCAGACGGTGACGAGTCCGAGCGTGTGACCCTCACCGGCTGGCAGTATATCGGCGTAGCGTTCGCCGTGTGCGCTTGCGCCCTCCTTCTCTCTATTGATTGGGATCACCTCGTTTAATTCATAATTCATAATTCATAATTCATAATTCAACCCCTTTAATACTTCCGCATTATGGCACGTTATACAATCCACCAATTTACATTTACTTTCAAGTCTTACGGCATCTATTCCGTACAGTTCGCAACCGCCCGCCGTGGTGACTATTACACCGCATTAGTTGACTACATGCCACTAATTGACGCAACGAAGAACAGCGACGAGCCAACAGGGGCAGCCCTCCGAGAGCTTGCGCAGTATGTCCGCAACCATGGCACACACTACCACGCCAACGGCGACCGCTTCGAGGACTAACCAAAACATTTTCAATACTTCCGCATTATGACAGGGGGCGGAAATCACCGCCCCCACCCATTACAAACAAACAAATAAATTACAAGATTATGAAATACTTTAAGAATATCACCACCGCCGAAGAGTTAAAAAAGGAGTTTCGCGCCCTCAGTATCAAGCTGCACCCAGACCGCAACCAGGGCAACGACACAGAGTTCAAAGCCATGTTAAGCGAGTACGAAAGTATTTGCAAAAACTTTGAGAGCATCAAGGAACGCCAACAGGCAGAGCGCGAGGCAGAGGAAGCCCGCAAGGAATGGGCACGCCGTGAGGCTGAGCGCAAGGCAGCCGAGGAAGCAGAAAAGGCAAAGCACCGCCCCGAATATCTCCGCCGTTGTGCCAAGTGGGAAAAGCTCATGAAGGAGATCCCAGCAGAGCACAAAGACACTAAGCCATATTTTGAGCAGACAGAGGCAGAGAGAGAGGCAAACCGACAGGCGGCAAAAGAGACCACCCGCAAGCGTCACAACGTGGCACGTGCCAATATTTTGGCAATGGTTCGCGAAGCGTTCCCAGGCGTTAAATTTACCGCTTCATATAATAGCCATTGGGGGGGCGGTTGGTGCATCTCATGGGCTGACGGTCCAACGGCTGAGGAACTCCGCAAGGCTACCGACCTAAATTTATTCGTTAGCGGTTGGGACACATTCGACGGCATGACCGACTGCGCCGGCTATGAATACGCAATGTTTACAGACTTTGCGAAGAAATACAACGGCAGAAGCGGAAAAATATCGCTTGACCGCTCAATAAGTAAGGAGGTACGCCAGCGCATCAGCGAAGCAATAAAGGGCATTTTCACGCTTAACGAGCGCGGAGAAATAGACGCTACGACATTACAATATAACGCATTATACGAGGCGTGCGGAATCACTGACGAAGAGAGCCGCGACAGCATCCGCCGCCGTTGCATGGCTTGTTACATGCACGAAATATCAGAGCGTGAGCTCCTGAACGTAATTTGTGAGAATCTGCCAACTATCAAGGCAGACAAACAACAGGACGCGCAAAAGTTCACGCCAAAGCATAACGCCACATATAAGGCAGTTAAAAAGGCTATGGGGGCGCACGCTCTCGGAAGCAAGACCCAGAAGGGCGGCAAGTGGTACGCAGACAACCGCGAGATATTGGACGTTTACCGCCTTATAGACTTTATGCCGGATTGCGGTTTATTCTTCGGTAATGTTTCCAATTACGACAACGATCCGCATTGGTATTCTTTTTATTCATCATCTTACGCCAACGATGCAAAGAGAGTCGCACGTTATAAGGCGGTAGGCATTGAGATAAAGGCAACGGGCGAGATTATCGCCGTATCGCCTGAAATCGTGGAGGGCTTGAAAGCTGACCGCGAGAGCGTAGAGGCACAGCGCAAGGCATGGGAAGAGGCACAGAGCGAGCCAAAGGCAGAGAAGAAGACCGCCACAGCATCGGCAAAGGCTCAGACCGTGGCAAAGGGTGAGACACTGGCAGAGGGTGACGGCGTGACCCTCACAGCATCGGACAAGGGCGCAGAGCTTACCGGCAACACATACGCACACAAGGCAGAAATAAAAGCACTGGGGGCGCGTTGGTATCGTCTCGGGCAGTGTTGGACGATTAAGGCCGACAAGATAGCCGAAGCGGTGGAAATGGTGAACAGTTGGAACACCGCCACCGACACCACCGACAACGAGCCACAGAGCGAGACCGAGACCGCCGAAAAGGGCGAAACCCTGACGCGCTCGGAGCGTGTGCGATTGGTGGCGGTGGCAAAATATTTCGGGGCTGTCGAATGGTCTGCTAATTGCATTTTGAAAGACGGGGACACCGTGGAGATTTTGGCAGGCGATCCCGATGTTTTGCACCTCTGGGATAAAGTGGGCAGGCCTCTAAACCGTTGCGCGTGTGTTGAGTGTTTCGGCGAAGAGATAACCAAAGAGGGCGAAACCTTGTATAATATATCAGACAACCGCACACACTACACAGAAGACGGCGACCACTTCGCCGAATGGTGGCAGACCTTCACCACATTACACGATGCCGAGGAAATCAGCGAACCGGAGACCGCCGAGGAGGTCCCAACCATGAGCGCGGAAGATATCGACGCACTCCGCAAACTAAAGGAAGAGAACGAGCGCAAGGAACAAGAGCGCGCCGAAGCCGTGGCACGTGTTGCACTGGCTTTTGTTGACCTTTGCCAGATGTTGGCAGACGTGGCCAAGGCACAACAGGAAGAGACCGACCGCACACGCAAGGAAGCCGAGGCAGCCAACGAAGCCAAGGCACGCAAGGCGGCAAGGGCTAAGGAGGTGCAGACACTCCGCGAGGGTATCGCCACACTAACGGCACAACTTGCCACCATGGGCGAGCAGCTCCGCAAGATGTCCGACCGACTCGCAGAGCTGACCCAGACCGACGAAAACGAGCCAACAGAGCCAACCGAGCCAACCGCCCCAAATGGGGGCGGCAAGGCTCCAACGGATGACACGTTACACGATGCCGAGGAAATCACGCCCGACCCATTCGAGGGCATTCCGGACAGCGTGCGCGATGTAATCAACGAGATCCAAAGCAAAGGCACAGAGGGCGCAGACGGTGCAAAGCGTGCGGAACTGCTGGCACTACTTGCCGAGCAGTGGCAGGAAAAGCCCGACTATTTCCGAAAGGCTGGAGCCTATCAGATAGAGCGAGCACGACCAGAAGAGACCGCCGAGGCGTTGGCGTGTGAGGTTGTGGCAATAGTGGCAGCATATCAGCACGACAACGGCGCACCCGCTAATTATATAAAGGCGTGCGAACTCCGCACGTGGTTTGATAAGTATCAGAAAGCCGCATAAAAGCCCCTATTTATAGCAAGGGCGAAAAATTGAGCGTTTCGCCCTTGCTCCTAAACTTCAAATCCTATTTATAGAACATCGCACAAATTAAGAATTTACGATAATTCGCGAGTAATTCACGATAATTCACGTTATAAAATCAATATAGAATCATGGCAAAACTTTTCAACAACCCAGAAAGCAACGTCGAAGTGCTGAACCCTGAAGCCTTCGCAGTATTCCAAGCAGTAGCACGCCAGGCAGTAGCAGAAGGCGGTAACAAGACCATCGACAACACCGACGGCGTATTTATGCCGCTTCATGTTGAGATATTAGGCGAATATACTTCTAAGCTCTGGCACATTCGTTTCGTGTCACTCGCTCACTATGGCGAGCAAAACGGCGACATGATGAAAGATCCCGACATGACTTTCCTTTGGCATGAGTCAGCCGTAGGAATGCCGCAAGATAACTTTGCCGTGCCTGTGGAGTATCAAAACGACTATGCCGGCGTATATCACCAAGCCATTAAGTTCAACGACCGTTACGACCTTACAGGCGTGCGCCGTAAGCAGTGCGCCGACCTCGTGGACTTCTGCGACCTCTGGATGAAGAATATCAAGGAGCAGCAGCACGTCGAGATTTAACCCCCATTTATAGCAAGGGCGAAAAATTGAGCCCTTCGCCCTTGCTCTGAATATACCTTTATATATATATTATAAACCCTTCAAAACATCACCGCATTATGTGCCGAAAGAAATACTTTACCTTCCTTTTTGACCGCTACGAAGCCCCGAGAGCATGGGGCGAGAGCGTCCGCCAGTGGTTCGACCGCTGCGACCCTACGGAGCCACAGCGCGACCAGATACCCCAGGGCGTGACGTGGGCAGACATCCGCCACGTCTTCACCGCCAAGCGTTACGACGAGTGTCCCGACTGGTATTACAACCTCGACAGCGTACCCCGCGACATTATATGGCATTGCCTGAAGTCGCTACACAATTAACCCCTATTTATAACCTCAAAAAAACATCACCGAAAATATGAAACTTACATCAGTCCGCACCGTATTAGACGCAGCTCAGGAGAACGAGAGTCACGGCAACATCTTCACCACATCAGGCCACGCAGTCAGCTTTGACTTCTACACCTACGAGGGCAACGATTCCCCCGACATCATAGGCTACAACACCGACACCGAGGCCGTGAGCATCCTCTCCGCAGGTTGCAACAGTTACATAGACTGCGACCACATCACCCACATAGAGGTCTTTCCGCATAAATAGACCCTATCTCCTACCCTTCCCCGTTAGATAGGGGAAGGGAGTAGATACCAACATTCCCCACATTATACAACCCTAAAAAATTGACAGAATATGGCAACAAGAGCAAACATTATAGTAAGAGTTCCAGCCGAATTGATCGGCACAGTTATTAACTTCGATGCAAAGAAACTCCCTACCATTGTAGGACATGGCGAACGCATTAACAACGAGTGGCAGGGCGTAGCTCATGAAGAGCAGGAGCGCGAACCGCTGACTATCTGCAACGAGTGGCTGAGTATCTACAACCATTCGGACGGCTACCCCGAAGGATTGGGCGAAATGTTACAGGCGCATTTCAAGGACTTGGACAGCGTTCTAAACCTTATGGCGGGCGGTAACATCTGCGGACTATATGAGGAGTATTACAACGCATTCCGCGATAACAAGGAATGGGGCGATAACCCTTACAAGGCAGAGCAACGCAACAGCGACCCAGGACTATACGAGTGTTATGCTTATATCTGGGATAACGGCAAATGGTATATGAGGGATTGGGATTACCATCGTGGCAACGACCGCCGCCCACTTCTGCCAGTGCTCAAGAGATTGCGCAAGAAGGCAGAGCAGGAAGCAGCCTAATAATTTACGATAATTCGCGGTTAATTCACGATAATTCACGTTAAAGAGAAAACCCACGTCCGGCAAGACCTTTGCAGCGGTTCGACTCCGCTGGTGGGATCAACGAAAATCATAATCTTCCGCGAAAGCGGTAAAAAGTATTTGTTTGTTCAGGCTGACCGCCTGTGAAGGTAGTCAGCCTTTCTTTTTTCTCCCACAGATAGCACAGATATTCACAGAAAAGAAAATCCGTGTAAATCAGTGAAATCAGTGGGAAAACAAGAAGAAAACAGGCAAAACAAGGGCAAAAACAAAGAAAATGTACTTTATTTGATAAATTTATTGTATTTTATTTGGTACATTGAAATATTTTTTGTAACTTTGCACTTGTAAAATTGAAACGGGCACGGCTAACGCCACTTACCCTATTTTACAAGCGCGAGGATTGGCACAAGGCCAACGTTGTCCTCAGATTTAGTAAGAGATACATTTTATATATTATAATAACATTCAACTTCGGCAGTAGCCGACTGGTGGCAACAGTAATTCAGCAGTTAAACGATGAAGACCTACAACGGCAAGAACATCACTAAGAAGTACATAGTCAAGGTGCTTCGCAGTATGGACACAACAGAGATTTTCCGCTTGTATCATAAGATCTATGGCGGTAAGGTGGAGAAGTCCGGCGTGTATCGTTTCATTCAGCAGTTTGCACCAACCAACCGTGTGTATGATGCAGCCTACCGTCTCGCCTACCCTGTGAAGCAGCGTGAGGCATGGGAGGAAACTCGCAAGGCTATCGCTTTCCAGAAGCAGAACGAGAAGCACATTGCCATTGAGTGCCTGCGTGAGAATATCGCCCGTGGCTTGGACGGTTACACTAAGCGTCCTATCATGGGCATGACACACCTCTACTTCGCTTCGCCAGTGTATCAGCACAAGGATTACAACAAGTGGCGCAGCGTGGAGATTAAGGGCAACGAGCGTTTCTGTGAGGTGATTTGCCGACTGGCAGACAAGTATTTCCCTATCAACAACGATTAACGCATTATGACAGAAAGATTCATTCTTCAGCCATCCCAGGACGAGGGTTTCTGGGTGGCTACCGACAAGGAGAAAGGCATTGTGGTGAAGTTCGAGGAACACAAGTTCAACGAGACTCAGCAGACCACACTCCTGGAGGATGCCGACGCAAGCGACTTCATGGGGCTTGCCCGTGCGATGCAGGAACTTGGCGACTGGCTCAGCCGTGAGCATTACAGCGTAGCGATGCCTGTGCCCGAAAACGTCCGCCTCCGCATAGGACTCCGCATCCGTGAGCTGCGCACGGCACAGCACCTCTCGCAAGAGGACCTTGCACAACAGGCAGGTATCACCCGTGCCAACCTCTCCAACATCGAGGCGGGCAAATACTCCGCAGGGCTTGACATCCTGAACAAGATTGCCACGGCGTTAGGGGCAGAGATCAACATTACAACGAAATAGATTATTCACCGAATTTAGATTTATAGAGCAATTATGAAGACAATAGAAAACCTCCCATTACAGATGATCAAGAAGTTCATGGAACATTACTTGATGAAGTGTTACGATGATAGCAATGCGCGTGTACTGTCTATCAATCTGGACGATGACAGCCTTGAGCCGGTAGAGTATGGCGACGGACTCCTTATGCAGTGCGTACAGACAACGGTTGTATGCAACGGCATCACTGGTCCTTATACCTTTGAGTGGGATTGTGAGGATATGGAGATTTGCGGCAGCATGGCAGGCGATGGTGAGGACGGCAAGCAGCTTGACTTCTATGGCGACAAGATTCAGGAGTGGAACGTGCCTTGCATCAGTTTCTCGCAGAAGTTCACGAAGAAGGACATTGAGGACTGTCCGCTTGTCGTTCCTGTTCACGCAGTGGGCATAGAATATCCGTTTGAGAACTATCAGCGAGCATACTTCGACAAGCCAGCAACAACGCTTCACGGTCTTATCAAACAGTCGCAGAAGGCTCTCAAATCGCTTATCGAGAATGCTTCGGAGGAGGACAGCAAGAACTTCATTCACGGCATCAACGACTACGTTATAGAGCATATCCGCACCATCGGCAACGGTCTGGCAAAGATAGAACTTGGTTCGTAAGATTATACGTTATAATTCACTTCTAAAATCAGAGCATTATGAAAATATATGTAATAACATCGGGCGAATATAGCGATTACCATATTGATGCAGTATTTACCGACAAGGCATTGGCAGAGGAATACGCAGACAGGAATCCAGAACGAAGGATAGAAACCTACGAAGCCAACAAGGAAGTGCCAGAACCTGCTGAAGTTCGTTGGTATTATGTAAATATCAACACTAAAGATACATCACGTATCGGGGTGGGTTATGAGCCAAGCGAAAAAATGCAATTCAACTATGTTCAGGCTTACTATTCCTATGGATCATATTTGAGCTTTGGTGTCAAGGCAGATGGAGCAAGCAAGGCTAAGGCGATTGCTCTTGAACGCTATCACGCTCTTCTCGCAGTGAAAGATACCCATTATCCTCTTTTGGCTAAGTTAAACCGCTACGACAAGTCCCCAATATACGAGTATTTCTCTTGCAAGGTGGTAAGCATTGACGGAATGCCTAACATCGAGCAGGTGATGCAGGAGATAAAAGCCGAGCGCACGGAATACTCCGAGGAGGATATAGACCGCATCAAAAAGGCTTATGGCATAGACTAATTTACTTTATAATTCAATTCTAAAATCAGAGCATTATGGCAGATATATATCAGCATTTCACTCAGTACGTCAACGCTGACAACGGCAAGCAGCGTGTGGCTGACATCATTAGCAAGGGCATTGCAGAGTATAAGCCGAAGCCTTACCGCGAGTGGCACAAGAACGGTTGCCCTTACGATGATTCGGGCGAGCTGCATGAGGTGGTGGGCAAGACCATCGGCGACATGTGCCACACCGACATTGAAGTCCTTTCTGCATATTCCGGCAACAGCGAAGCCACATACATCAGCGGTTGCGGTTTGCACTGGAGAACTGTGGCAGAAGAGATTTGTTACGACATAGATGATTACTTCGCGGACGTTAAACGTCGTTTCATCTTTGAAAATCAAAAGGAGGTGTGCGAAGCCCTTGACTTTACCGAGTCTCTGGACGATGACAATTATTTCGACCTTCTGGAAGAATGGGACTTTTGTAATGCGGATATTTTCTATAAGTGGTTCCCTGAATATAAGATTACAGAGCAGTGCGACGAATATCAATGGGAAAACTATTTGTTCGTCTTGTTATAAATCACTTCTAAAATTAAGCAATATGACAAACATAGAACGCATAAGGGCTGCATTTCCTGACCATGAGTTTGACATCATGTATGTAGATGAAGATACCGATGATGTTGAGTTGCGGATTGATGGCAATAGCACCAGCATCTATGATTTTGCTTCAGATATATTGGCAGACGATCCTACCGATTACGAAATCTTATACGAGGAAGTACAGAAATATCTTCGCTCATTATAATTCATCAAACAAAAACATTTCAAACAAACATTTTTAATACTTCATTACACGTTATGACAACAATCACTAATCACTCAGAATACACCGCAGCAGTAAACGAGGCAAAGCTGCACGACTACCGTTATTTCACTCTCAACGCACCAACCATCAGCGATGAGCAGTACGATGCACTCTACTTCGCCATTCAGGACTATGAGACCGCACACCCAGACGAGACCCTTGCGGACTCTCCTACGCAGACTTGCTATAGTGAGAACGGCAACGGCAAACGTCAGGTGGCACGTCGCACGGCTTGCCTCTCAATGAAGAAGATCCACGATGCCAAAAGCATGGTAAAATACCTCCGCACCCAGCAGAAGGCTTGCAACCTCTCTAACGCTGTGATTGACGTAGAATGGAAGTTTGACGGCGACACCGTGGCTCTGGTGTATCTCAACGGACGTTTGGCAGAAGCGACCTACGGACACGGCAAGGAGCTCATGGCGAGCGACTGTATGGACCACGTCAAGCACGTTCAGGGAGTGCCACAAATCGTTACGGCATGGCACGACATTGACCGCGTAGAAGTTCGTGGCGAGGTAATCATCAACAACGCCAATTTCGATGCCTATACAGGCAAGAAGAAAGCACACCGCACAACATGCTCATCGTTCATGAATAAGAAGGTGGCAGTGGCTCAGGAGTGCAAGCTGTTGGAGTTTCATCCTTTCCGTGTTATAGGTGGTGATTATCTTAATCACAAGTATTCAATGGTTCAGTTGCAGAATATCGGTTTCCTTACGTCTGGTTGGGTTGGTCAGTTTAATCTCGGTTGGAAAGATGAGCACCTTGCATACGATAGCATGGAGGATGCCATCGAGGACATCGTTTGCGATGCTGAGAGCAAGCGCGACACCCTCCCCTTCCCTACCGACGGACTCGTGTTCAAGTTCAACGACTACAGTGTTTATGACCAGATAGGCACAACGGATCACGATGCCAAGTACAACGCCGCCTTCAAGTTCCGTCCGGTGCATAAGGCAGTGACCACCTACCGAGGCTACCACACCACCATAGGCGAAAAGACCGGCAAGGTGACATACATCGCCGACTACGACATGGTAGTGCTCAACGGCATAGAGTGCAGCAACGCCAACTGCGGCAGCGAGCAGACCTTCATGGCGAAGAACCTCAAGCCAGGTTGTAAGGTGCAGGTAAGCCTTCACGGGGATGTAACACCGCACATTGATGGCATTGTCCCACAGATGACACAGATTGACACAGATGGAGAGTCAACGAAAAGCGCAGAAAGCGCAGAAAATCTTTCGTGTGGTTCGTGTGTTTCATTGACAGAAGAAAAAGAAAATTCCGTTCCTTCCGTGTGTTCCGTGGTTGAAGAAGAATCAACGAAAAGCGCAGAAAGCGCAGAAAATCTTTCGTGTGGTTCGTGTGTTTCGTTGACAGAAGAAGAAGAAGACATCAACGACAGCGAGCCAATCCCTTACGTTGCCCCAGAGGTTAAGCCAGTAGTGCCTACCCCAGAACCTATCTGCGCCCCTGTCATACCACAATACAGAGCGCAGCCAAGACGTGAACCAAAACGCCACTACCGCATGGTAGGCGAGCCACGCGCAAGGGTAGCAACCGCAACAGTATCTACTCCCTCCCCATCACGGGGGAGGGCTGGGGAGAGGGTCTCTCCTGTAGCCTACGTCTTCGCCACCCTCGCAGTAGTAGCCTTCATCGTCCTGTGCTTCGCCGGACTCGGAGCCGCTGTGTTCTTCCTGCCGTTGCTGGCTGGAGCGTTTAAGTAGAAGCCCTCAGACGGGCGACAAACGGATTTAGAACGGATTTACGGATTATACTTTATAAGAATTATTATGGCAAGATTGTTATACGAAAAAGAATCATGGGCGATACGTGGTGCCGCCCTTGAAGTTCACAAGGAACTCGGTTGTGGTTTCCTTGAAAAGGTTTACCAGGATGCTCTTGAGATAGAGTTTCAGCGCATGGGCATACCTTACGAGCGTGAGAAACACATCACCATCCAATATAAAGGTGTTACAATAGACCACGAATACTATGCCGACTTCGTTTGTTACGGCAATATCATTGTTGAGTTGAAGGCTATCAAAGAGTTGGCAGACGTTCACAAGAAGCAAGTTATCAATTATCTTCGCGCTACGGATTGTCCTCTCGGATTCCTGTTTAACTTTGGCGAGGGGTCACTCAAGACTGAACGCATATTAAATTATCATAAGCTCAATAGAGAGCAACATCAGTAAAACAAAATCCGTTAATCAGCCTTAAATCAGTTTGTCGCCCGTCTGAGGGCTATATTGCTGACGCTTGACAAACGGATTTACGGATTTAAGACGGAGATATATCTTTCTCAATCAGTAAAACAAAATCCGTTAATCAGCCTTAAATCAGTTTGTCGCCCGTCTGAGGGCATTAATACATTACAATAAACTTCTAAAATTAGAGCATTATTCATAATAAAAGCATTACCTTTGCATCATCATTAACTTAATATGTTACAGAGTATGCAGAACATCACTAACCCAGAGACCGCACGCATAGGTCGCGTGAAGGTCGCTAATCAAGAACTCGTAAAAAATGACGTACACTTTACTATCATTGATGCAGGAGAAACCATTGAGGGAGATTTCTATCCCCTGGACTGTTGTCAATTCGTGTGAGCATAAGGCACTGCGCCTTACCTCCATCGTTGACACTGGCACATCGCACACGGCAATAGCCCTACGACATGCACAGGCGTTAGGACTGCACCCCATCGGTACACTCCCTGTCAACGATAAGGACGGAGCAGCTGTGCCCTACCCTCTCTACAGAGTGGACCTCGTATTTAGCCGTCAGTGCTTCATCAGGGAGCAAGTAGTGGTAGGCTTGCCACTCCCTGCCGAAGACATGCTTCTCGGTATGGATGTGCTGTCGCAATGCCGTTTCGTTATGGGCAAGGCGCAGGATGGCAAATACATCGCACAGATAACCGTAGATGTATAGAGGTACTGCCAATAGACTCATGTTATAATAAACTCCTAAAATCACAAATCATGCTGACAAAACAAGACGTACTCAAATTGCTCAACACCGTATATTACAACGGTGAGTATGCAGTGAAATATCATGAGAAGAATGATGACGGAACATTTAACCTCAATAACGAATATCTGGGCTTTCCCCCATACGATGACGATGGGTTCCTGAATATCCACACCAGTCCTTGCGAGGTGGTGATATACGAGGCCATAACATCCTTCCCACCCCGTGAAGAATTGCTCAATCTTTTACGAGAGATTTTTCCCGATAAGAGCATAGAAACAGGGGAGGACGCTATGGACGAAGCTCCCAGCATACACTACGTTACGATAACATTCTAAAATTACTACGTTATGGAAAAGCCCGAATTAACCAAAGAATACCTCCAGCAGAATATTGACCACTACACTGCCGTCAGCACTGCCCACAACGAACTGACGAAGGAACAGCAGGAGAAGCGTGAGCACCACATAGCCATGATGATGTTCTACGCTGGCAAGAGCGATGCCTACACCGACCTCTACAACGCACTCTACCCCGAAATGGAAAAGGAACGCGCCTACCCTCTCAACCTGCAGAAGCATCGCAAGGAGATAGACTTAATAAAAAAAATATAAAATTACTACGTTATGGAAAAGAAAGAAATCACAGTACCTTCCAGGACGAGTATGATTCCCCTATCCTAACCGACTAACCGTCTAACAGACTTAATTTTATTAATTCAAACATTTTCCACTATGAAAACAAACCTTATTCTCGCAGCCATGGCTGCAACCATTGCATTCACTTCATGTGAAACAGTTGACTTGACTGACAATATGAATAACAATGAAGAACCAACTGTAACTACAAAAAATACAAAGAAAGTTACATTCAAATTAAAAGGAACCAATGTGAGTGTTGAGTCAACCACTCGCGCGGCTCTCGTTGCTGACGAGCGCAACTTGACAGACCTCTATATTATAGATTATGTAAATGGTATTCCAGTACAGATTCTTCATCAGGTAAGCACGCAGCCCGACTTTGCAGAACCTACTCTTATTTTAACGTATGGCGACCACACACTGCGCTTTGTTGCAACACGCAGTACCAATCCACAGGTTTTGAAAGCTGATGGTACTGCATTCGCTCTAACTGATGGCACAGCACAAGCAATAGTTGGCACCACCTATCCTACACTATTGACATCTGCAAAGACAAGTGACACCTTTACTGGTACACTGACAATGACAGCAAGCGCAACATCTGCAACAAGCAGAGTGGTAACGCTTGACCGTGCTGTCGCACGTCTCAATATGCTCATGAGCGACGAGGTTCCGTCTGATGCCGACAAACTTACAGTTGAGATAGCCGACAGTTACGATGCACTCAATTTCCAGACCTATGTTATGACAAAACGGCAAGATCACCATTTTGAAGTATCACTGAGTTCAATTCGTGGCAAGAGCAATCAGTCTGTGCTTGTTTATACCCTTGCTCCAGTTGATGAATGGCAATCAAGCGTAAGTGTCAATACACTGCGTAGCAACGGCACCACAATAAGCAGTTTTACTCTTGACGATGTTCCTCTGCTTCGCAACAGAACAACAACCATCGAAGGTGATTACTTCAACAGAACAGACGCATTTTCCTTTACCATCAATGATACATGGGAAGAAAGCTATAAATACCAGATATAAGTAAACAACAAACAACTCCATAGCCCCGCCGAGAATGGTGGGGCTCTTTTATCTCCCAAACCACCATTTCATATTTTCATGAAATCATATTTTCATATTTTCATTATTTCCTATATATATATTTATATGAATTAATATTTGTGTATCTACATTCATATTGTTATCAATCTATACATTTATTATTATTGTAGTATATATTTATGTGTGTTTATGTTTATATATCTTAATATTTACATTATTATGTTATTATGTTATTGCATGTTTGTATAAATACAGTTATTTAGATGTTTAGATGTTTAGGTATGCGTATAATTGTTAATTAATATGAATATATAAATATTAAATGTTAAATTTATTATTACATATACATATTAATAAATTTAAAATTTGTTTGTATCAATAATAATTATTAAATTTGCATACAACTTCAATATAAACTATTTTAATACTTCAAAATTATGGCACAAGAAAGATTAAAAGAAATCCTTGCTTTCGTGAACCACAAGGGTGGGGTAGGCAAGACAACAACGGTACAGAACCTCGCCACTGGTCTTCGTCGCTTTGGCAAAGGCAAGTTCGGCAAGTCACCCAACGGACAAAACCGCGAACCGCGCATCCTTATCATCGACCTTGATCCACAATCCTGCGCCTCGTTCCTCTTCGGCTGGAGCGAGACACAGCAGGTTGACAAGCCAACGGTGTATGACGACCTTATTAACCAGCGTGGTTTGTCGGTGTATCAGGTTCGCGAGGGCATATACCTCGCTCCTGCAAGCAAAAGACTGATAGGCATAGACCCATTCCTAAATCAGATGCCATCACCTCGCAAGGCATTGACTAAGATTCTCTCAAAGCCTATCATCGAAATGCAGGGTACGGAACTCTACGATGAGTTTGTGGCACCTACCGGCGTGGCTGTTGACTACAACATCGTGGAGTGTTTCAACTATGTGCTGATTGACTGCCCTCCTGCCATGTCGCTCCTTACGCACAATGCCATGACCGTGGCAAGTGGTATCGTTATCCCTGTGCAGCTTGAAGCATTGGCAACGAAAGGCCTTGCGGAGATTCTTGCAGAGGCACGTATCACGAAGGAGGAACTGAACGAAGATCTCGAAATACGTGGTTTGCTGATGGTGATGAGTAACGACCAGACCAAAGCCACGAAGGAGTTTAAGGCGTTCCTCGGTGAGAAGTACGAGGACTATCTCTTCCAATCCTATGTGCGCAGAGACACCAAGATGGTGGAGTGTCAGGCTATGAACCAGGATATCTTCGCCTATGCGCCATACAGTCGCGTGGGTATGGACTATGAGAAGTTTACGAAGGAAATACTGGCAACCATGCCATGTGAATAATAGTTTAACCGTTTAATCTTTTAAGAATATGGGAAAATTCGGAAAGAAATTCAGCCTTGATGCAGAGTCGCCTGTAGTACAGGCATCAGACCAGATATTAAGTCAACAAAAAAATCAAGAGCAGGGTGGGGTAGCACAACCTATCCCCGTAGTAAACCAAGAGATGCAGACCGTGGCACAGCCAGCGGCGCAGCTTCCGCAACAGGTGGTGACACAATCTGCACCAGTGCTGAACGATCAAATCCCTTATAACGAGGTCCTTAAAAACGTAGGTGCAAAAATACCTTACAGCATCTACGACAGATTAGAGCGCATCAAGCGACAGTCCGAGCGCAGCGGTATCAAAGCCGACAAGCGCAACATCGGCGACCTCATTGCCCAGGCAATAAAGGAGTTCGTTGAGAAGTATGATAAGTAATGAGGTAAAAGACTTTCTAATTATTTTACCTACGTTTTTATGCACCAATACCTACTAAAATATGTACCAAATCTTACGTTTTTATGCACCAAAACCTACGTTTTTGTTTACCAATATATTTGTAAGTTACTGATATATAACGCAAAATATGTTTCTTAATATAAGATAATAATAAAGCAGAGTTCTGAACCTTTTATATAATATATATATAAAATCATAAAGAAGTCAGTTTACACTTATATTATAATTAAACGTAATACAACTATCAGAATATCAACAAGTTATTACTTGTAAAGTAAATAAAAACGTAGGTTTATGTAAAGTGTAACGTAGGTTTCAGTACATAAAACAGTAGGTTTAAGTAAACAAGACCGTAACATTATGGCTAAGAAAGCAACAGAAAATAATGACGAGAAGGTTCGCCTCGCGCTTGATGAGCATCGCTGGATAAATACACCTGTGATATACACCACGCATGGCAGTTCTTTTACTCGCTTCCAGCAGGACGTGATGCTCCAGGTGAGTGGTAAGTTGCAAGACCATTTCACAAAGTATCTGGAGGATGGCAGATATAAGGATAAGGAAAAGCCGAAGTCAGCCATAGCGAAGGAAGATCTCGCAAGAGGTCTTGCACCGCTGCGTCTGGAAATGAAAGACCTTAACGTGGGCGATTCGCATTATGGTGACGTAAGCAAGATGCTTGACGCTTTGACAAAACTCTATGTTTATGCACCTGTGTTTGATAAGGATACAGGACTGAAGAAAGGTATGGACTACATGCCTATATTCAGCAAGATTTTCATTCCCGAAAGCTATACTACGAAAGAGGGTGGGGACTATGCCTACAAGGTAGATGAGGATGGTAAGCCGATTGCTTCAAGTCGTAGGGATGGTTATGTTGACGTAACTATCAATACGGAGGTGGCTGCTTATGCCTTTGATATGGACCAAGGGTATTTTAACCACCTCGAACGTATCGCTTTGTTCTGCAATTCTGCATTCACCTCTCGTCTCTATCTTCTGCTGATGAAATACGTCAGCCGTGGGCAGATGCACCCTGCCATTGATTACTTCGAGCTGAAGGACTTCCTCGGTATGTATGAGCGCAAGGAGAAATCAAGCGAGATAACCAAGGAGAAATATGAGAAGTTCTCGCAGTTCCGCAAACAGGTTCTTGACGTGGCACGCCGTGACATGGAACGCCTTTGTGACGAAAACAAGATTGAGATAATGCTTGCTTGCACTGATGGTTGCAAGGAGGGCTACGAACCGATGTATCGTGGCAGTGCAAAGCGTGGCAATCCTGAGAAGATAAAGTTTCACATCAAGCGCACTCCACTGGGTGTGGCACGCGAACTTGAACTGCATAGAGGTTCTTCAGAACAACGCCTTTGTGATAAGTTGCTTGAACTATATCCAACACTCGACGAAATACGTCTGCGTCAGTTCGTGGCTGATGTCCCTGAAGACCTTTGGAATGACTTCAAAAAATATGCCTATAATGGCGTGCCAAAAGCCGTGGAACAACCGCATCAGTGGAATGGCAAGCCGGAGTTTTTCGTGTTCTACATTATGGAGCAGTGGGTAAAGCAACATCAACCTAAGCCACACCCCATTCAGCAAGACATCTTTGCGCAGGAGCAGAAGCCAGGGGAAGCAGAATGGCAGCGTTTTCTT
Source organism: Paludibacteraceae bacterium (assembly GCA_045641145.1). Taxonomy (GTDB): domain Bacteria; phylum Bacteroidota; class Bacteroidia; order Bacteroidales; family Paludibacteraceae; genus Colicola. The sequence continues at coordinate 18,585 of JAZUGJ010000133.1, forward strand.
GCCACCTATAACGGCATTTTTGCTGATCACGTCAAGTCACTTGCTCTCCATAAGTATGAGAATGGCAAATTATACGTTGAAGTGACCGAGACTCAGCGCAACACCTTTGAGGATATCATTACAAGGTCCACGGCAGATGACCGTCGCGAGTTCAATGCCATGCTTGCACAGGCATTCGGGCATAATGTATCATTCAATTATTACGTTACTAAGTCATAGACCATTGTCGTGACCACGAAAATGATAGGGTAGGGCATCATTTTACCAGTATCGGTAAGATGGTGCCCTTTCTCTATGTCCGTAAGTTTATTTTGAGTTTTGTACTTTTGTAAATGAATAATATAAATTTTGTAAATGAATTTATGTACCAACTACTAAACTCAGGTATGGGCTACGGATATATGTCACCCATGCCAACAGACCCCAACGACAATCGAACCGACGAAGAGCGTTTCAATGCTGGCTGTGGCACTATCATCGCCTATGTTATCTGCATTTTACTTGTTCTGTTGTTCTGCGGTGTATTCGGCTCATGCACCACACACCGCAACGTCTGCGACATCACCACCGCAGAAAGTGACTCTATCACCCAGTACATAGAGCAGACAGCAAGCGTAGCGAAGCACGACACCAGCGCATCACGAACCGCCTCCGTGTTCAACAGTTCCGCTGTTGAATCAACCGAAGCCGAAGAAATCGAGACCGAGACCATCACTGAGCAGATCACCGAAACCATCGACTCCCTCGGTCGTACCACCACCACCACCAACCGCACCACCACGCGCCAGCGCAAAGCAACAACCAACACACAATCCCTTCTTGACCAGTACAAGGAAGAGATAGCATTGCAGATGCACCTATATGGTCTGGCAGCAAAATACGATTCGCTTATGCACATTACGCAGATACATAGGTCAGACAGTGCTGCACACCATGAGGAAAAGCAGAGCGATAGCGTATATTATAATATTATAAAGGAGTGGATAGACGGAGCCTTCCGCGCCGTTCTCGTAATTATAATAGTAGTGATAGTATATCTTACAGTTAAATATTGGCGAAATAAATAGAGTATGAGCAAAAACAAGGAATTAACAGAAAATAATGAAAACGAAGTACAACTGATAGACTTCGTTATCCCCTCAAAGATACAGGCGTTCCTCGAAGAATACGAGCCCCTCCCAGAATGGCAGGAGGGTTGTGATACTTTTACCGACTACCAGCTGCGCAGTTATTTCAAGGCAGTAGTATGTCCGTTGGGAGATCCACTCGCATTATACCTGCAAGAACTCGCCAACCATAACTTCAAAATGAAGAACGATGTATGCGGAGAACCTGTCATCTATGCCATGCCAAAGTAGAATTATCGAAATATACAAAATGAAAAGAACAATGCAACACCACTATTACAAATTCACTTCCGAATCCCCATCAGGCACTCGCCTTACAGAGTTTATAACCACCGCCGCCAAGACAGAGAAACTGGCGGAAGAATACCGCGACCGCTACAATGCCGACGGTTACATGGAGTCAACAATGGGTTTCTCCGGCGGCGTGTCAGCTCTCATATTCAACAAGCATGAGGTTCCCGAACACTGGGAACTTGTACCAGGCACCGAGGACATCTACATTCCCGACAACGAAGACCTCTTCCGTGAAATGCTCGCCGTGCCGTGTATGCCTATCATGCCGCTTCTTGCCATACTCAAACCAAAGGCACAGATCCGTTCACTCCGCAAGACACCTACCATGTTCCTTTACAACGGCAACTGGTACGTGCAGACCATCTACGAACTCTCCCCCGACATCGAGGATGTGGAGATCATCACCGAAAAAGAATACTTCCGTCGTCAGATGGCGTATATCAACACACAAGATAAGGAAAAAGACGAGGAATAGCGATTCCCGTAGCTCATAGTTTAGGTTTTAAGTTAGTAAAGTGTTTTTCATAGTATTAGATTTAAGGTTAGTAAAAGAGCCGCCCGTCTGTGATGGATAGGCGGCTCATTTTGTTATCGTAGCGCATCGTTATCGTAGCGTAGCGCATCGTCATCGTTATCGTCACCGTTGTATATCCTCCGCTACCATGCCGTAGTTGTAACCGCGCATAGACTGCTTATCTTGTGCCCTCAGCAGCTTGTTAGTCAGTTCCACTATCTGCTGTCTCTGGTTCTTGATTATGTCCATCAGTTCCTTACGCTGCTCGGCATGTGTCCTTTCCAGTTCGAGCAGTGCCGTGAGGTCAATGTTCTGCACCACGGTAGCCGTGCCGTCAGAACTGCCAGACGTATGCTCAGTATCTTCACATTCTGCCCTAACAGCCTCCATAATCTTCTTTCTCGCCATTATGGAACTCTGCAGGTATTGCTCAGGTATATTGGTTGTGCGCGAGACCTTCGCAGTTGGATCTATCACAGCACCCTTGCCAGGTTTCCTCTCCTTCTTGTAACCGCCGTCCGGCTCCAACTGCATGTTCGTGTCGTACTTTGGCATCGGCATCTGTCCGTTAGGGTCATCGTCCATGTCAACGAAGAAGTTCGAGAGTGGTATTTGAAACGAATTGCAGATTTTTAATATTGTGAGTATTGGCATCGGACGTTCTTTCTCCTGCCACGATTTCAAACCATTGTCCGACTGTATCTCCAGAGCATTCAGCATGTCTGCTCTCACTATACCAGGATTGGCTTTTCGCCACTCATCATAGAAACTGTAGTTGAATTGATAGTTCATAATGCAGAAGTATTTAAAGTTAGTTGAGATATTTAAAATAATAAATAAATGTTAAAAGTGATATTTAAACAACTCTAAATATTGTGTATAAAAATTTTTAGTATTACCTTTGCAACAAAATTAATAATTGTTATTAAGATGACCAAAGAAATCGAGAAAAAAATCCTAACCCCAAACGGAATTTTCGGGAAAGACGACATCACGCCTTCCGAAAAGCAGAGCCTTTATGATTTTATGATCTCTAAAGGTCTTTCGCAAAGCAGCTCTTACCTTCGTTTTTTCGCAAAAGGCTTTGCAGAGTGGGAAATATTTGGCATTACTTATATCAAGTCTAAATATTTAGAATTACCAGAGGTCGCAAAGCGTCTGCTGGAGTATAAGGATGAGACTTTTGAGAATGGTGATGCGGGTTATCTATACACTCTCGCCAAGAGTGATGAGACAGGCGTGTTCTACTCTTGTCTGCGCAAGGTGGAACTGTGTGTGCATTTCCAGAAGTTCATGGCAGAGCACGGCATGATGTCTGGCTCTACCGTGCAGAAGCGTTTCAAGGATGAAGACTGGAAGCCTTTTGAGGTTATCGGTATCAAAGCGTTGCTTGAAGAATGGAAGGAAACGACTAACCGTTTAACCGTTTAATCGTGTAAAAAATGAAACACCTCGACATAACCTTCGACCTTGAGACTGCCGCACTCTGTCCTACCGCTGCGCCATTAAGCATCGGTGCAGTGGCATGGGATCGCTACAACCGCCAGTATCCTTTCCTTGAAACGGAGGACACCGATACCACGTTCTTCTCCAATATCGACCTCGCATCCTCTTTCGTTGCCGGACTGACCATCGACACCCAGACACAGGAGTGGTGGAAGAAGCAGAGTCAGAAGGCTAAGGATGCTCTTCTCTCACAACCTAAACGCTCACTCAAATGTGCCATTCAGGACTTCTTCACATGGATTGAGGATGTGCGCAAGGCGGTAGGCGCAGAAACCGTCTGCCTATGGTCACAGGGCTCCGACTTCGACATTGCCATTCTCCGCAACATCTGCTACGTCCTCGGCATCGACATCCCCATCCGTTACATGAACTTCCGCGATCACCGCTCCGTCGTTATGGAGTTTGCCGCAAAAGTGCTTGAAGAACCTAACAGCGACGAGTGCGTGCCGGCAAAGGATCCACGCAAAGCCTACGAACTTGTAAAAGAGTATAAAGATGGTGAGTCTCACACTCCTGTATTCGACTGCAAGAAGTCAATATACTCCACTTGGCAAATCATGCAGCAGGCATAATCGTTTAACCGTTTAATCGTTTAATCGTGTAAGGTCTTAATCGTGTAAAGAAAAAAATGCTCCCCAACCTTGAAAAGTATGACATACTCCCCATAATACCTCCCAACCCTACAGGGAAAAGGAAACCTGGTCGCCCTAAGAATCCGTCAAATATCCGTGACTTGCGTCGCCATATTATCTATACTATAGATTACCGTGGCATACACGATAACGAACTGACCTTCCTTTTCATAGGTGCAGGTTACTCGCTCCTTCGTAGGGTATTCCTTTCGCTTACTGGTCCATCGAAGGTGTTTAGCGGACTCCATATAGAGTTGACCCACGCCTGTTGTTATCGCAATGGTAAGGCTTATTATCGTGAGGAAGTCACGCCAAGAGGCTACGACTCAAACATAATGTCACTCCCTGAACTATGTGTCTTTATAGAGGCACGCTTACAGCAGGAATGTCAGTGCTACGTTCGCAAATGGAGCATTGATGCCTTCCTTAACGCATAAAACCAATGACTCGCATATATATTTCCCTCCCCATTACCGGCAAGACCTGGGAACAGGCTTGCTCCGATGCTGCCGCCATTGAGCAGCGTCTCCTCGAAATAGCCACCGATTGCGGTGAGCAGGTACACATCATCAATCCTATGCACCTCGCGGAAATGACACGCACCGCCCACGGTGAGGACTTCAAGCACTACTCCGAACGTCAGCAGCTGGCTCTATTCCTTGCCACCGACGTGCAGACCATCCTCGATACCGCCGACTGCATCTACTTCGACCGCCACGACGTTGCCCTCAAGTCCTGCCCTTCCAAGGGTATGCGCCTCGAATATCAGCTTGCACAGATATACGGCATCCCATGCTTCGGCAAAGGCTGGGCAGGTGAAGGCTTCAATCTCCCTAAAGCCTTCCTGAAGTAAAGGTATGCCCATTGCTTGTATCATACAATGCCCATTGTTTCCCTCATACAATGCCTATAGTATGTTTTGGGGTATGCAAAATTATAAATTGGACTCCGAGCTTGCTCGCCTGAGCACCTACGGAGCGCAAGAAATTGTCAAATTGTAAATAGTCGTGATTTTCCATCCAATACTCAATCAACTCGCCAACATCGACCTCACACGCATCCGTGGGGTCATACCGGCGCAAGACCAGCACATCGACGGTCAGACGGCGTGTTTCTGCCCTTTCTGTAAGCAGAAGCGCGTGGGTAATCAGGATGGAGAGATTGAGAAGGTGAACGAGGGCGGCTCCGACACACCGCATTTCATTATCTATAATAATATCCGTGGCGGTCTATACGATGGCAATGGTGTTGACGGCAATCGTGCCGCTGAGAAGGGTGCAGTGATGTGGATGTGTACCCGCACCCGTCGCAAGGGTTATGGTGCAATAGAACTCTACGCCGCCATTCATAACATTTCCCTCCATGGTCACGGCTTGCTCAAAGCCTGCAAGGATCTCGTTGAAGAGGTGTACGGCAGTTCTCCTGCCGTAAGAGAGCATTACCCCGAACTCTTCGGCAAGATGGACTACCGCACCGTCGCCCCTGTCAAGCAGGAGAACTTCTCCTTCCAGCGTCGTGCCGACTTCTCCCCACAGGAACTTGCCGCCCTTGGTTGCGAGGTGACGAAGAAGGACGATACCTACACCTTCTCCTTCGGTGGCTATTGGGAGAACGGAGAGAGCGAGGACGACCACCAGAAAGCCGACCGCCGTCAGCAAGGTCGCTTCTGGCCAAGTGACATCACCGACGACTTCCGCATCTGGGCTCTCGACTCCTGCGTAGTGCCTTCGGTTAATCGCAAGGTAGCCACCGTTCCCGAAGAGTCATCTTCGGGCTATCAAGAGGTAAGCGAAGTAATCCACGGCACCCCCTGGAACCCCCTCTTCGTATGCTTCGCCACCGACAAGCAGAACAACCAAGGCTGTGGCTGCGTCTTCCGTCCGGCAATGAAGGACTTCGCCCCAATCGCCTTCTCCAACACCGAGGAGTTCACCGTCAAGCGTGTTTCAAAGATGCTCATGGGCGACCGTGTCTTCACCTATGCCGTGGAGCACCGCGACAGCGACAGCACCGCCGTCCATGCCGCCATCGCCAAATTTGGATATGGCGAGAGTTACGCCACCACCCGCAAGGTTTGGATAGATAGCGAGGACAGCAAGGGCAACCCTACCCAAGAGCAGGTTGACCAGGAGATACCAACTGGCAAGCTGAAGGCTCGCAATATCATCTATTGTCAGAGTCCGCAGGATGCCATCTGCACCTACTACACGCTCCGTGCCTCTCGTGTTCAGCGCATGGAGTATGAACAGAAGATGGAATCGGATCAAGACAATACCAACGATGTGAAGCAGAGCGACAATATGTGGTATCACGTTGCGTTTATGCTCGGTCGTCATAATTTCTGGTATATTCAGCATGGCGACTGGAAACAGAGCAACGTGGAGTTTGCCAATGTGCAAAACAATAAGCTCACTCGCTTTGCCGAAAAGGTAATAGTGCTTTTCCCTAACGACATCAAGTCTCAGCGCATGGCGTGCAGCATAGTACGCAGTTTCCGTGGAATGAAACTCGCTCTTCTGCCTGAGACGTTCCGTATGGAGGCACATCAGCGTTTCCGCTGGCTCTATGGCAGTAAGGTCAGTACCGTCCGCGACTTCATTTTGTCCTACATCATGTTCGACTACGAATCATCGCTCTATGGTCGTGACTTCGGACGTTTTTTTCACTCTATCATTAAGGCATCATTCCCAGCCACTCCGCTTGAACGCAAGGAGAAGCGCAACACCAAGGGCTTGGTCAAGGAGATATACTACGTTGTGAACCCTGCAACCGTATGGACGTTCATGATGTGCGAAGGATATTTCCGTTCGGTTGACCCCGACAGCGATGATAAGATTGGTCAGTATGTCAAGGTTGACGGACCTTTCGTTATCCCGATGAACGAGAAGTCTATGATTAAGGAGGTGCAGGAACGCCTTACAGACTATGCCCAGCAGGTGAGCATCGACGATGAAGATTTCCGTCTTATGGTCGAGGGTATCAGTCGTGATCAACGTGAGGTGAACGAGCGCAGTATTGCCTCACTCCCTGCCGTCAAACTCAACTTTGAGGGTGCATACGGTCCCGACCACGACCATTTCTTCTATGAGAATGGAGCCCTTCGCATCACCAAGACCGACATTCGCCTAATCGACTATAAGGACATTGACTTCAATATCGACAAGCGTGCCCTTCTGCCCTGGGACTTCAAGATGCCAAGCGGACAGGCTTTCGCCATTTATGAGAGCGAGGAATACCGCCAGCGCAAGCAGGAACTTGAAGCAAAGTCACTTGAACGTGACGAGAACGGCAACTCCGTTTATACCCTCCGTCAGATATCAAAGATGCGCTCCGACCTTATGCAGTGGAGCCAGACTTATCGCTGGAATATCGACTGGTACGGACAGCGTGAGCGCAACCTGTGGCCTGTGCTTCGTGTGCTCCGTGGCTTTGCTAACGTAGGTTGGGAAATGGAGGAAGACAACAACCGCTCTGGCAAGGCTATGAGCGAGGAGGAACAGCATATCCTTTCCTCTCACTTCGCCAACATCATCTTCTCACTCGGTCGTATGCTTTGGCTCTACCACGGCAAGGCTGTATCTGCGCCTTACCTTATGGAGAACTCCGTGCGTGACAACAAGCGTGCCTCTGGTGGTTCGGGTAAGTCAACCCTCGTCAATATCTTCGCTGCCTGTGCAGGTAAGGTATTGCCACGCTCCATGAAACTCATAAAGGACGTTGGCGATATGCGCTTCCAACTTTCTGGCTATATCCCTCATGTGCATCGTGTCATCCATTGGGAGGACTGGCAGAAAGGTCTCTCCCTGAAGGTGCTATACAACTTCGTTACTCAGGGTCTTTCTTTCGAGAAAAAGCACATGGACGAGGAAACTGCAAGTCTCAGTGACTCACCTAACCATGTTGTTTCTTCCAACTATCCGCTCAGTGATAGCGATGATTCAACAGTAGGTCGTTTCCCTCTTATCCCATTCTCCGACCGCTTTGCCCGTGCTAATGAAATGACCAATAAGCCAGCGCGTATGATTGATGACATCCTCAAAGATTTCTCCACCGAGAAGCCGGAGGCAATGTCTCTCCTGACACGTAATCAGATGGCTTATATCTGCGCCCTTTCCGTGCAGTTCCTTATGAAGTATGGCGAGATTGTCAATGCACCTATCTCTGACGTAAAGAACCGTCAGCTCACCTCCGAACTCGGCGAACAGACCGTCCGCTACTTCCAGTATTTCTTCGCCCAGCCCGCCGTGTACGGCGAACCGCAAGACCTCAAGTCTATGTTCGATGAGTTCGTGCGTGACTTCACCGACAGCTCCGATGCAAAGAAAGACGGCTATGCCCTCCGCACCTTCAAGGAGAAGTGCCAGAACTACTGCGACTACAACGGCATAACGATGAACCCTCCGCACCTCATAACAAAGAAAGCGGACATCAAGACCAACTACTTCCACCTGCAGTGCTGGGTGACGAAAGGCTACTTTGCCGACCGCCGTTGGCTCAACGACCCCGACAAGCAACCTATCTTCGTCCGCGAGTTGGAGCGCAGCGATAAGGTCTGCTTCTTCTACCGTCAGGAAGACAAGGTGCCAGCCGACTACGAAGAGCTCTACACCCTCTACAAAGACTTCCTCCGTCGCCCCGACCCTCTCCCTATCCTCGACGAGCAAGACAATCCAGTCACCATCACCGACGAGCAGAAGGCAGAAAGCGTTGCAGGCCCAAGCCGCCGCCCAGCACCACAACCGCAACCACAACCGCAACCCGTCCCGATAAACGAGGACGAAATGCCGTTCTAAAGGCTAAGGCGTTACAACGCCCTCTGAGCCGATAGCCCCGAAGCATCGAACCATCAAAATAAATTGTAAATCATAAAATTGTAAATGTAACTATGGCATCATTCAACGGAAACATCGACCTGCTCTCGCTCAACCAAGCACAGGTCCTTACTGGTCTCGACCAGAAGAATCCACAGCGTCCCTACGTCTGCATCCCTCTCGACGTAAACGAAATCAAGTACGAGGCATCGCGCTCCACCGTTCCTTCGGCTTCTCCCGAAGGTCAGAAGATGGTAGCAAAGCTCCGCATCAACATCTGGCCTTTCAATGAGGCATACAAAGATGCAATCCGTCGTCGTGCCGCAGAACGTGGCGATAACACCGCCTCCGTTCCTACCCACGAAATGCAGATCAACTTCTCCACCGACTACATCAAGTCTATCATCAAGACATTCCCACGTCTCGTGGAGCAGGTAAAGGAAGCCAACAAGGAGCGCACCCCCGACATCGTGAACCAAGACCCTCTCGACGAGAACTCTGCACTCTTCCGTGCTATCCAGCGCAGAATGAACAAGCGCATCGCCTCCCTCTATCAGCCACAGCCAAAGGCACAGCCAGTAGCACAGGCACCTCAGTTCGGCACCTTCCAGGGACAGACCGCAGCCTACGTTGCCCCAGCCGAAGGCGAAGACCCATTCAACGCCGCTGCCTACGCCGACCCAAACTCCGACCTCCCGTTCTAAAAGATTGTCCCTGTTCCCGATGGTTCTCCATCGGGATTCTAAACAACTAAACCACTAATTCCCCAAGCAACTAAGATATGAAACTCCAATCCCAATCCAGCCGCACCCTCGCACAGGCTCTCTCTACCGTAGCCAAGTGCATCAGTAACAAAAACACCATGGCCATCCTCGACCACGCTCTTCTCCGCAAGGTCGATGGCAAGTTCCTCCTCACTGGCGCAAGTCAGGACTCACAGCTCACGCTCTCCGTCGAACTTCACGACTGCGACGGCGACTTCACAAAGGCGTGTCTCCCTGCCGGTGAACTCATAGCCTATCTCTCCACTCTCCCCGACGTTCCCGTATCTCTCTCCTTCACCTCTAACGGCAAGGATGGCGGCGCACTCACTCTCGAATACTGCACTCAGGTAAAGGATCACTCCAAGAGCGGTCAGGTGCAGTTCGCTTACTTCAACGCCGAGGAATACCCTATCATGGCTCAGCACGACGAGGACATCTGCCACATCGTTCTCCCTGCCGACGTATTCCTTACCCACATCAACGCTGCCGTGCCTTTCACCGCCAACGACGAACTTCGCATGGTTCTCAACTGTGTCTGCATTGACGTGAAGCTCGACAACTGCATCATCGTGGGCACCAACGGACAGACTCTCTATCGCTATACACACGGCAACGGCACTCGCGGCATGGGCACCGACTTCCAGCGCAGCAACACCGAAGCTACCATCCTCTTCCACAAGAACCACATCAAGGCTATCACAGCCTTCTCTGGCGCAGAGGAAGTGGAAATCCACACCGATGGTCGCTCTGCCACCGTCAAGACCGACACCGCCGAACTCATCGTCAAGCTCGTCGAAGGTCGTTTCCCTAACTACAACAGCGTAATCCCTGTCAACAACCCTTACTACGTCGCTCTCGACTCCAAGGAACTCTCACAGGTCATCAAGCGCGTCTCTATGTGTGCTGCCGAGGCAACGGGTCTCGTAGCCATCGAACCAGACGGCATGTTCCTCAACGTAAAGGCAGAGGACATTGACTTCTCTAAGTCAGCTACCGATCAGGCTCTCATCACCTCTCAGCAGTGCGACCAGAAGATGCGCATCGGCATCAAGGGCTCCCACCTCCAGCAGATAATCTCTGCCATCGGCACCCCAGACCTCCGCATCGAGTTCTCCGACCCATCCCGCGCCCTCATCGTCCGTCCCGACGACCCTAACTCCCCAATCATCACCCTCCTCATGCCAATGCTCCTGCAGGCATAACCCCCAGTGCCTCGGAGTTATGCTCCGAGGCTGTTTTTCACTTTCCACTTTTCACTTCATAAAATGATAGTAGAACCTTGCTGCGTCAACAAGCAGCTCCCCAAAGCCATCATCGAGGCTCCCCACCGTGTTCTCATGTTCCATACCAACGGCGACGTGTCGCTGGAGAAGTTCTACCGTGCCATAGCGTCCGCCATCGCCGACCCAGCCGTCATGGTGCTCACCCTCCCCACGGTTGACATCCACACCATGCGCCTTCTCGTTCAGTGCTTCGACCGCGATTGGATCACCGACCTTGTTCTTACCACCTCTGCCGATATCACTAAGTTCGTAGAGTCCGAACTTCGTGACTATCTCCCCCACGTTTCCTACTGCCACACCGTCGCAGTCAGCTTCGATACGTCCATGCTATCCCTCTTCTCACAGCGACAGGCACTCTTCCTCCACGGTTCCCTTCCTCTCGCCCCAAGCAAGAAAGCTGGACTATCCACCTACACCCTCATCTTCCAACCATCCATCCCCCTCCGCTACACAGGTGAGAACGGAGACCATCTCCACAACGCTCTCGAACCTATCATCACCCTCCACCGCCAGCACCTCCGCACCGACAAGGAATACCTCCGCACCAAGTCCCCCCGCCTCGCCAACGTCCTACAGCGAATATACATCAACCCCGACCAATAACCCGATGGCGTTACAACGCCTTCATCGGGCATAACCCTCCCTCTCCGCATGAAGACTAAACCCACCCAATCCTACACCAACCTCCGCGCCTACTGTGAGAAATGGCAATGGAACGACCCCCTCACCGGCCAGCGCAAGGTAGGCTACACCCACCCCCAGACCGCCATCAAGCCCGAGCGAGTGCCCTTCTACATCAAGTTCCTCACCAAGACAGGGCATGTCGATGAAGGCACTTGCGTCTGCACCTCGGTAAACACCGACCGCCACCAACGCCGCGTCCGCTTCGTAGATAGCGGAGAGACCAGAGTAGTCAACGACATCCTCGTGCTGGAGGTTGATGGCACACGCTTCATCACCCACTAACAGCCGCCACCTCATACGTCTAAAAAAGCGGCATCTAACCGATTAAACGTGTAAACGATTAAAAGAATAAATGAAAAATCCTTTCAAGAAAAAAAACAAGCAGCTCAAGACCCTGCAAGCCCTCTCTGCCTCCTTCGCCGTCCTCGACGAGTTTGAGCGCAGAGGAATCCTTCACTATCATACTCCCTCCCATTCGGGGGAGGGTAGGGGTGGGGCTTCTCTTCTCATTGAGGAATCCCTCGCCACCCTCAAACTTGCTGAAGGCGCAGAAGGCTTCAAGCACTTCTTAGAGCAAGTAGCCCAATGGCAAAACTTCAAGTTACTTCAGGAAGCCTACGAAGCCCACCGCATCGACATCGAAGCTAAAGCCGTTCGCGATGCAAAGAAGCAATACGCCAACCTCACCAAAGCCGACATCCAGCGCATCCGTCAGAACGCCCGCGACAACATGAAGCAGATAGATCCCGACAGACTCGACTACGTTAAGGAGTTCGATTTGTTCATAATAAGAGCTACCGCCCCCTCTGCCGCTGATGCCACCGAAGCCAACGGTCAGCTCCTCGCTCTCGGCCACTACGACGGCAAGACCCTCGAAATGGCAATGTACGAAGACATCAAACATAACCTCCAGAAAGAAGAATAGACGTTTAACCGATTAAACGATTAAGAACAATGAGAAAGTTTATAATCCACTGCCTCGGAGGTCTCACCAAAGAAGAGTGCGTACAGCACAACGTCGAGCACTACGACCTCGGTTGTCGTAACACCGCCGACATGTTCAATCGTTTCGCTGACCAACTGAATGGTATGCCAGCCGATGACTGGTGCAAGATGATGTATAACCATATCTGCGGATATATAAAACGCTTAGAGAATGAAGAAACCACAACTCTACATCAAGAACAGTAAGGGCCGCTACGAGCCTTACCAAGAGCCACAGCCGGAACCAGACCACAACATCTACCGTCGTTACGGCAAGAAGTATGAACCTGTCGGCATCTGCGACCCTCACACCGGCATAGGCGACGGCATCTGGCTCGTCCGTCACAAGGAGGGCAGCACTCGCATGGCTAACGTGGACCACTACGCCCACAAGTGGGGCTTGACCAAGCTCGCCCCTCTCCCCGTCACCGACATCACCCAGTTTGCCGCCCTTGAGGAAATAAACGACACCATCGACAAGTTCCTCTTCCAGAAGTTCGGCTACACCGTAGGCAATATTCCTCACCAAGACCTTGCCGAGGAAATAACAAAACTCCTCGCCTCCCTCAGTAAGCAATAACCACCGTTCCCTGCTGTTCTCCGCAGGGCATAAAAAAAAGACTATGGCAAAACTACAACCAGCAGAACGCCTTGAACTGAAAGGCGCAATCATCCGCATCGCTCATGTGCTGTTCGACATCGACACTCGCATGAAGCCATCACTCTCTGAGCGTATTAACGTCCTCCGTGAGAATGACTACACCGACGACCAGCTCCGTGAGATATACGATAAGTACATTGACGAGGTAGCAGAGCAATACTGCAATCGCATGGAGCAATAAATAACAACTAAAGATTTATAGAGATTTATGATACAAGATATTTTACAAGAAGTGCAGGATATTGACCTGTTGGTTAGTTCTTGCGTAGGAGTAACACCCGATGGCACAACGGCTGATGATATGTGTATGCACCTCGTACACCGCAACAGCAAGGGTGACATCATGCAGTATTTCATCATGCCACTTGATACGTGCAACATCGAGTTCCAGAAGAGCAAACTTTACTTTGCCGAGGAAGATGAAGACCGCACCACCGACATTGATGAGGAGGATGGAAAGGTAGTAGGCTACACGCAGATGCGTCGTGCAACGATGGGTGAGCGAATGGCATTCTATTCGGCATACGTGCAGAACAGAGGCTACTATCACACGATGGACGAGATGCACAGCCTCCCTAACTGTCTTCTCCCAGGACACCCCGACCTCGACGCGGCTATCTACAAGAAACCAATGACTATCGTTTTTGAAGATTGGGTAAAAGATGAATAATTCCCGATAATTCACGCCCAATCCCCAACAATTCCCGTTAAAAAACCACCTCATGACAAACGAAGGATTAGCAATTTACATCATCGCATTTGCAAGCTGCATTTTGCTCGTGATGATCATGGCGGGCGACTGGAAGAAACCAAGTGACGTTTGTTCAAAGCCGCCGCCTGTGCCGAAGCCGGAGCCAAGGTTGTACGGACCTTTGTACCTGCGCATTCAGTTCTGCTACCACGCAGGCAGTCGGCAACGTCCCGACATCTATCTGAGGGCAGACGATATAAGGTCGGTCATAGCAGACAGCCACGACAGCAGCCTTACGATAGAGAAGGGCATGGAGACATTGACGTTCGAGGACGTGGAGCAATACTCTTTCGTGAAGCAGTCGCAGATGGGCGATTGGCTCTTTGAGGAAGATTTGGATAAATAACTTTTTCGCGACTTTCGTGTTCGAGGAAAACAATTTTTCAATAACAATTTTATAGAGTATTATGGCATTAAGAGACACTAACAAAGGTAAACTCATTTACCAACCTACTGGTCCCGCTGGCGAATACGCTAAGTGGGCGGTAAATCTACACAATGGCTGCACTCATGGTTGCACCTACTGCTATAATCGCCGTGGTGTGTTGAGCCACGCTTTCGGTGAAGAACCGAAGTATGCGTCTATCATCGTAAAGCGTGCAAAGATGCTTTATGACCGTCAGAAGGACACTTGCGACCCAGGCTCGCTTGACGTGCTGATGCGTGACTGTCATTGGAACGCAATAGATGACATCATCGCTTCCGACATCACGAACATCGGTGCTGACCGTCTGCGCAAGGATGGCGGTGTATTCTTCTCTTTCAAGTGCGATCCGTTGGAGGGTGACAATATGTTCGCTACATTCCTTGCCGCACGTTGGCTTTGCGCAAAGAATATCCCCGTGACCATTCTCACCAAAAGTACCGAATGGATGGAAGACGTGAATTGGAGGGATTTGTTGAAAGCGCGTCAAAACCTCCTCACCATCGGCTTCACCCTCACTGGCATGGATGATATGGAGCCTAATGCACCAAGCACCAAGGAACGCTTGGACGCTCTGCGCAAGGTTCACGACATGGGCATAAAGACCTTCGTCAGTCTGGAGCCTGTCATTGACATCAAGAAAGCGATGAAGGTTATCAAGGATTGCAACGGATTGGCAGATGAGATACGCATCGGTGTGCAGTCACCAATAAAGAAAGACCGCTACGATGTCAGGGAGTTGGAATCGTTCGTAGCGTTCCTGCATCGCCTTGTCCACTTTGAGGACTTTCATTCGGTACTTACCATCAAGCGCAGCCTGTGTCATCAGATAGACTATCTGCCTGCTGCCTTTCGCCGTGAGTGTGCTGGCTTAATAACCGAGATATGGATGAATCAACAAACGGAATAATCGGAATAAACGGAAATGAGACACCAGATAATCATGCTGAATGGCTTTTGTAGAATAGGCAAGCAACATTTCGTACCTTGCACGGTGATTGACACCACACCCAGCAGTACGCTCGTCACCATAGACGATGGTAGCAGAGACCTATGGCGGTGTTTTCTGCCGCAAAAGGATTTCCGCTTATTCCGTCTGTTCAAACATAATTTTATAGACTATGGCAAAGAACATTATCATCAGAAGAAACAAGAATGGTGACATCTATTCGGTGGAGTCATCACTGCGCTATGCAGAAAAGTACACCGAGGAAGAAGTATTGCAGAAGGTAAGAGATACCAATGCAACACTCAGTGAGAATGCTTTCCCTTATGAAATCATTCAGGTGGACGACCTGGCAGGACAAATCATGGAGTTTCTGCTTGGCGATGGCAAGTATAAGCGTCAGCACGAAATATCCGACCTCTGCGACTCGCTTGAACGCTTCCACGATGCAGCCGAAGATGTGCGTGGCGAGCTGGACGACATCAGTGACGTTATCTATAACTTCAAGAACAGCCTTGTAAGTATGCGCAAGAAGATAGCAGAGAAGTTTAACGTAGAACTTGACGAATAAACGGAAATAGCATTATGGCACAAGAAATAATACATATCGACGACCTCTGCGGCATGTGTGGCTACTTTGCCAACAACGAGCCGGAGACGCATAACGGACACAATTACGGCTGTGATCATCCCGATAACATGGGTGGAGATAAGCTGTGTATGGCATCTGCCTGTCCGCTCGGCTGGCTTGCCGAAGCAGAGCATTTCATGGAGATAAACGGCTGTAGCAAGGAAGAAGCCGAAGAAGAAGCACGCCAAGAGGATTGCGTAGTGTGGGATGCTGACTGATAATCGAAACATCGAATAATCGAAAAACAATATTTTATAGAGTATGGCAAAAGAAACACAATTCATTATCAACATGACCGAGGATGATAACGGTCACATCACAGTAGATAACTCGTTCCTCGTGGACGGCAAGGAGGCTACCTTCCAGGACGTGACACTGAACGAGAAGTACAAGATTGTGGAATCTCTCAAGGTTTCGCTTGGCACAATGGCTAAGATTGTGCTCGTGGAAATGGGCGTTGACCCTGAAACAATGCAGAAGGAGGAGGACGAAAATGTATAGAGCAATTATTTTATTCGTCAAGGATTCTCAGGAGGAAGAATGGCGAGAGCAGCTATTCGTAGAAGAGTCTAAGTCTGGTGAAATGGCTTGGTACTTCATGGAAGAGGCAAAGAAGGCAAGGGATGAGCACAAGTACGTCCGTGAAGAGTTGGAGCGTAAGGACTCCGTAAAGACCTTCGTATGGGAATGGACTGACGGAAAACTTACCCACCATCCCGACAATGGCGGCACACCTTGCGCAGCGAGTAGATTCAACAAAGTTCCTAACCGCAGAATGAGATAAATTATGAAGATCATAGTTTTCCGCAGAGCCGATAGCAACGAGCTCTTCAAGTATGACACCATGCAGTCGTACCTCGATAGTGGCAAGACCGAGCAGGAGGTGGAGGAAGCCGTGAAGAAATACAACTACGGCAAAGGTCCCTCTACCGCCGAGATTGTTGATGCCGAGAGCATCCTTGAGGAGATAGTCAACTTCAACGCTTCGGGTTGCGAACTCCTCACCACCGACGAGATCATCCACACTGCCTGTGAAGCAGTGCCAAAGAACACCTACATCTACGAGTTCAAGAAGCACCCCGAACATGGTTATCTGGCTATGGGCATATCGCGCTACTTCGGTGATAACGTCCGTCTGCCGGAGGTCAATACAGGCGAACCAATGCTCCCCGTGGCATGGTGCAAAGCTGCTGACCTGCAAGCCAAGTTAGGTTTCACGAAGAAGAATATCGCAGAACTTTACTCCGATGCCAAGGCAATGGCTTGGAGTTGGTGGAAGGAGGACAAGGAATGAGCAGCGGTGAAGGAAGAATTAGCCATGTAGCATGGTGTCGTTGGTGTACCCACTACGAGGACGATGCCTTCTGTCAGGAGCATTGCAACGATTGGTACATTGGTCGCCCGAAAGCCTACTGCGACAAGCGTGAGAAAGGCTGTGAGTGTTGCAACAAGCAATGCCGAGCCATCAACCACTGCAACAAGAAGCATTGGTATGAGGTAGAATAATTCACGCCCAATCCCCGACAATTACTTCCCTTTGGTCAGTGTTTTCTGCTACCACGCTGGCAGTCGGCAACGTCCCGACATCTATCCGAGGGCTGACGATATAAAGTCGGTCATAGCAGATTGCCACGACAGCAGCCTTACGATAGAGAACGGCATGGAGACATTGACGTTCGATGACGTGGAGCAATACTCATTCGTGAAGCAGTCGCAGATGGGCGATTTTCTCTTTGAGGAAGATTTGGATAAATAACATGTTCGTGACTTTTCGTGTTCGAGGAAAAATGAACGGGCGAAAGATGTTACAATAGCAAAACAAAATTTTCAATAACAATAGATTTATAGAGTATTATGGCACAACAAGAAAAAGCAACTCAGTTTGTAGAGCAGTTCCCTTGGGGACATTACATCAGAGAAGACCTCCGTTCGCAGATGACGTTGATGGTCGAAATGTATCTTGAAGCGGACACTCTCAATCACGCTCAAGATGCGTACAACAAGTTCATGAACGCATACTACTGGCAGCCTTACGACCGTGATATAAGAAACGGTAAGAAGATGTCGGCTGTCGATGATTGGTATTATGACCATGTGGACAAATGGCATCGTTCTCTCAATCAGGCATGGCTTGAGATTCATGGTCCGCGTCACAATCGTGAGGAGATTATGAAACTTGCAGCCGATTTCTGGTGCGAGCGCATCTTTGACAGCTCTCGTCAAGACAACGGCGATAACTCCAGCACGGGAGTCTTTGGCATGATGATGGCATCAATGCTAAAGACCGACTCTATGAAGAAACAAGACTCGTCCGTTCGTGATAAGGCGTGGTATCTCATAGCAGAGTATTACGGCAAGGTTTTCGACAAGACAATCCCTAATCGTTTCGAGGACGGACTAAGCGTCGATTACCACCCATGCGAGGCATTACACAACATATTAAAGGAAGCAGGAGTAGATGACAAGGATATAGGTTGTATCGTTCCTATCAAGACTCATCTATCGCTCCGTGACTTTGATAAATCCCTTGTTGGAACATCTGGCTATCGAAATTTCGTGGACTTATAATTCACGTGTAATTCGTGCAATTCGTGTTCAGCAAGACTAACCACTCCCTCGCCCTTTACGGGAGAGGGGGAGCGAAGCTGGGGAGAGGGTATTCCCCTTGACCTCTTGCGTTACCTTGTCTTGACGTATTCCAACGAGGGGGACACGATATTGGACAACACCTGCGGCAGCGGAACCACCTGTGTAGCGGCATGGAAGGAAAAGCGTCACTTCATCGGCTTTGAACTCAACAAGGAATACTTCGACAAGGCTACCGCACGCATCAAGCGAGAGCAACAG
>JAZUGJ010000134.1:0-4273 GCA_045641145.1 Paludibacteraceae bacterium
ATGGCTACGATCCGACTGCCAGTCCCGTTCCTCGACCGAACGGAAGAAGAACCCCTTCTCGGCGTTCCACAGCTGCGCACGAATGCTCGCCGCGAGCTTCGTCGCGAGCCCGCGCCACTCCGCCGCCTCCGTCGGAGTGCCGAAGACATCGGCCAGCGCCGCCGCGTCCTGATAGGTCTTCCACAGCAGGATGTTCATGTAGGTGCGGTGGTGGAGCGAGGTGCCGCCGAAAGTCAGTCCGGCCGCATGCTTGCATGTCTCCTTGCGAGGTTCGAGGAAACCGTCTGCCCGACAGTGCTTCATCAGATAGCCGATGAGCTTGCGCACCCGCGGGAACGCTTCGCGCGTCACTGCCGCGTCGGCCGTGTGGAGATAGTCCTCTCCCAATTTTTCCAATCTTCTTTTTCCGCGTTTTTCTGTTCGTTTTGGCATATTTATCGCCCACACGCGCCCAAACTGTCCCCATTTTGGTATCAGATTTGGGGACATTTTACTACCATACTCTTCCAGAGATTTTTTCAAAAAGTCAATCTCTTCAAGGTGTGCCATTCGCCGCCCCAAGGGCGCGCCAAGAGAAACGAAGAAAGCAACCAAAGGGGCTTGACCCCCCTTGATTGCTCCGCATCCCCTTGGTGTTGTTGAATCAGTTTTCGCTTGGACGAACCACCCAAATCAACTTCTTGAACGACTCTTGTATCAGTTCAAGTTCCCCTTCGTCAATCTTGAAGTCCCTCGTTGCTTCAAGTATCTGGTTCAAGAGGCGAACAAGAACCCTTTGCCGTTCTTGAACTTCACCCTTGGACAAAAACCATTTCAGCACAAGGTTGAACAACCAAAGCAACAACCTCTTCTTCATTTGGACACCTCAACAGTTGGGGGATTGGGGTTGTTAAGCAGGGGCGAACCAACAACATCCTTATACCCGGCCTTCCCCAATGCCATATAAACGATGGTCAAGAGCATGATGAAAGAGAAACCCCATACAGACTTCTTCAAGTTGTCTGTGCTTCTTACCAACGAGTCAATTCGTTCGTCCAATCGTGCTGAAGAAACTTCAAGCGTGGTCAATCGCTTTTCGTGTTCAGATACTGTGTTCTCAATGTCATTCATTTTTCGTGTGTGTGTATGTGTGATTGATGGGTGTTGGCTGGGCAAGGTTTCATTATTGCCTTGCCCAGCCCTTTGTGTTGCCACATCTATTAGGTAGTGAATTTCACCTTGCCGTTGGATGTGACAAAATAGGTGTCATTGGAATCAACGAGGACATAGGCATCTTCAATGTTGTCCGTCATCGTGTATTCATCATCAAGCGAATGGGTATCATATTCTTCATCATTCTTCCAGAAGCGAACTTGACCAAATGTGCCGTTCTCGCCCGTCTTCATGACCTTGAACATCCATCTATCAGTTGTCCCAGCACCACCCCAAGTGTAGTTGTCCATTTCCCCCTTAACATCAAGGAAGGTCATTACCAATTCTGGGATGTAGGTTGTGGTGGCAACACTCTTAATTGGCGAATAGGCCAATGTTTCAACTTCTTCCTTGGTGGCGATGTCCTCTGCTTCAATCGTCACCTTCTCGCCTTCATCATCAATGTAGGAAAGTTCACTGATTTCGTCTGGAACATCAACCACATCAAACTCTTCTTGATTGACAACCACACCCTTGAAGTTCGCCTTCATTGGCACATCTGTTGTTTCACCAAAGTAGAAGGTGTATGTTGGTGCGGTGCTGGCACTAAAGCCAAAGAACATATAGCCGTTTTCATATTCGCTCAAATCAACATCAGCGATTTCCTCAAAGGCATCGTTGGGGATGTTGGTTCTTCCCGTCTGCGTTCCATCGCACTCAACCAGATAAGGTTCGCCACTAATGGTCTTGGGGATAATCGCATAGCCAATGCCGCTTGTCAAATCCTCAACAGACTTGGCAATCTTCACACCACGATATTTGGACAAGTCACTATTGCCAGAAGCGCAAGGGTATCTTCCACTATTGTAGGTCTGCTTCTGATACTTCTTTTCAACGAAGTTGTCAGTCATTTCATCAAAGCCCGTGGGTTGATACTGAATCCAAATCTTGCTCAAATCAATCTTGCCATCCTTCAGCAATCCTTTCATGGGAAATGCCCAATGGGTGTATGTTCCCGTGTCAGTTGAAGGTGACGAAACCACAACCTTCTTTTCATATCCGGCTTTGTTGAACTTCACGGCAAAGGTCTTGTCTGCCTTCGCATCATCGCCACACTCAAGGTCAAAGATGGCATATCCTTCATCAACCTTCGTGGGCTGGATGTTATCAGTCCCATCGTTTAGGGTCACATCACCATCAAGGCGTGTGCCGTCCTTCGTCACCTTAACGCCCAACTGATACTTAATGTTCGTGGGTATGGTGATTTCCTTCAATGCGCTTGAAGACTCGTTGTAGTCAAAAGTTGTCTTGTATAGTTTCATCTTCTTTCAATCCTCTTTTTGGGGATGTCACCATCTACTTACACAATTGCCGCTTCAAGGATGTTGGTATCTAGGTGCTTGATGTGAACACTTGCCAAACCATTGTTGGTATTGCTGGTATTATTGTTGTTGGTGGGTGTCCAATCCCAATTCAAAGATGATATGTCCGTCCTGCTTCCAATCTGGCAAACTGTGAAAACCGCACACACCGCAACTGAACAGAACTTGAGGTGTTCATGTGATTCAGAGAATGAATTTGCCCTTGCGTTGTATAGGTCAGCAAATGCCTTGGCCTTTGCCACAACATCAGCATAGTTGACATTCACCTTACCAACATCTGTCCTAACGGCATAGGGGACTTTGTAAAAGCCAATTCTGGTTCGCATCTCCCAATCAGTTTCCTCGTTCACCCAATCCAACTTCAAGGCAACATAGCAAGCAACCTCATTGCCAAACATTTGGGACTTGTACCCTTGCCCCCTTCCATACTTGCCACAATAGGGCAATCTGAATGTTCCAGATGTGGCCTCGCATTGACACCATGCCTTTTGAACTGGGTCTGTGGAGAAATACCAACCCGTGTCATAGATTACATAGTTTGAATTGGGCAAATGTGTTGGAACGCTGGGTGGGTTCATGTTATCCTCGTCATGTGCCGCAACCTTCCAAGTTGGTGATGTGGCATCCATGTAGTAGTCGCCCTCTATAGAATCCCACCAACCAGCAAGCAAAGTGTAGAACCGCAACTTTCTCAAATCGTAATATGCTTTTCTCACCGCATCTGCTGACAAAGGCTTGTTGGTGGCGAAATCCCCCAAGTCAGACTCCATCACATCGCTTACAGACTTTCCCATCATTGGTGGTGTAAATCCACCCATCGCCCAAGACGGATGCCAATAAGAAGGTTCAAACCACCTACCATTTGACACCTCGGCCTCAATCTCGCTTCCATCCGGCCATTTGGTGTATGAGTCCATCAATTCAGACGCTTGCTATATGTTGAGGAAGTGTTCATAGAAGCAATCAGCAATCCCAGATGGAACGCTCCCGTCAGTCCAATTGCCTATCTGGTATTGCCATTGATACCCGTCAATCTTCCCAGATGTGATTCTGCTAATGGGGACGGAAATTGGGAATGGTTCATCTTTGTGTTGTTCCCTACTGCTGAATGTTCCATCAAACTGATGGGCGGCATATCGTCTTTCCCAAGCCGCTTCAGCAAAGAAGGTGACATCTTCGCCACGAAGTATTTTCCAAGTGTCAGTCCCATTGGCCTTATCGTCAATGTCCCTTTGGGGCATCATCTTTCCATCAATATGAAAGCCCTTGGGGTTGCTTGACGACCTTTCCGCTGGCGGTTGAACGAAGTAATAATAGTTCAAATCGTTGGGGTTCAATTGTGTTCTGTGGTCAACCATTCTTCACCTCTCAAACATAGTAGCACCCAAGTGTTATCTTGTTCCCTTCTGACTTAATCTGGATATTGGAATCACTCGCAGACTCAAACTCAAAGGCATTGTTCATATTGCCCCATTTGACAGAACCAACATTGCCCTTGAACTGAACATGGTTGGGCGCGTATAGGGTTGTTTCGTTTCCATCGCAATCCGTGAACTTGCCCACTTCAGCATTTTCCCAATATTGCTGGGTGTGGCCTTCAGCGTCCTTGTCATAGTGTGGCGCGGTTGCTTCCATTTCGCAGGAACATTCACCACCGCCATTGGGGGCATAGATGTCTGTATCAACGCCGTCCTTGCTCCATGTGGCAATCTTCGTTCCTTGTGTGATGTATGGGGTCAGTTCGCCACCCTCTGGAGCAT
>JAZUGJ010000135.1:0-10006 GCA_045641145.1 Paludibacteraceae bacterium
CCACCAAGTTCACCGAGATAACCTATGACGAGGTCTTGGCACGCGGACTCAAAGTGATGGACCTGACCGCTATTTGTATGTGCAAGGAGAACGGTATGCCCATCTATGTGTTTGATATGGATACAGTCGGCAACCTCATGAAAGTGATTGACGGTCAGCCGATTGGCACACTGGTGAAACCTTAAATAGACGTAAGGCGTTACATTAAACAATTAAAATTGTAAATACTATGATTGAACCCAAACAGATTCAAGGCGATGCTTCCGACCAGATGGAGGCAGCCGTTATGTACTTGGACGATGCACTGGCGCATATCCGTGCCGGTAAAGCCAATGCGCGTATTTTGGATCCCGTCAAAGTCGATTATTACGGCTCTTTGACGCCGATTGCCAATGTCAGCACCATTACTACGCCCGATGCACGGACTATTCAGATTCAACCGTGGGAGAAGAACATGCTCTCTGTCATCGAGCGTGCGCTTATCAATTCCAATATTGGGCTTGCGCCCAACAATAATGGCGAGTGTATCCGTCTGATTATTCCACCTCTTACGGAGGAACGTCGTCGCGAATTGGCAAAGCAGTGCAAAACCGAGGCGGAAAATGCCAAAGTCAGTGTCCGTAATGCCCGTCGTGATGCCATTGAATTGCTGAAAAAGCAAATCAAAGAGGGTTTGCCCGAAGATGCGGAGAAAGATGCCGAGTCGGAGGTGCAGAAACTGCATGACAAGTTCATTGCCCGCATTGATGAGGTGTATGCCAAGAAGGAAAAGGAAATAATGACCGTATAAGCGGTGAATGCCCGCAAACACATAGCATTATCGCTCTTGGCGTTTGTGTGCATACAGGTGCATGCAGATAAATTGACCGATGCGGCAGATAAAGTGATGCAATGGCCTGTTATCGGTTTGATTTACCCTACTTATGCGCCGGAGACTAACTGGTCTTTTTGTGCCGGTATTCAGGGCACATTTACTATTCCCGGTGCACCCGGTCCGTCTTCTATTACTTCAATGGGCGGTTATACGCTCAATCACCAGTGGCGAGTCCAAAGTGTCGGTTATTTATATATGGGCGGAAAAACTCCCTGGGCACTTCAATATGAGTTTCAGTACCGCGATTATCCCGACGAGTACTACGGCATAGGCAATACGGAAAAACCGTGTTATAATTACGACTCTCGTCGTGCCAATTTCCAACTGCAACCGATGGTGAGTATAGCCAATTATGCCTACTTGGGACCCTTAGTGGATTTTTTATGGGAAACTACGAATCTTAATCATGTGAACCCTGATTACAAAGGGAGAGATAAAACGCTCATGTGGGGATTGGGTTTTGTTTCCCAATTGGATACGCGCGACTTTACCTATTACCCGTCTAAGGGTATCATGTGTAAGTTCTATGCGGCATATTATGAACCCAAACTGGGGTCGGATTATCGTATGTGCAAACTTGATTTGGATTTCCGCCATTATGTGACGCTGTGGAAACCCAAAGACGAAAAGGACGATTTCAAGCGCATCAATAAATCGCTTATTTTTGCCTATGAGTTTAAAGGCACTGCCGCTTTGTCGGGTGACCCGATTGCCGATATGCCTTTTCAAATGATGTCCACTATCGGCGGTCAGGATTTGGTGCGCGGTGTGCGGTCCAATATGTTCCGTGATAATGTCCTTTTGGCGTTGCAGGGCGAACTCCGATTCCCTATTTATTCCATCCTGCGTGGTACACTTTTTGCCGGCATTGGTGATGTGTATAACACCGACAATTGGAATTGGACTACGCCCAAAGTGGGTTATGGCTTGGGGCTGCGTTTGGCGGTCAATAAAGCGCATATCGACATCCGTTTTGATGTGGCGCGCAACAACCTTGAGAAAGATTGGAGCGATGCCGGTTCTTATAGTTTCTATATCACGGCTCGGGAGGCGTTTTGATGAGGGGATTGGTGGTCAAATCTACGGGCAGTGCGCTCTCGGTACGGTTAGAGAACGGTCAGAACTGTGAGTGCCATGTTAAAGGCAATTTCCGTATTCGCGGTATTCGTACTACCAATCCGGTCGCGGTCGGCGATTGGGTGCAGGTGGATATATTGGGTGACGGCACCAATTGGATAACGGATGTCGAACCTCGTCGCAACTATATCATTCGTCGTTCCACCAATCTCAGCAAAGAGGCGCATATTCTGGCTGCCAACTTGGATCAGGTGCTACTGCTTGTTACCCTTAATCACCCGCAGACCTCACTCACTTTTATAGACCGTTTTTTGGCTACTGCCGAGGCGTATCGCGTGCCGGTGGTCATCGTTTTCAATAAGATGGATCTGCTCACAGAGGAAGAAACGGCACGCTTGCACGAACTCCAAGCCCTTTATGAAGGACTGGGTTATCAAACTCTTGCGTTGAGCGTCTTAATGCTCAATTCTCAACCTTCAGTTCTGAGTTCATTACAGGAAGTCCTGTCTGGCAAGACAACCCTGCTTAGCGGCAATTCGGGTGTCGGTAAATCGACATTGCTCAATGCCCTGTTCGGGGAAGAAAAGACTCGCACAGGCCGTATCTCCGACTCGCATGATAAGGGTATGCACACGACCACTTTCTCCGACATGTATGCTCTCCCAACTCTAAACTCTAAACTCTCAACTCTAAACTGCCAGCACAGCTGGCTAATCGACACTCCGGGTGTCAAGGGCTTTGGGGGCGTGGAGATGGATAAATACGAGGTCAGCCATTATTTTCGAGAGATATTCCGTATCGGTCGTGAGTGCCGTTACGGCAATTGCTTGCATACCGGTGAACCCGGTTGTGCCGTCGTTCCGGCGGTCGAAAATGGCACCATCGCCCTTTCCCGTTATGAGAGTTATATCTCCCTTATGGGCGACTCTGCTGAAACCAAGTACCGCTAATTGCTAGACATTAGTTAGACATTAACTAGACATTATCAATGAGGTGATAGAACAATGGAAGTACTGAATATAAGTGATTATAACTACCCCCTGCCGGACGAAAGGATTGCCAAGTATCCTCTTCCCCTGCGGGATCATAGCAAACTGCTCGTTTATCGCAACGGGCAAGTTAGTGAGGACCGTTTTTATAATGTGGGAGATTATATCCCTGTCGGTTCACTCCTTGTCTATAATAACACGCGCGTAATACAGGCACGTTTGGTCTTTCATAAGTCTTCCGGTGCCCGCATTGAGATTTTTTGCCTCGAACCCGTCGAACCGCACGACTACCAACTCAGTTTAGGCAGTCAAAACGGTTGCGTGTGGAAATGTATGATCGGCAATCTCAAAAAGTGGAAAGACGGTCCTCTCACCCTTTCTACCGATAAGTTTGAACTCTCCGCAGAGCGGTTATCTACATCAGGCAATACCCACGAAGTGCGTTTCACTTGGCGCAATAAAAAAGTGACCCCTGCGAGTGGAAAAGTTGAAGAGGTCATCAGTTTTGCCGAGATACTGGACCTTTTGGGCGAACTGCCTATTCCCCCTTATCTCAACCGCCAAACGGAGGAAAGTGATAAGACTACCTATCAGACCGTTTATTCGCGCATCAAGGGCTCTGTGGCGGCACCTACCGCCGGTCTGCATTTCACAGATGCTGTCTTGGATGACCTGCGCCGTCGTGGAGTTAGGATGACCGAATTGACTCTGCATGTAGGAGCAGGCACTTTCCAACCGGTCAAGACCGAGGACGCCAACCTGCATACTATGCACACCGAAATAATTGCCGTACCGCGTCAGGCCATACAGGAGATACACGACAATATCGGGCATATCGTTGCGGTAGGCACCACCTCGATGCGCACGCTGGAATCACTATATTTTATCGGCGAAACTTTACAGATGCATGTGCCGCAGTTTGCTCCCTATGAGGGCGAACACGCACTTACTGCCCGACAATCCTTGCAACGTTTGTTGGACTATTTGGACGAGACGCACCAGGACACACTTCACGCCGAGACACAAATCATGATTAAGCCCGGCTATACATTCCGCATCGTGGATCAGTTGATTACCAATTTCCACCAACCCAAATCCACTTTGCTTTTGCTTGTATCTGCTTTTGTGAAAGGCGATTGGCACACTATCTATGACTATGCCCTCTCCCACGATTTCCGTTTCCTCAGTTATGGCGATAGTTCTATTCTCTTCCACGATTAACCGATTCTCCGATTCCCCGATTCACCAATGATCGACACCCATGCACATATAGATGACGAGCAGTACCAAGCCGATTTGGACGGCTTCCTGTCTGCCCAACGCCAGGCCGGCGTGGAAGCCATTCTGGTGCCCGGTGTGGATGCCACTAATATAGATGCGGTGTGGCAAACCTGCCAAAAATACCCCAACTATCTCTACCCTGCTATTGGTTTGCACCCTGAGAATATCCGTGAGGATTGGCAGTCACAGTTGGAAACTATTCATCGTGCATTGTCAACCGTCAACCGTCAACCGGGACATTACATTGCCATTGGCGAAATTGGCTTGGACTACCATTTTGATACGACCTATAAGGAACAGCAGAAAGAGGCGTTACGGCAGCAACTGACTTGGGCAATGGAATATGATTTGCCCGTCATGCTCCATGTCCGTGACGCCACCGAAGATGCGTTGGATATACTTCGAAATTATACTCCCCCTACCGCTAACCACCGGTCGCTTATTTCCCCCTTCCTCCGCGGTGTGATGCATTGTTGGAGTGGCAGCGAAGAGGTGGCACGGCAAATCGTGGAGATGGGGTTGTATTTGGGCATTGGCGGTATCATCACATTCAAGAATTGCAAACTGCGTGAACATTTAGGCAGTATTCCTTTGGAACGGCTTGTTTTGGAGACGGATGCACCCTATATGGCACCTGTTCCCCATCGCGGCGAACGCAATGAGAGTCAGTGGATAAAGTATGTCATGGAAGAACTGAGCCGTATCTACGGCGTACCAGTATCCGAAATTGACCGCATTACCACCCAAAACGCCAAAACGCTGTTCCGATTGTAATGTGCAAAATGCAAAAATATTTGCATATATGAATTTTTTTTTGTACTTTTGCGTCGCAAAACGCAAATATCAACGCCGAGAGAGTGATTTCGGCAGCAGGTGGAAGTCCTGCAAGACATGATAAAAAAGGCGTCTTAACGCGCTTTGTGCTTGGCTAACTGAAATCTGGTAAATTTCATTCCACATCCAAGACATTGCAGCAAAGATGTCCTAATGGTATGTATATTCATGCCTAGTCTCTTATGTACAAAATAAGAGCGTGTTGTTTGTGGCACGGGGCATTTTACATATCGGTGGGACTTCAGTGTTGCTTGTTCAGATGTGAAGGCAATACCAGAGCCCCAGTTAGCGGAACAGCAATAGTGCAGTCCCGCTTTTTTTGTTCCCTCTACAGATAAGCCAAGACCTGCGAAGGCGTAAGAGCAGGACAAAAGATAAACCCATTAAATTTAACATTTATGAGAAAACTATTTCTTATTTTAGCACTTGCCATAGTTGGCAATGTCGCTATGGTTGCACAGGAAAATTTTGAGTGCAAAAATGCAAAAGTGTCGCAGGGCGATATGCCGAATCGCGTTGCTCCGCGTAAAGTCAGTTGTTCCGAATTCGGCTTATCCATTGCAGGTGTGAATGTTACGAGTTCCAACAAAAACAACATCTCGTTCCCCGGGCAAACCGCCGGTACCGTCTCCTACAACTCATCTACCAATGTGCTGACCCTCAATGGTGTAAAGGCCACAGTAACGAATGGTCGTAGTTTTATTCATGCCACTAATGACATCACGATACAGGTGGACGGCGACAACAAAATCACGCAAACAGGTGACTCTCTAATTTATTTGCGTGGTTCCAATTCCGTTATTCAAGGTACGGGTACGTTAGATTATGACAACTCGCAAGACACTTGGACGGGTATATCGTTTTTGGGTACTTTGACCATTCAGGGAGGTGTAACAGTGATTATTCATGCCTCATATTTTGGTATAGCAGGTGAAAACTTGGTGATTGACCATAGTGCATTAATGGTAAAAGGGGGCACCGGGGATGCTTCCTTGAAAATCAAATCTCTAACGATGAACGGTTGCGGCATTATAACTCCTGCCGGTGCTCACTTTGAGAGTGGCTATGTGAGGACGGCTGATGGGGAAATTTGTACGGAAAATATAGTTATTGGATCACTCGCTCCCGAAGATTATTATGGGATTACCATCGGTGGTGTAGAGGTAAATAAATACAATGCTTCGAATGTATTGGGCGATGGAAAGGTTAAGGTTACGAAAGAAACCTCCGGAAATTATGACTATTGCATCACCCTCTATGGCGTTAAATATACCAACGCAAGTGTTCCGTTTATTGATACGGATGAGAATGTGAGATTGTTTGTGGCAAGTGAGAATGAACCCAATGAAATCGCTTCAGGATTAATTTTTAACGGTAATGTAGAAATTACCGGTAACGGTGGTTTGTTGGATATCAATTGTGCAGGTAACGGTATTTCTTTCAAGAAAAACTTAATATTCTACAATACCATTACCCGTACGCGCATCCACGCACAAGGAGTCGGTTTGTGCGGTGTGGGCGGTAGCGCCTATTGTGAATTGAATGGCGTGATGGAAGTGACAGGCGGCACCGCTGCTGCGAATAATGCTTCGTATTATGTGCATCAAGTAAGTAGCCAGTACACGGCAATTTTGACCAAAGGAACTATCAACGCAACCCAACGGCGTATAGACGATGGCGGTTCGGAGGCAAAGACTGTTAAAGTATTGCCTCTGAATGGTTGGAGTATCTATTTCGATGATTACAATACATCAATCACAAAGGACAATTACACCGACATACTGGGCAATGGCAGATTGAAGTATGAACCGATGACCGCTACGCTGACGATGAAGAACTGCACCATCCAAAGTACAACCGGAGACGGTCTGACTGCTTACCAAGGCTTCCGCCTGAAGTTGGAAGGCAACAATGTGATTGAGGGTATAGATTATGGTTTGGATGTAGATGACTACTCTGTATGGGTAGAAGGTCCCGGCTCGCTCGTGGCACGGGCTACGGGAGTAGATGGCACAGGTATGTATGGCGTAGGTCCGCTGCGTGTGTTTGGCGGGGCTCGGCTGGAGGCCTATGGTGAATCAGTGGCTATTACCTGTATCGACGAAAGTTTGGAGGTGGATAGTGCTATCGTAAAAGCAAAAGGAGACTACTACTCCATCAGGAATGTATCGGAATTGAAACTGCGTAAAGCCGACATCATTTCCAATCATACATGGGATGCGGCGCAGCACAAATTCCTCAATGCGGCAGGTCAAGAGGCAAACGATACCATTGTGATCTCCAACGACTACTATCCTATCCGTATTGCCGGCAAACTGGCTACTCCGCAGAATGCTGCCAATCTCTCCTTCCCGGGAATGGCGTCCGGCTCCATGTCGTATGATAAGCCATCGCATACCTTGATAATAAACAATGTGCAAGGCAATTACATGCAGAGTATGCCACTTATTGAGACTGCTGAAGATCACTTAACAGTGGTAGTCGCCGGAACAAATAATATCCTCTTGACCAAAGCACAGTTTATGAAACTGAAAACATCTTCAGGAAATGATGGTGATGCAACCATACAGGGTGGCGGCACGCTGACGGTAAGTAACCTCGGCGCAAAAACTTATGGCATCAAAGGTGATGATATCTATTTGAAAGGCAATACGACCCTCAATATACAATCGGATGATTATGCCATCTATGGATATTTCGACATCGATAACAGCACCGCCGATTTGACGGGAGATGGCTACAGTGGTGCCATCTATTCTTTGTACTCGGTCAATAATTGCTATATTGAGTCACCGGATTCCATTGCTTTGGCTGGGAGCAAAATGATAAATCTATATACCGGCAAACGGGTGTATCCCACACATGTGGTATTCAAGCCGGGGAAAGGACAAACACGGGCAAAGGCCTATGATATCTATTTTTATGATGGCATAGATGATTCATACTATTACGTTACCGACAGCACTTGCGCGAATATCACTTTCCCGTCCTTAAAACAGGGAACTGTTTCTTACGACCCCGCTGCCAAAGTGCTGACCCTGAACAATGCCTATATTGATACCCTTTCGTGGGTAGAAGTGTCAGAAAGTCATGTTACGATAGAGTTGGTGGGTGAGAATACCATTATTTACAAACCGACATCGAGTAGTTCTTATGCATTAAAGACTAATTCTGCAGACACCATACAAGGTAGCGGCAGTCTGCATTTGGTAGGTTGTCTTTATGGTTATTTTGATATTATTATCCGAAATACGAGCATCTCCATTCAAGACGGCAGATTGTATATGCTCGCAGATGATGTAGTGATTGAGAATTCCAATGTAGAGATCACGGTAGCGGACGGCGTTAGTGCCATGTATGATGTTACATCGCTCACATTGACCGATTGCGAGATTGTGGACCCTGTAGGAGCAGTTTATGATGCAACAGCCAGAACTGTGCTGCTGGATGGCAATACCGTTTCGCATCTGCGTATTGAAGGAAAAAGGACCGGATTAGAGGAAATAATCAATGCACAGGGAATTATGCACAAGACGCAAAAAATCATGCATGATGGTATCTTCTACATCCTGCGTGATGGTAAACTCTTTAACGCTCTTGGCGGAAGGATAAGATAAATCTTACAAATCGTCAGTTCTCATCGTGCATTGTGCATTGTCAACCGTCAACTGCAATAAGTATACGATGAGTATAGGATTAGGGAACCGATTTGCAATTGCTTTCGGTTCCTTAATCTTAATAATCGTCAACTTTTTGCCCTTAGCGGTGAACGGACAATATTCGAACGATGAACGAAGGGTGAACGAACGGTGAAATTTTTGCCCTCAATTGCAAAATCTTAATAATCGTACTATATTTATAATTGGCGGGCAGAAGTGAGCGATGAGCGGGCGGTTTAAAAAGGTATGGAAAGTGTCGGTCAAGTGTCTGCCAAGTGTCTGTCAGCCCTCGACCAAAAAAACACCCAAAATTTTGCACCTACGTGAATAAAAATGCAAAAAAAATGCCTGCAAATTTTGTAGTTTCATTTTTTTTTTGTAATTTTGCAAGTCGTAATAGGAAAATACCGATTAGAGCTTTGCTCGAAATAATCGTTTGAGCGAAGTGAAATAAGAAATCGGAGAAATATAAATCAAGACACAACTTGTTGTGGATTGAAGAAAAAAACCGATAAGAGCAGCTATGCTCGAAATCGGAGAGGAGCAAATGCGAGCCGCCCCAAATCGCACGGCGATTTCATATAGGCGAGCCATTTGCGACGAAGGAGAGATGCTCGAGTGGTTTAAGAGGCACGCCTGGAAAGCGTGTAAACTTCAAAAGGGTTTCCGGGGTTCGAATCCCCGCCTCTCCGCAAACGGATCGGAGAAATCCCCGCTTCCGTACAAGAAGAGAGAAGTCCCCTCTCCGCAAAGAATCTTATTACTAACTTTATAACAAACTAATTATTCAAATCTCATGAAAAAAGTATTTGCAACCCTTACGGTGCTGGCGATGCTGACCTTTGGCAGTGTAGCCGTTATGGCTCAGGAAGAGGCACAAGCCGCTCCTGAGGCAACTGAACAAGTTCAAGAAGAAGAAATGGCGGCTGAGGAAGCCCCTGCTATGGTTGAAGAAGAAATGGCTGCTGAAGAAGTTGCCGAAGATGGCGGCTTGGTAGCATTGCACAAAACATTGAAAACCAAGTTTATTGAAGGTGGTGCCGGCTTCATGGCAGCAACTTTGCTTTGCTTGGTATTCGGTTTGGCTCTCTGCATTGAGCGTATTATCTATTTGAGTCTTTCCAAGACCAATACGAAAGCCCTTTTGGCTGACATCGAGAAAGCACTGAACGAGGGTGGTATTGAAGCCGCTTTGGAAGTTTGCCGCAATACACGCGGTCCTGTTGCCAGCATTTTCTATCAAGGTCTGAGCCGTTATGACGAGGGCGTTGATGTAGTAGAAAAAACGGTTG
>JAZUGJ010000136.1:0-18720 GCA_045641145.1 Paludibacteraceae bacterium
ACCTTCTTTGATGAATTAGGTATCCCTATGCCGGATGTCAACCTTGGTTGCGGTGGCGGTACACAGGCCGAACAAACAGCTCATATCATGGTGGAGTTTGAAAAAGACTTAGCAGAACACCCGACGGATCTTGTGTTGGTGGTGGGTGACGTTACTTCAACAATGGCTTGCTCTATCGTGGCTAAAAAAATGAACACCAAGGTGTGTCATGTAGAGGCAGGTATTCGCAGTTGGGATATAACGATGCCGGAAGAAATAAATCGCATGGTTACGGATAGTTTGGCAGACTATATGTTTACTACCTCCAATGTTGCCAATCGCAATTTATTGCGTCAGGGGGCGATTATGCAAGATGGCACTTCTGCCCTGAAAAACGATGCGTTAGACGAAGACAAATACGCAGAAGAACGTGTGCCGCAACATATCTTTTATGTAGGCAATGTGATGATTGATACGTTATTAGCTAATCGTAGCCGTTTTCGTCAACCTATTGTATGGAAGACATTGGGATTGCAAGACAAGCAGTTTATTGTTATGACTATGCACCGCCCAGCTAATGTGGATGAGGAAACGCACCTAAAAGCCCTGATGGAGCAAATCATAACCAATGTACATGGTTTGCCTATTGTATTTCCCATTCATCCTCGTACAGCCAAGATATTCTACAATCTTTGGGGAGATGAACAACAACTTAAAAAACGATTCCCTAATCTGCATATTGTGGAGCCGTTGGGCTACCTCGAATTTAATTATTTGGTAGAACGTGCTAAAGCCGTTGTGACCGACTCGGGTGGCATAACCGAAGAGACTACCGTGATGGGTATTCCATGCATCACCCTGCGCGACAATACGGAACGACCGGAGACTTGCACAGTAGGTACGAATGAGTTAATAGGAACTCGTCCTGAAGCAATCAAACCCGCTTTAGATAAACTCTTTGCCGGAGAGTGGAAGAAAGGAACTATTCCGCCTCTATGGGACGGACATGCTGCAGAGCGGATTGTTGAGACGTTATTGTCAATTGCTAATAACTAATAGTTTATACGTGAGAGGGTAGTGGTATGCAAAGGATATGGAAGTGGATAGATAAGCACGTGCTGGCAGTGGCGATTGCGGTGGGAGCAGCGGGATATTCGCTGTTTCGGCATTTGGTGCCACTTTTGCCACCGATGATTTTTCTCATGCTATTTTTCACCTTCTGCAAAATCAAACCGAATGAGATGCGGCTGCGGCTATGGCACGCTGTCGTGCTACTTGTCCAACTGGGATTCGGCATAGGTATATATTATCTGACGCTGCTTATCGGAGGTCTTTTTATGACAGACGGTAGGGCACTGCAGGTGGTGGCACAGTCTATGATGCTATGCTTTATAGTCCCGACTGCTACGGCGGCTCCGATTATTGCAGCCCGATTGGGTGGAAGCATACAGGGACTGACAACCTTTACCATGCTCAGCAATTTGGCAGTAGCAATTGTTGTTCCGCTATTTTTCCCGATTGTCAATCCTGCGGCAGATATACCTTTCTGGACGGCGTGCCTGCTCATTTTGCGTAAAGTGGGTGTGCTATTGATGGGACCGTTCTTCGCTGCATGGTTGTTGCGTATCGTTTATGAGCATTACTGGCGGCGCAAAGGGCAAGTGAAAGAGCTGACCATCGGTCCGCGTTTGTCGCAAATGCCGTTCTATTTGTGGGTTGGTACAGTACTTATTTTGACCGGCGATTTGACGAATACACTGATTCATGACAATTACAGTTGGTGGACGCTATTGGCAGTGTCTGTATTGGCAATAGCCAGTTGTGTGTTCCAATATTGGTTCGGCTGGAAGATAGGGGAGCGTTTCCCTGCACCGGACGGTACTACTTATATGACGCGCGTTACTGCAGGTCAGGCACTCGGACAGAAAAACAATACACTGGCTATCTGGATGGCACAGACGTATCTGCTGCCACTGGTAGATTTAGGTGCAGCACTATATATGATTGCCCAAAACCTATTCAATTCATGGGAATTGAGTCATTGCGAGATAAAGGAATAAGCATAGATTGATGATAACGAATTGGTTTCAGACACAGCAGGCGTATGACTTGTTTGAGGCAAGTTGCGGGGAGATGCGTCCTATTCGGGTGCAGATGCCACATTGCCGTTGTGTGATGACCATTATGGGCGGACCGCTATCAAGACGTGGCATCGTGCAAGGAGGCATTGAGGTGAATGATGGGGAGGATGCAAATGGTGAGTTGATAAGTGAAATAAAAGAGTTATTGGTACGGGTGCGGGAAGAAGGGAGAAAAGCCGGTTGCGCGTATGTGGAGATACGGAATTTCAACGCCTATTCGGTGTACAAAGATATCTTTGCAAAGGCAGGATTTTGTTATGAGCCGCACTATGAGGCGAAGATACAATTGATGGGCGATAAGTCGCTTGATGTGTCCAATGGCTTGTCGGATTGCCGGAAAAGTCAAATGCACGAGTCCAAACAGCGTGCGGTGAAGAAGGCCCTTGCAGAAGGACAGACGTGGCACGAGGCACGTAACGAACAGGAAATAAGGGACTTTTATGTGCTGCTGCGCAAACTATATCGCACTAAAGTGCATCGTCCGATACCCGGTAGGAACTTTTTCCTGACTGCTTGGCGAATGGGTGTCAAGGTGCTGATTGTAAGGGATAAGCAAGAACAAATTATCGGCGGTGTGCTGATGCCGGTTGATAACGAGACCTGTTATGAGTGGTATATTTGTGGCGGTGTAATGAGCACATGGGCAATGATGGAATATGCGGTGCAGCACGGCATACAAACAATAGACTTGATGGGCGCAGGGAAACCCAATGTACCATACGGCGTGCGTGAGTTCAAGGTACAGATGGGGGCTGAACTGAATGAGTGGGGACGGTTTCTGTGGGTGAATAAACCATGTGTGTATAGATTAGGTAAGTGGTTCGTGGAATGGAAATACTGACGGATGCATTACATAGGATAGCGTATGCGACGGACGCATCTGCATATAGAGAAATGCCGATGGGTGTGGCATATCCGAAGACCGAGGAAGATATCCGTTGGCTATTAACGGAAGCACGCCGAAGAAAGACACATATCATTCCTCGTGCAGGAGGTACGAGTATAGCCGGGCAAGTGGTGGGTAGCGGAATTGTGATGGATGTGAGCCGCTATATGAACCGCATCTTGGAAATCAACGCTGAAGAAAAATGGGTGCGGGTGCAACCGGGTGTTGTTCGAGACGAATTGAATCAGGTTCTTAAACCATACGGGTTATTCTTTTCGCCAGAAACAAGTACCAGCAACCGCTGTTGTATAGGTGGTATGGTGGGAAATAACTCATGCGGTACGCATAGTCTGATTTATGGCAGCACGAGGCACCATGTGATTGGTATCAAAGGTGTTTTATCTGATGGAAACACTTTTGAGGTTGACGATGGTGTGTCCGCACACTCCGATAAAGGCACAATGCACGGTCAATTGGGGGAGCGCATTATGACGCAGTTGCAGGCGTGGAAGGAGAATGAGCAGGTGCAGGAGTTATTGCGAGAGAACTTCCCGGACAAGAGTTTGAAGCGGCGGTCGTGCGGTTATGCGTTGGACGAAGCACTATTGGTTGACGATGGACAATGCACAATGCACGATGGGGTAGATTTATGCAAATTGATAGTGGGGAGTGAGGGGACGCTGTGTGTCGTTACGGAGATTACGCTGAGTTTAGACCCGCTGCCACCTCAACATTCGGGGGTGGTGTGCGAGTTATTGGCAGACCTGAATGACGCATGGGACGCCAATTTACGGGCACTGGAACAGCATCCTGTCGCGGTGGAACTGATAGACGGCAAGATACTGGAACTGGCAAAGGACAATATGGTCGCCCGTAAGAACATGGAGGTGTTAGGACTGGACTACAATGACTTGCCTGCCGCTATTTTGGTGTCGGAATTTAGAGGGGACACTTATGACGATGTCCAACACCAAATAGAGACCTATAACCATGGCTTAACAGTTGCTTCTACTACCGCTATACTACCGCTCGGAACCCGTGCGGATACAGTAGAGAAAAAGGTGAGAATTGCATACGATGCGGATGTTGAAAAAGTGTGGAACTTGCGCAAGGCAGGACTGGGGGTTTTGACAGGTACGGATAGCGATGCCAAACCGGTTGGAGTGGTGGAAGATACGGCGGTGGCACCGGAACGGTTGGGCGCCTACATGCAGGATTTTCAAGCCATGATGAAACGTTTGGGGCTGGATTGCGTCTATTACGGACATATATCGACCGGCGAACTGCACCTGCGTCCTATTCTGAATCTGAAAGACGATAAGGACAGACGGCTGTTCCGTCAAGTGGCGGAAGAAACGGCGGTGCTGGTGAAGAAACATAAGGGCAGTTTGAGCGGAGAACACGGAGACGGACGGCTTAGAGGCGAGTTTATTCCGCTGATGTACGGACAGGAAGTGTATGAACTGTTCCGCACGTTGAAAAAGACCTTTGACCCGGACGGCGTGCTGAATATGGGCAAGATAGTGGATACACCACCGATGGACCAGTGGTTGAGGTACGATGCACAATTGACAGTTGACGATGCACAATGCACAATGCACGGTGATGAATGGAAGGATTTGATGCAGCGGATTGAGCGGTGTAATGGGGCAGGGGATTGTAGAAAGAGTAACCTGATTGGCGGTACGATGTGTCCTGCCTACAAAGTGAGTGGGGAAGAGATACAAACGACCCGCGCCAGAGCCAATGTGCTACGGGAGAAACTGACCAGAGATCCACGCGGATTCCTGTCGCAGGAAGTGGCAGAGGTGCTGGATAGTTGCTTGGCTTGCAAGGGTTGCAAGAGCGAATGCCCCAGTAATGTGGATATGACCCGTCTGCGCAGTGAAGTGCTGCAGATGAAATACGACCAAACGGGTACACCGTTCAGGAGTTGGATGGTGGCACGTATGGCGATGGTGGAACGGATAGGCAGTGTGGTGCCCGATGTGTACAATTGGTTTGCACGGGCAGAGTGGACTTCGCGCATCATTAAACATATCGTACATTTTGCAGCAGAACGGCACATACCAACTTTATGCCGCCACTCGATGCGACAACTGGTTCGGTTGACAATTGACAATGCACAATGCACAATGAAGAAAGGGAAAGTGTACTTGTTTGCAGACGAGTTTACCAATTATCAGGAGGCCGAGTTGGGACTGAAATTTGCTGAGTTGGTGACGGCATTGGGGTACGAGGTGGAGATTCCAAAGCATGTGGAAAGCGGTCGTGCCGCCATGTCAAAAGGGTGTTTGCACTTGGCTGCCAAATACGCGAAAAAGAATGTGCGGCTGTTGGCACCGATAATTGGGGAAGAGACACCGCTGGTAGGGATTGAACCGAGTTGCATATTGAGTTTTAGGGACGAATATCCAAGATTGGTTGACGATGGACAATGCACAATGCACGATGAAGGATTAAAAGTTAAGAGTGAGAAATTGGCGAAGAACTGTTTGCTATATGACGAATGGCTGATGCGCGAGGTGAAACGGGGCAAAGTTAGTTCGGCAGACTTTAACGCCTTGAAAGCCGATATATGGCTGCACGGACATTGCCACCAGAAAGCGTTGGTCGGAGTAGAAAAAACAGCCGATTGTTTGCGTCTGATACCTGACGTGACGGTGCATGTTATCCCGAGCGGGTGCTGTGGAATGGCAGGCAGTTTCGGTTATGAAAAAGAACATTACGCAACCAGTATGGCAATAGGCGAAATGGTGCTGTTCCCCACGATACGGAGAGCCGTATCAGTTGACGATGGACAATGCGCAATGCACGATAAAGTTATCGTTTGCGCCCCCGGAACGAGTTGCAGGCAACAGATAAAAGATGGTACGGGCGTAGTGGCGCGTCACCCGATAGAGGTGCTATATGAAACAATAAAAGAGAGTATATGAAACGAATTATTGTGTTGACAGCAGCGGTAGGGTTGTGTCTGAGTTTGCAAGCACGGACTATCGTTGTAAAGGACAGTGTGCGGGCAGAAACGATGACCACGATTGTAGAAGGGTTTGATGTGGCAGATACATATACTAGCTATTCTAATACTGCTCCACGGGTATACGAAGAACAGATTGGCTGGCAAATTGTGCATGGACGGATTTGTAGTGCAGACTCTAAGTTTGGTAAAGATAACAATTGTGTCATTTTAGTTACTAACGCAGATAAAGCTTCTGCTGCTACTTGTGCTTCCCTAAAAAGTGAAAAAGTATATGGTGTCAAAAAAGTTACATGGTTTGCAGCTAAGAAATCATCTGAAATAATTAGTCAAATATTATATATATCCAATGACGGCGAAACATGGAATACTAAAAAAATATCCGGTCTTGCATTAGATACATATGTTAATACATATACTGTTGAATTTGACGCTCCTACTGACATTTATATGCGAATTACTTGCTCTGGAAAAGTAGATGAGCGTTTGTATATTGATGATATCGTTATTGAAACCTATCCGTGGGAGTATTCGAGTCATGAGGAGGAAAAATGGGATTTTACAAAAGAGGTGACTAAAGACTCTGCGTGCATAGTATGCTATGACAAAGCCGTAGAAGCGGGCGACTTTGCAGGGGCAGAATTCTATGAGATTGCCTATCAAACAATGGACGGTATCGTAGTAGATGAAGTGAAAGAATTGGAAGCAGGTATGCCGTATGTGATGTTGGCAACAGATACGCAGTTCGGGTGCGACTGGACAGGCGATGCAGTAATGCAAGCGGGAAATCACAACGGATTATACGGAACATTGACAGAAATTACCAATTCGGAGGAATTGGAAAATATGTGGATCATTTCGGGCAATGAGTTGTGGCAAATAGGTACAGATTGCCAAATGGGACCCAATAAGGGCTATATTAACATGAGTCAGGTGCCGACGACAGAAACAACTCTTGCTCCGGGCAGAAAGAGAGTAACACTATCGGGTAGCGGCAATGGGGTCAGTACAGCATTGCCTTTCCGCACGATACCTAATAAGATTCGGTGTGGATTAACTATGAGAAGCGGTCGTCTGATGGTATGCAAAGAAGGTAATATATATTCACTATGTGGCGAAAGGATACGATAATGAAGAAAATGATATATATACAGCCCGTAGTGGGGCAAGTAGAAGTTCGCTGCAGCATATTGATGGGAAGCGGAGATACGACCCCCAAGCAGGTGGCATTTAGTAAGAATACCACCACGAAATTGTGTAATCAATATTTATAATATAAGGATATGGAAATATCAGAACGCGCACAGAACATGCCGCAATCGCCTATTCGCAAACTGGCGAAATATGCGGACGCTGCCAAACTGAATGGCACCAAAGTGTATCATTTGAATATCGGTCAGCCCGATATCGCTACGCCGCCGTGTGCCGTGCAAGCCATGCAGCAGTTTGGCCCCGATGTGCTGGATTATTCGCCCAGTCAGGGTCTAAAATCATTGCGTACCAAAATGGTCAGTTATTATGCCAAATACGGCATCGACCTTAGTCCGGACGAGATAATTATTACCACAGGCGGAAGTGAGGCCATCATGTTTGCCTATATGGCGTGCCTTAATCCGGGGGACGAGATAATCGTTACTGACCCGAGTTACGCCAACTATATGGCTTTTGCCATTTCCTGCGGGGCAGTGGTCAAGAGTGTCAAGACGCACATAGAGGACGGATTCAAATTGCCGCCGGTGGAAGAGTTTGAGAAACAGATAACAGACAAAACCCGCGCTATATTGATTTGCAATCCGAATAACCCGACCGGCTATTTGTACACCAAGCAGGAAATGCGGCAGATACGGGATATTGTGAAGAAATATAACCTATACTTGTTCTCGGACGAGGTGTATCGTGAGTTTATCTACACCAAACGCCCGTATATCAGTGCCTGTCACTTGGAGGGTATTGAGGAGAATGTCATTTTGGTGGATAGTGTGAGCAAGCGCTATTCGGAGTGCGGTATCCGCATAGGTGCATTAATCACCAAGAACAAAGCAGTACGGCAAGCCGTGATGAAATTCTGTCAAGCCCGTTTGTCACCCCCATTAATAGGGCAGGTGATAGCCGAAGCATCATTGAGTACACCGGAGGAATATATGGAGGAGATGTATGACGAGTATTTGAGCCGTCGTAATTTCTTAATTGACCAACTGAATCAAATACCGGGTGTATTTGCTCCGACACCAATGGGTGCTTTCTATGTGATGGTCAAACTGCCGATAGACGATGCGGAGAAATTCTGCACATGGTGCTTGACCGATTTCTGCTATGAAGGACAGACGGTGATGATGGCGCCAGGCAATGGATTCTACACGGACAAAGAAGAGGGAAAAGACCAAGTCCGAATGGCATACGTGCTGAAGAAAGAGGAATTAGCCAAAGCCATGGTGGTGCTGAGAAAAGCACTGGAAGAATATAACGCGTTGCCCAAAGAATGAGCAAAAAGTGGCTCATAGCGTTTGTTTTATTGGTTAGTGCAGGAGCGTTTGCCGAGCAGATGACCGCCACTGTTACATCGTATAACAGCGTGTCAGTGGCCGGCGATGTGGGAGAGCGGACAGAAGTCACTTTTGAGAGTACAACTCATAGCGGCAATCGCATCGGAGCAGGCGGAATAGCCACGATGACCTGGGCAGGATTGCCTAAAGGAACGATAGACAAAATCAGTGTGTGGATGCACTCAAACCAAAAAAGCGGTGGAGCCATGGTCAGGATAGTGTCGGATAATCAAATAGATACACTTGCAGACGGCGCTTTTCGGGACTGGCCAGGTATGGACGGCTTTTCAACGGTAAGCAAAGAAATGGTGTGGACACCGGACGGAGAAAAAGATACCAGAGATGGCATAACATTGGAGATTGGGGGAATAAGCAACTCGGTGTATCTGGATAAAATGGAGGTTACCTATACGCCGATA
The DNA here is from genome assembly GCA_045641145.1 of Paludibacteraceae bacterium. Taxonomy (GTDB): domain Bacteria; phylum Bacteroidota; class Bacteroidia; order Bacteroidales; family Paludibacteraceae; genus Colicola. The sequence goes on from JAZUGJ010000136.1 coordinate 8,946, forward strand.
CCTGCAGTGCCGCATACGGTTACGCTAATTTGGTACATGGTAGAAGGTATACAAAAGCAACAGATAACGGAAATAGCCGTGGCAGACGGGGTGGAGTTGCCCGCCAAGACGGATACGATAGAAAAAGAGGGACTATGGTATTGGGCAGGATGGGTGGAACAGCCAATGACAGAAACGACGGACGAACCGCAACGCTGGGAAGGCGGGGACCGATTCTTCCCGGATGAAGATATTGTGCTGTATGGTGTGTATCGAGATTGCGCGCCAACTCAATGCGAACAGGATACCTCTTTTCAAAGTGGCGAATATGCTATGATGTATAAACCTGTTGCAGAATGCCCGACTTTTTTATCCGGCGGTTGGGACGGCGGGACGCTACAGACCGCGTGTGGTGATGTGGTCAAGAACGCGGCGAACAGGTATGAATGGTTAACCGATACGGTGGATAATGTTATGCGCTATACCATTACTTTTGATGGCGATAGTGTGACCATACAAAATGTGGGAAGCCATGCGTGGATTGGTTATAATAAGAGTAGCGGTTCCAACAAGAAATGCCGTTGGGCGTGGAAAAGAGAAGCGGAAGGCAGTTTATATCTATACAGCCAAAAGGAGTACAAAACGACGGTATTGGAGAACTATTGGGAATGTATGTCGCTGGTGCCGCAGGACTTCTTGGCGAACACGATGTTATTCAAATACGGCAGAGACAAATGGGTGGAGAATTATACCTATTGGTTGCTATTCCCGACCGCTGATATGCCTGAACATCTAAATTGCCGTTGGGTGGCGTGGCAAGAGACAACCGACCAATTCAGCCCGAAGAAAACGGTCACCACTGACGGGCTGCAAAGAGTAGGGGACAAAATACTCATTCGGAAAGGGAACCAATTATACGATTTACAAGGACGAACATGGAGATAAAGCGTATTGGAATAATTATCTGCCTATTAACGGGCATGCTGCAAGAAATGAGTGCATGGGGACCGATGGGTCACCGTGTAACTGCCGAAGTGGCATATCATTACTTAACCTCTCAAGCACGTCAGGCGGTAGATGAGCACTTAGGCACACACGGCATGGTGTATTGGTCCACTTGGCCCGATGAAATTAGAAGTAAGCCAGATCTATATCCCACGTCTTATGATTGGCATTTTCAAGACCTCAATGGGGGCTTAAATAACGCTCAACTGATTCGTACCCTTACCCATTATCCCAAGCATGGCGGTAATCTGTGGAAGGTCATAGACCTCTTATCTGATTCCTTGCAACAGCCGCAGGATACCTATGTTATCTTGAATGAGAAAATGTCCTATCACGATGCACTCGTCTTCTTTATTCACCTTCGTGCAGATGCCCTCTGTCCTATGCATATTGCCCGTGAGGAAGATAAAGGGGGAAACCTCATCCCACTATTATGGTTTGATAACAAGACGAACCTGCATAATGTCTGGGACGAGAACCTAATCGAATCACGTGGTTACTCATACTCCGAATATGCGCAAATGTTGGTGGACAAATATGATAAACTAACACCTCTTATGCTCTCCCAATCCCGCGAAGATGACCTGATAAAAGTGTATGCCGTCACGCAAGCCATCTACGATTATCAGGACAAAGGCGACACGAATACCTATCATTATATATGGACTTGGGGCGATCTTTGTGACTGGCTCCTCTATACCGCAGGATTACGTATAGCACAATATTTGAACACTTTATATCAATAATCTATGGATTTCACCAGACGTAAATATCGTGAATTACTGACGGCACTACAAGCAAGCGGCATTGAATATGTGCTGCGACATGATGTGGACAAACGTCCGTATCATAGTTTGGCGTTGGCGCAAATAGAAGCCGAAATAGGTGTGAAAGCTGTTTACTATTTCCGCTGTGTGCCGTGCTCCAACGATGCTGAAGTTATTCGTCAAATAGTTGGATTGGGGCATGAAATAGGTTACCATTATGAGGATATGAGTATATGCAACGGAAATGCAGAAGAAGCCATTAGACATTTTGAACAATGGCTGACTTATTTCCGCCAATTCTATCCGGTACATCGTATTTGCATGCATGGTGCTCCAACGAGCAAGTTTGACGGAAAAGATTTGTGGAAGACCTATAACTATAAGGATTATGGGGTAGATTACGAACCGTATTTTGACGAAGATTTTGACAAGACCTTCTATCTAACCGATACGGGTCGCTGTTGGGACGGATATAAGGTTAGCGTGCGGGACAAAGTGCCTCAACAGGAACAATGGTGCAAGAGGGGGCTGACCTTTCACACAACGGACGAGATTATCCAATGGCTACAAAAAGGTGCGTCTGTGTCGCGTGTGATGTTGACGACACATCCGCAGCGTTGGACGGATAGTCCGATAGAGTGGATAGAAGAGAAGATCATTCAGACAATGAAAAACACAATAAAAAGGGGGCTTATATGGCTAAGAAAATCCTAAATGATGTATTGATTTGGTGTCTATCTGCCGCGATATGCGTGCTATGGCGACTGATTACAGCCAAAAGCGAAATATGGGTGTATTTATCGCTATTCGGCTGTATGATGATGGCATGGATATTGCTTGGACTAGCAACGATGAAATATCGTCGTTCCTACAAAGAAGCGTGGCTATGGCAAGACATGTTGAGTATGGTACTGACGGGTGGTGCATTGATGGTTATTATTTGTTTGGTGTTGCCACATTTGTCATACTCTTTCTCTCTAACGGTGGCGTTGTGGGTGGTCGGTATTGTCATGATAGTGGATACCATTATCATTTTTGCCGCACACTATTGGAAGTTCGCACTCAATATGACGGTGCCACCAATGGAAATTGTGCAGCGCGAAAATGCGTCCGTTAAGAGGGAAAATGAACTGCGTTCGGCTGAATCTATAGAAACAGTGCATCAATCCGTCCTATCTTTAACAACAGAAGAGGATTACCAATTGCTGTTAGAGAAAGCGAATTTAAACAATCGGCGTACCAAGATAGTTGCGAATAGAGACCGCTTTTCATTTATGCAGATACCTGATTATCAATATGACACACTGGTGGATTTGACACTTTTGAACGATGCCAAAGGCATAAATAAACGGTTTTGTATTGTCAATCAAAAACTGCCGGACGAGGGTAAGTATGTGTGCTGTTATCGTCCGCAGGAGTATGTGAAAAAGAAAATACTGGCATCCTATCCGAAAGGTATCAATTATGTCGTATTGGGTGCATGGTTTTTATACCGCCGTGTCTTTCCGCGCTTGTTACTTTTATCCCGTCTGCACTACGATTTGACCAACGGACGTAAGCGTACATTGAGTAAAACGGAAGTGTTGGGACGATTGTACTATTGCGGATTTGAAGTAGATGAAATTGTGCCGATGGGACATATTGAATATGTGTTTGCTCACCGTCATTCGCAGCCGTATGAGCAAGAAAATATAAAGGTGTACGGACCACTTATCAAACTCCCGCGCGTGTGTAAAAACAAGGAGATCAAGTACTTTTATAAATTCCGCACGATGCATCCGTATTCGGAATATATCCAAAAATATGTATTTGACCAGCGTGGTGGCATGAATATAGCCGATAAGAGTGACGATGATTGGCGAATCACCACATGGGGGCGTATTTTGCGAAAGTATTGGCTGGACGAATTGCCTATGCTGATGAACTGGCTGAAAGGTGATGTCAAGTTAGTTGGCGTAAGACCGCTTAGCCGTACCATGTTTGACCAATACCCGCCGGAGTTGCAAGACAAGCGCACACGCTGCAAACCTGGGTTGATTCCGCCTTTTTATGTGGACCATCCGGATACCTTTGATGAGTTGTATGCCAGTGAAAACAAGTATTTAGACGAGTACTTTCGGCATCCGTTTTATACCGATGTCAAGTATTTCTTTTTGACGATGCACAGTATTTTGTTCAAAAAGATGCACTCTGCATAATATTTTTCAATAGTTTTCTTGTATATGTGGAATTTTTTTTGTACCTTTGCACGCTAATGCGTGCGAGGGTGCTTTTTTCTCGCAATAAGAAAACGAATTGAGACATGGACAAATCACTGAATTTTGCACTAATCGGAGCAGCGGGGTATATCGCTCCAAGACACATTAAAGCCATTGCTGACACGGGCAATAACCTGATGGTGGCGTATGATAAGTTTGACAGCGTGGGTCGCTTGGACAGCAGTTTCCCCGAGTGCAGTTTCTTCACGGAGAATGAACAGTTTGACCGTTTTTGCAGTAAACAACAACGAACCGATAACCCGCTTGATTGGATGAGTATCTGTACGCCCAACTACACGCATGATGCGTTTATCCGTTACGGTTTGCGTTTGGGTTGTAATGTGATTTGCGAAAAGCCCCTTGTGCTGAATCCGTACAACATCGACAATCTGGTAGATTTGGAAAAGGAGACGGGACACCAGGCATATACCATTTTGCAACTGCGTCTGCATGAGGCAATTGCCAATCTGAAAAAGAAGGTGGAAAACGGTCCGAAAGACAAGATATATGATGTAGATTTGACCTATATCACCAGTCGTGGAAAATGGTACTATAGCAGCTGGAAGGGCGATGTGCATAAGTCGGGCGGTGTAGCCACCAATATCGGTGTGCATTTTTATGATATGCTGCAATGGATTTTCGGTCCTGTGAAAAAGAATATCGTTCATGTAATGAGTTTTGACCGTGTAGCCGGTTATTTGGAGTTGGAGAAAGCGCGTGTGCGCTATTTTCTGAGCATCAATGCCGAATGTTTGCCCGCCAATGCCGTACAGGGTGAAAAGAAAACATATCGTACACTGAATATTGACGGAGAGGAGTTCGAGTTCTCTGCCGGATTTACAGAGTTGCATACAGAGAGTTACAAGCGTATTTTGGGCGGCGATGGTTTCCGTATCAGCGAAGCGCGTCCGTGCATAGAGATTGTGAGCGATATCCGTCATGCGGAGCCGATCGGTTTGGTGGGTGATTATCATCCGCTTGCCCAATTGCCCCTAGCAAAACACCCCTTTGGCTGGGACGAAAAGAGATAAAATAAACGAATGAAAACAGGTAAATACATAGGTCTGCTGTTCCTTATCGGATTGATGGCTTCTTGCGTGACAAGCAAGAAGGTCAATTTGTTACAGGAATCCGGCAAACACGGTATCCCCGAATATGCGGATACACTGAACTATGAGGATTATCATCTTCGAATAGGCGACAGGTTGTATATCTATGTCTATTCGGTGGACGAAAAGGTGATGAAGTTATTTAACGCAAGCGGTGTAACCGGAGGACGTAATAGTGCGCAAATGAGATACCAAATGAATTCAACAAACGGCGTATATGCTTCCAATGAGTTGTATTCCTATTTGGTATTGGACGACGGTTGTATAGACTTCCCGTTGGTTGGACGCCTGCCTGTGCGCGGGCTGAATACCCGTGAGGTTAAATTGGCGTTGGAGAAGGAACTCAGCACATACATCAAGAGTTACGGCGACTATATCATGATCAGTTGCGAAGTCAATGTAGTGCAACGCAACTATAGCGTCATTTCGCAACGCGGGTCCGGTAACTATTCGATTCGTAAAGAGAAACTGACCATTTATGAGGCGTTGGCGCAAGCGGGCGATGTAGGCGATTGGAGTGACCGGTCCAAGGTGAAGATTATCCGTGAGATTGAAGGACAAACGAAAGTGATTGAGTTTGACTTGCGCTCCAAAGACATTATCAATTCGGAGTTTTACTATATTGAACCGAATGATGTTATTTATCTGCAACAATTGAAAGGCAAGGCGTTCGGAGTGAGAAATGCCGCTACCACAGTGGCCATTGTGGCTTCGACCTTATCCTTCGGCGGATTTATATACGGTTTGGTTGTGCGCATTATGAATTCCGTGAATGCATCTAAAAATACAAATCAATAATCCTTGATATCGCTATGAGAAAGAATGTTGTCATACTGAGTCTGATTGCGATAGCAATGATGCTCGCGGGATGTTACCCGCATCGGGAAGTAGGTCTGCTGCAAGAGCGGAAACAATTACCCGTATATGATTCGGCTGCCTATACGCCTTATCGTCTGCAAGTGAATGACGAGGTGATTTACCGTGTTATCACAATGGACGAAACGATTGCCAAAACACTGCTGACGAACAACAATAATTCGGGTAATGGACAATATGCCAATTCGTATCGTATTTATTCGGACGGAACGGTAGATTTGCCCTTCTTGGAGCCGATTAAGTTAGCAGGATTGACTGAGTTGGAAGCGCAAGACACCTTGAAGAAATATATGCGTGAGTTGATACCTGATGCCGAAGTCAAATTGGCCTTGTACAACAAGCAGTTCACCGTTTTAGGTGATATAGGTTCGGGAGTGAAGTATGTGTACAAAGAGCATATGACTATTTTCCAAGCCCTTGCCATGACGGGCGATTTGATGCACTCTGGTGACCGCCGGCATGTGCGTATTATTCGCCCTCACGGTAATGATGCCCCAGAAATACTGGAGTTTGATATCCGTACTAAGTCTATTATTGACAGTAAATACTACTACATATATCCGAATGACTTGATTTATGTCAGCCGTGAACCCGCCGCCTTCTTTAAACAAGAGAACTACAGCAGTTTCTTGGCAATCATCATGAGTAGTGTGAGTCTGTTAATCACTGTGTTAAACTATATTCCTAATGTTGGATTCTAATAATTGATTGATCTATGGCAAAAGAGGAAAATCCGTACAACAATCCGTATAATAGTCCGTACGACAGCCCATACAGCAGTCCGTACAATACGCCGTATAATAGTCCGTATAATAGTCCGTATAATACGCCCTATAACACTCCGTACAATACTCCGTATGCTACGCCGTACAACACCCCCTATGGAGGAGGTCCGCAACAGCAGCAAGATGATGAAGACGGTTTTGACTTCAACGTGATGGAGTGGGTGATGCGCGTGCTCCACTATTGGTATTTGTTTGTCATTGCCGCTATTATCGCCTTTGGTTTGGCATATTTGAAAAACAGGCGTTGGATTCCGCAATATATGTCTTCCGGAACTGTTATTATCAAGCAGTCCAATCCTTATGGTTCTACGATGAGTGGCGGTTTGATGCAGGGTTTTGGTGTAGATGCCGGTTATTCAAATGTGAAGAACCAGATGATTATGCTGGGTTCATACGATTTGATGGGGCGTGTAGTAGATAGTTTGCCGTTTTTGAATGTAGAGTATTTCACGCAAGGGCGTTTCAAGACGCGTAATATCTACCGCCAAACACCTATTCTGGTGGAATATGATCAAGTTAATCCGCAAGCGTATTCGGTACTCTTTAAGTGTACCTTCAAAAAGGACGGGCGTCTTCAAATTCAATCAACAGAGGACGATATTCCGCTTGATGTGAGTGCTCATTACGGCGAGAAAATAGTTTGCCCCTTATTCACAGCCACTATTTGGCCGACTGAGAACATGGAGATGCTTAGTGGCGGAAATATCTATTTCCGTTTCCGTAGCCGTAGCAGTCTGGTGGATGAATTCTTGAGTCACATGACTCTGGATTTCCTGACAGAAGGAAGTACCGTTCTCCGTTTGAGTTTGAAGAGCGAAACTCCCGCCCGTGACTGTGAGATTATTGATAAGGTAGTGGATATCTATCTGTTACAAAACTTGGAGCGCAAGAACAAGGTGGCGGAAAACTCTATTCAGTTCATCAATCAACAACTGGAGAGTCTGCGCGGACAGTTGCAGGAAAGTGAGGGCGCAATGACCGATTTCCGTCAAGCGAATAAATTTGTAGATGTGTCCTCTTACGCAGGAACGCTGATGTCCCGTGTTTCCCAATATGACCAAGCCACTATGGCATTGCGCTTGAAGGAAACCTATTTGGACTATTTGGATAAATACCTCAAGGAACAAATTGAGCAAGGAGCCGTAGTGGCACCGGCATCGTTGGGGTTGACCGAACCGATGTTGACCCAGTTTGTGGCTCAATTGAACACATTGCAGTTACAACGCAGTGAGTTAAGTGAAAAGAATGTCTATTATGCCAAATATACCAATGATATTGAGCATGTTAAGGACGGTCTGCGTGAGGTTATCAAGACGATGCGTGCCTCGTTGGAAATAGAAAAGCAAGATTTGCGTGACCGCTATCAAGATGTGGAGAGTGACATAAAGAAATTGCCGGAGAAGGAATTGCAGATGGTTTCCATCGAGCGCAATTACCGAATAGACGACAACTACTACACTTTCTTCCTGCAAAAGCGTGCAGAGGCGGAAATTCAGAAAGCCAGCAACACGCCGGATAACGATATTTTGGACCGTGCGCGTCAGTCTATCTGCGTGAACTCCAAAACGAAATCAAAGACCATGACTACCTATTTGATTGTCGGTCTGCTGATTCCGTTGGTACTGATTATCTTGAGTGAGTTGCTGAACGACAAAGTGCGTACGCCGAAAGAGGCCGCCAAATTGAGTAATTTCCGTTTGATCGGCTCGTTACGCCATGCGCGTCAGCAGAATCCTATTTTGGTAAAAACTCGTCCGCGTAGCCGCTATGCCGAGTCCTTGCGCGCGATGCGTACGCGTATTGAATTTATTGTACAGAAGAAAGAAAAGATTTCGTTGTGCGTATCGTCGGCGGAATCCGGTGACGGTAAGACATTCCTGTGCACCAACTTAGCCGCTATGTATGCTATGACGGGTAAGAAAACCATTTTGGTGGACTTGGATATCCGTAAACCGAATGTGCATGAAAAATTAGGTTGGGAGAACGGTTTGGGTGTTACCAACTATTTGATTGGAGACTGCTCATTGGACGATATAATTTTGACGGAGACGCCCTTTGATTTTGATATGATTCGTGCCGGTACGGTACCTCCCAATCCGGGTGAATTGATTCACTCGGACGAATTGGTACAAATGTTGACCATTCTGAAGGAGCGGTATGACTATATCATATTGGATACTTCGCCTATCGGTCAGGTGCCTGATGCGTATAGTCTGATTGAGCAGACGGATACCACGATATTCGTTATCCGTTGCTTACAGACCAGTAAGGCGTTGTGCCGTCAGACTTTGGAGCAACTGAGCATTGACCACAGTAACAAAGTGCATGTTGTACTATCCGATGTTCCGACCGAAGGGTATCACGGCGGTTACAACTATACCTACGCGTACGGTTACGGAGGAAGGCACGGTTACGGCGGCTATGGCGGCAAATACGGCTATGGATATAGTTACGGATCGGGCTATGGTTACGGGTACGGCGAGAAAAAGCACAGGAAGCACGGATACGGGTATTACTACGGCCGTCTGTTCGGAAAATCCCAAGAGGAGAAGCAGCCCTATAACTATTACATCGACGAAGAAGACGAAGAAAAGCCGACTAACCGATCATAGCGGTCGCTTACAGAACGGAAAAAGACATAGATTGAATAGACATTTTCCGTTTGCCAATGGGAACCTTCTGTTTGCAGCAATGTGGCAGAAGGTTCTCCTTTTTTCTTGAACCAGTATTGATAGTCGTAACCGCCCTGTTTGAGAAGGGCGTTGAAATAGTAGCAACGGTGTTCGTTGTCGTAAAGCATGCGGTTGAGAGTGGGCACCATTTGGTTGTTGAAAAGGTCACCACCAATATACACTATGCCGTCAAAGGCAGGATTGTCCATCGGCAGCATCCAATGCACATACATATATTCGGCTTCTGTATCGATATCCGAGCAGCGTTCGGCGTTGATAATAAATGTACCATTGTGGTCGTATTCGAAGTCGGGGGCCAAGCGG
>JAZUGJ010000137.1:0-5385 GCA_045641145.1 Paludibacteraceae bacterium
GTTAAACCACTACAACCATTAAAAATATAATTTCCAATCGTTGTGACAGAATTTGGAATCGTTACCGAGGTCAAACCTCTGCAACCCCAAAAAGCAGAATTTCCAATCGTTGTGACAGAATTTGGAATCGTTATCGAGGTCAGACCACTACACCCAGAGAAAGCATACTCTTCAATTGTGGTGACAGAATTGCCTATCGTTACTGAGGTCAAACCACTGCAACGATTAAAAGCATAATCTCCAATCGTAGTAACGGAATTAGGTATCGTTACCGAGGTCAAACCACTGCAATATTCGAAAGCATAATTTCCAATTGTATCTACACCTTCAGGAATAACCAAATCTTTTACTTCTACATCGTTTATATAGAAATTTTGACTATAATCCATTGGATTTGCACCATAATCACCAAACTTTATCTTACACCAATCTGCAATAGTGCCAGTATAGTTCGTTTTGGTCAAACTACTACAACCAGAGAAAGCATACTTTTCAATTGTAGTGACGGAATGACCTATCGTTACTGAGGTTAACCCCCTACAATCAGAGAAAGCACTACCTCCAATCGTGGTGACGGAATTGCCAATAGTTACCAAGTTCAAACCACTGCAACCATAGAAAGCAAACTTTCCAATCGTTGTGACAGAATTGGGTATCGTTACCGAGGTAAAACCACTACAACCCTCGAAAGTATGTTCTCCAATCGTTCTGACGGAATTACCAATTGTTACCGAGGTCAAACTTCTGCAGTTCTGGAAAGCATAATCTCCAATCGTTGTGACAGAAGAGGGTATCGTTACCGAGGTTAAACTACTGCAGCTCTGGAAAGCATAATCTCCAATTGTTGTGATTTCTCCGCTACAAGTAATCGTACCTATGCCATTACTAAAAGTGTGCGATGTGACGGCAGGTCCAAAGGTCGTTTGACCTACATCCAAAGTTGAAATTGTTAATTTTTGCGTTGTTGTGTAGGTAATGACATTGTTTTGTGCCCATAAAGCTGTGGTCACGCAGAAAGCAACCATTAACGCTAAAAGTTTCGTTTTCACACCAATAAAGGCATTTTTGATTTCGTTTTTCATAATGATTGTATTTTAAGAATGTTTGTATTTTGACAGTTTATGACAATAGATACACAAAAAGTCTTCTATTTCAGCAGAAGAAAGAGGTTGTAGTTCTGGATATTGCGCTATTATGTCGGCTCTATTAATAACATTAGCATCATTTAATGGTACAATGTTAAGTCCTAAATTAACAGCACCACCATAAGGACCATTGAGTTTCTTCGTGGTCGTGAATGTGGGTTTGTGGACATAGACACATTCACTTGGAGCCACACCATAATGAAGTGCCATGCGTTTGGCAATGTCGTAAATAAGCAAATTATTAATATTGCGTATTGTATATTTTGATGAACATGCCACGCCAATGCACTTCGCAGCTACATCTTTGAATAAATCTTCAAAAGTAGCATAATTGTTGTGCGCTTCAACCATCTGCTTGATAACAACATTGACTGCATCAAGTTTTTTAGAACCAATCATTCGTTGGTGTGGATGTAATTTCTGCTCCGTAAAATTACCCCATACACATTCGGGTGGTTGAGGAAAGTTTTTCATTTCTTCAGATAAAATCTGTCTTCGACACTTCTTATACTCCTCAACTAAATCTTGAAGCTTTTCCTTTCGTTTGCCTTGCAAAATAGACATTGAATAGCAACTCATTATTTGTAATATTTGGTTTTGCCTCCACTTTATTATTCGGCTTTCGGCATTCTCCGTTATATGATATATCTATAAAGAACCTTTTTGGGGCATAGTTAATTCCCTAATAATCAGCAGTCATTAGTATGTGATTAGTATGTGATTAATATGATATTAATATGTGGTTAGTATATAATTACTATATTATCAGTAAGTTATTAGTATGTTTATCTACTTATATTATACTACTTTTAGTTGAGTTATACCCACAAAAAAACGTGAGGCTTGTTTAGCTTCAATCTGGGATTTTGAGGAATCTGGACTACCTTATTTGACCAAATATCTACAGAACAAGACTCACGCAACAACGTGAGCAAAAGCCTTGTTCTTGGTCAAATAGAATTTGAAAGTGTCCAGTTTTCAAAATCCCAAGTTCTTAGCTGCTTACTTTTTACTATGTCTTTGCAGGGTCATGCCCTGCGGGAGGGGTTAAATTTCTTTCTGCTTATAATTATTTGTTTTGCTATGTTCTTGCAGGACTTCCACCTGCTGCCGAAATCACTCTCTCGGCGTCGCCAAATCTTTTATATCTCTACGAGTATCCCACCAATCTACAATGTTGATGGCATCATTCTCTACATAATAAATACCTTTTGATAAGGAACGCACAACAAAACTTCTATATTGTTTACGCATATTGGACAAAATAGGTTCCTCTTTCCCTGCATTGGGATTCTCTAAAAGGACCTTCTTCCATTCTTCAATAGCATCAATATAATCTTGGTATGCTACAAACCCAAATGCATACAACACATAGTCCTCAATGGCTTGACGACGTGTGTATGCCCTCTCTGACCAAAGAATTTGCATTATGCCAATTGAGTTCTACGTTGCTGCAAAAGATTATTCACTTGAGCATCTGTGTAATAATGCCCACATTCAATCTGTCGTGTTCCTTGTTCTACACTCGCGCGAAGTTCTTCTACTGTGTAAGGATGGTCATTCATAATACCAAACATTTGCGTTTTGTGACGCAAAAGTACAAAAAAAAATTCATATATGCAAATATTTCTGCATCTTGCATAAAAATCTTACCTTCTTAACATCGCTCTGCCATCAAGAGAATTGATCAGCCGAAAGCGGCTAAATCTCCACTATGGTAAAACCCGCTCCGCCATGATTGACATCGCCTTCATAGAAGTCGCGAATATGGTTATGCCGTTTGAGTTGCTGTAAGTAATCACGGGTAATTTGCTTGAGTGCACCGGTACCCGTGCCATGCAAAATAGAGACCTCGCCGGCATTGACCATGATGGCAGAGTCCATATAAGCAATCAGTTGCTCCTGTGCTTCGTCGGCGCGCATGCCGCGCAGATCCAACTGGCGTTGAAAAGACAATTTTGTGCGACGAATAGTGTCTATAATGGCTGGTTGAGAAGAAGGCAAAGATTGGCTCATACCTTTTAAATCGCGGAAGTCGCGCAGCACTTGGGTACCGGTGGTTTTCTGTTGGTCCTTGTTTGATGGTGCGGGCGCCACTTGACGCTTCAGTTTATCTACTTTCTGCCGTGCTTGTTGCGTTTTCTGCTTGTCGGCTTTGGCTTCTTTTATCTCGCGTATCGTGCGTTCAATGGTAGCGTTGCTCTGCTGCAACAGGGCTTGCGCCTGCTCCTTGGCTTCGTTGATAATCTCTTTCTTCTTGGCTTTCAGTCCGGCTATCTCCTGCTCGTAGAATGTGATGCGTTCCTCCAAATGTTTCTCTTTTTGCCGGATATTCTGCCGCTTGTTCTCCCAGTAGCGTTTGTCGCGAGCGATGTCTTGCAACTGGCGGTCATAGTCAATATGTTCGCTGCCGACTATCTCTACCGCGCGGGCGATAATATCCTCCGGCAAACCTGTTTGCCTTGCTATCTCAATGGCGAAACTGGACCCTGCCTGCCCCACACTCAGTTGGAACAACGGGCGCAAAGCACCGCGGTCGTACAACATAGCACCATTGATAATGCCGTCCGTACTTTCCGCCATGTGTTTGAGGTTCGTATAGTGAGTCGTGATGATACCTACCGCCTGCTTGGCATGCAAGGTCTGTAAGGTGGCTTCCGCCAAGGCACCGCCTATCAACGGCTCGGTACCCGACCCGAATTCATCTATCAGAAACAGCGTCTTATCATCCGCAAAGCGGACAAAATGGTTCATGTTACGCAAATGGGACGAATAGGTACTGAGGTCGTCCGCAATAGACTGCTCGTCGCCGATGTCTATCATCATCTGGCTGAAAAAGCCCATGCGGGACGCTTCACCCACCGGCACCGGCAATCCGCATTGTAGCATGTATTGAACAAGTCCCACGGTCTTGAGGCAGACCGATTTACCGCCTGCATTGGGACCGGATATAACAAGTATACGATTCCCCGATTGCCCAAGTCGTACATCCAGTGGTATAACCTCGCGCTTTTCTTCTACAAAACGCAAATACAATACCGGGTGCCGCGCCTCGTGCAATGCTAATAGCGGGTGCTTCACCACTTCGGGGACAATACCATGCAGTGTGCGTCCCAATTCGGCTTTGGCACGCAAAAAATCAACATGTGCCAAAAAGCGTTCTGTCTCCAATATATCCGGCACGGCAGGGCGCAGGCGGTTAGTCAACTCAATCAATATGCGTGCCCGCTCACGTTTCTCCTCGCCTTGCAGGGAGCGGATACGGTTGTTGGCTTCCACCACTTGCGCCGGCTCGATAAAGACGGTCTTACCGGTGGCGGACTCGTCATGTACGATACCGCCTATCTTTCGTTTGAGAGCGGGAGGGACAGGCAACACCAATCTTCCTTCACGCAGGGTGGGAGTGGCATCTTTGTCCAATAGCCCGTCCGCCTGTGCCTGACGCAATATACTATTGATTGCGCGGGACACAGAACCTTGTGCCAAATTCAGTTCGTGCCGAATGCGTGCCAGTTCGGGTGAAGCGTTGTCGCGCAACTGCCCGAAGGGGTCTAACACATGGTCTATCCATGTTACTTGTTCATTCAGTCCGGTAGCACCGCATAACTCGCACAGCACGGGGAAACGCTGTTGATCCAAGTGAGCAAAGAAATAGGCGAGTTCGGCAGCATAGCGGATAGTCTGCCGCAATTGGTGCAACTCGCTTTCGTCCAAGAACAGCCCCTCCACCCTGATGCGTGCCAGACTCTCGCGCACATCGTGCATGTCCCCGCGCGGGTATTCTAAAGAGGAGTCCTGCAATACGGCCAACATCTCGCGCACTTCGGCCAGCAGACAGGACACCGTATCATAGTCGGTTTGAAAAGTCATGGCGTCCGCTTGTTCGCGCCCGAGCGAGGACGAACAATAGCGCAACAACAAGTCGCGAATAACCGTAAAATCCAGTTTATGCTCTATATTGGCAGGGTAATTCATTTATCACTGCAGCCGGATATCTTTGATTATTTTTCCGCCGGCGGCATCGTTCAGTTTCTGCACCAGTCGGGAGCGGCATTCAAATAACTGTTGGCGCAAAGCGGCACTGCGGACACGCACATACAGCACGCCGTCTTTTATCTCGGGAGTTTCCGTAAGCCGTGCCACTTGAGGGCCCATCACTTCCGCCCACATGCTGATTAGTTTATCCTCCAGCATGGTCTGCTCCAAGCCCTGCTCACGAAAGTAAGAGGCCAACAATTCG
>JAZUGJ010000138.1:0-1763 GCA_045641145.1 Paludibacteraceae bacterium
ACCGTGCATTGTGCATCGTCAACCGTCCACCGAACAACTATTCGCTGTGTTGTAGCGCCGAGGGTTGACAGACACTTGACCGACACTTGGCAGACAGTTCCCAACCCCTCTTAATTAGATAACCTAAAAACCGAAATAGTATGATAGTAACATTTGAAAATTCGCTAATCCAAAGCGCAAGTGGAAGTTTAAGTAAGAACTCACCTTATTATTACAGGCATGAGAATGGGAAAACGATTCTATGTCGCAAACCGACACTGACCAAAAAATGGCAAAAAGCCAAGCAGTCAGCAGGTGCCCTGCAACGGCAAGAGAATTTTAAAAAGATGGTGCAGATAACACACGAGATATTGGCTGCTCCAACTCTACGGCAAGTGTATGAGGAACGCTATAAGAAAGAAGGAAAAGGCAAGACACTGCAAGGGTTTGTTATGAGCATCGTCGCCAAGGAGATGTAAACTCGCCACCAACAAATTATTAACCTAAACCTTAACTTTTATGTCCAAACATTTCAGCAAGACCGAATTTGAGTATCCGGTACATCGCATCTGCGGAAAAATCAGCCGCAAGAGCAAAGTCATTCACAGTTGCACCGCCAACGGCAAGTACACCACCTATCTGCAAGGCGAACGCGACTTAGTAGCTCACCCTGTCACGCAAGACGAACTTGACCGCCAAGCCAAGTTCAAGGAGCGTCAGGCATTGGTGGCAGCGCGTCTGAAAAAGACGGCAAGCACTTACGCCAACGATATGGCTGCCTATCGGGCGCAGTACGAGACCGGCTACAAGTCCTTCAACAAGTACATCTGGGCACAGGTGATTGAGGCGGAAGACTGATTATTAACCAATTAAAAACCTTAACTATTATGGGAAAAGTATTATGGAAGTACCCCATTGAAGAGATTCATGGGAAACTCAGAACCGACTTTGGCGCAGCCCAAAGAAAATCCAAGAACGGCAATGGCGAACGCGACCCGTTCACAGTCATTTACGGCAAACGCGACATGACCAACCACCCGTTAAGTTCCTATGAGGTGGAAGCACGCGCCCGCTTTGCTGCTATCCGCGCACTGGTGGAAGAACACCGCTGCAATATCACCAAGCGTGTAGCGGACTATGCCGGCTTCAAGGCACAATCCACCTACAAGACCATGAACAAGTATTTGTGGGCTATCTGTACGGCGGAATATAACGCTTCACTCGAAGCAGGCGAATAGTCGCATTCGGCTAATAACGCGGTTGCGCGAGGCGCGAAAGGCGTCTCGCGCTTTCGTTTAATAACTTAAAATTCCAGAATTATGATAGACCAACTAATTGCCTTAGGCGGATGGATAGTGAGTGTTATCACCACTATCGTAACTTTCATGGTGGCACGGCATAAGCGCCATGACAATGACATCGTTATCATGCAAGAGCGCATCGTGGATCTGTTGGCTAAGAACGACCGATTCATTGACGAGATTGTGGAGTTACGCAAAGAGAACGCTACTCTCAAAGCTAACCTTGCACAGATGCAGGAAGAGTTGAACATGCTGCGCCGTCGCGTACAGCAACATAAAGGTACAAAAAAATGAAAAAAATAATTTTGATAATCGTTTGTTGGTTGGCAGTGGTTTGCGTGGGGTGTTCCCCTCAAACGCGACTGGCAATGCTGCTGACTACGCACCCTGAGTTGAGGCGCGATAGCTGTTGGGTGGTCCGTAAGGACATCGTGCTGCCTGCCGATTCAGCAAGTATTGATTTCACCATAACCGCACTACGTG
>JAZUGJ010000139.1:0-5534 GCA_045641145.1 Paludibacteraceae bacterium
ATAAATATCTATTTCGGCTAAAAAAACAAACTAAAACTTGCCTATTCCAAAAATTCTTTGTATCTTTGTCAGCGAAATAAATTGCCTAAGAAGGTCATGTTTGACGAGAAACAAATACAAACCCTTTATTTCATCGGGATAGGCGGTATCGGAATGTCCGCTTTGGCACGCTACTTTAAGGCGCAGGGCCACGATGTGCGCGGGTACGACCGTACCCCCTCCCCCCTGACCCGCGAACTGGAGAAAGAAGGCATAGCCGTTACTTACGACGATTCGGAAGAAGCCGCCCGAAACGAGTGGAACATAGCAGGATTGACACCCGACAACACATTGGCGGTACGCACCCCTGCCGTGCCTCAAGACGAGCCCATATACACCGCCATGCGGGAGCGCGGATTCAACATATTGAAACGGTCGGAGATATTGGGCTTGGTTACGCGCCAAAAGAAAGCCCTGTGCGTAGCAGGTACCCACGGCAAGACGACCACTAGTACCATTCTGGCACATATCATGCACAACAGCCACCAAGGCGCCAACGGCTTTTTGGGTGGCATATCGGAGAACTATCACAGCAACCTGCTGATTGATACCAAAAGCGACTATGTGGTAGTGGAAGCGGACGAGTACGACCGCAGTTTTCACCGCTTGCAGCCCTATATGTCGGTCATCACAAGCGTTGACCCCGACCACCTGGATATATACGGCACCGCCGAGGAATATCAAAAGGGCTTTGACCATTACGCAGGACTGGTGGAGCAAGCCATTGTGCTGAAAAAAGGGTATGAAGTGCATGGTGCGCACTGTAAAGTATATACGTACTCCGCCGATGAAAAGGCAGATTTCTACGCCGACAACATCATCGTGGAAAACGGCGAGATACGGTTTGATTTCCACACACCCGAAAGCACCATAGCAGCTATCCGACTCGGCGTACCCGTGTGGGTGAACATAGAAAATTCGGTAGCCGCCATGGCATTGGCCTGGCTGAACGGAATAAAGGACGCAGAAATACGGCAGGGCGTGGAGAGTTATGCCGGTGTGTACAGGCGTTTTAATATCCACATCAAGACGGATAGGGTGGTGTATGTGGACGACTATGCCCATCACCCCACCGAACTGAACGCCTCCATCCAATCGGTACGCCGGCTATATCCCGACCGCCGTTTCATTGTCATTTTCCAACCTCATTTATATACGCGCACCCGCGATTTTGCCGATGAATTCAAGCGTGTATTGAGGCAAGCGGACGAGTTGATACTGCTGCCTATCTATCCTGCAAGGGAGCAACCTATACCGGGCGTGACGAGTGAGATGCTTTTAACGGTTGACGATTCACAATGCACAATGCACGGTGTGGTGGTGGAAAAGAAAGACCTGACGGCGTATTTGAAAAAGCGTATATCGGAAAGCAAAGACCCAGTTGCCGTACTCAGTCTGGGGGCAGGAGATATAGACCGGTTGGTAGGGGAGATTAGAACAAGTTTAGCGTGAAAAGTTATTGGAGACATATTATTGCAGCGGCGTGTGCGGTGCCGGTAATCGGTTATGCCGTTTTCGGCATTACGATGGCCCGACATCATGTGCAGGAACCGACCTGTCAGCGTCTTGCCATTCAGATAACCGATCTTGAGCAACGCCGATATATGGACGAAAATGAACTGGTGTCGCTGCTGAAAAAGAACAACCAATATCCGGTAGGTGCCTATATGGCGCGCGTGCCGGCACAACGCATTGAAGAAACACTGAAACATCACCCGATGGTCCGTACTTGCGAGTGCTACAAGACCTCGGACGGGGTTGTTCATGTGAACTTGACCCAGCGGGTGCCCCTGGTGCGGATTGTGACAGCCGGTGAATCCTATTTTATTGACACAGACCGCAAGCGTATGCCTATCCGCGCCACAGTCACGACTCCCGTGCTGCCTATAACGGGCGATGTCAGTCCCCGCAGAGCCGCCGGCGAATTGAGCGACTTTGCCGAATGGCTGCAAAAACAACCCTATTGGAGCGGACGGATAGCCAGACTGCATGTGAGCAACCCCAAGATGATTCACCTGATACAAAGCGACTCCCTTGCCACCATCGTAATGGGTGAAATGAACGACTATACCGCCAAATTAGGCAAGTTACAGCACTGGTACGAGGCGGGAAAAACACTGGATTTGAACCAGTACACCTCCCTGGATGTGCGGTATAAAGGACAAGTAATAGGAATAAAATAAACAAAACGACGATATGCCGAAAAAGATTAAAAGACAACTAGCAGAGGCGTTGCCGTTAGTGGCGATTGAATTAGGCAGCAACTCTGTCCGTGCCATGGCAGCGGAGAAAGTGGGGACCGATATGCTGCATATATTGGGCTATGAGCAGAGCCGCAAGTATCCGTGTGTCGCCAAAGGCGTGGTGGTACAAACCTCCAATGCCGGTTATATGATTGTGGAGACCTTGCGGCTGTTAGCCAACCGCATCGGAGTGCCTAATCTGCCTGCCGCTTACGCTCTGCTGGGGGGTGCGAGTATGCAGATTGTGGCGGTACACAGCATACGCGATTGGGGCCGCAAAAAAGAAATAACCACCGCCATATTGGACGAGATGGCGGCGGAATGTAAGAAGAAAATAGAAATCAACAATTCGGGTATCGCCGTGCTGGATTTGATTCCGTCCTATTTCGTAATTGACGGTCAGGAACAAGACGATATACCGACTTCTGACCAGCGGGCAACCACTATGGACGCTCACTATATCGCTTTTGTGGGCAAAAAAGAACTTGAGGAGAAAGTACGCGACAGTTTTGACCACGCAACCAAATCTATTGAACATACTTTTACCCGTTCGGAAGCCCTGCTGTCCGCCTTCGCCTTTGAGGACCCGACCGTATTGACAGAAGGTTGTGCCGTGTTGGATATGGGCGCGCAGACGACGACCCTCAGTATATACAAAGGAAATGCGTATCAAAAAGTCAAAGTGGTTTCCAAAGGCGGTTACCATTTGACTCGCCTATTGGAACAACAGGGTATATCCTTTGAAAATGCTGAAAAAATAAAATGCCAATACGGTTTTGCTTCGCCCGAATTGGTAGAAAAAAACTACACGATGGCCATTCCGGGTTGCCCCGAGATAAACGGCGTGTGGAAAACGAACAGCAAGGAGATCGCCACTTTACTCAAACAGGAACTGGACGAGACCGTGGATCCGCTGATGGCGGTGCTAAACGAATATAGCACCCGCATCTGTTGTTTGTATATCACCGGCGGAGCCAGTATGCTGCAAGGTATGACGGAATATCTGAGCGAAAAGACGCCTATCGAAGTACTGTACGGCAGTCATGCGGGATTGCTCGACCGCAAAACCCCTGACGAGTTCTGCTCGCCTCAATATGCCAGTCTGGTAGGGGCACTCATATTGGGCAGTGACTACCGTGATGCCCACCCGGGTAAACTGCTGGACCAACCCAAAATAGGAGACACGACCCTGGGACAGAAAATAATCGAATTATTTACCGATCAACAATAACCATTATGAACGACGAATTGCTTCCGTTAGAAATAGACATCAAGGAAGACTCCATTATCAAAGTGATGGGAGTAGGCGGCGGTGGCTGCAATGCTGTAAACCACATGTACCAACAAGGTATATCCGGCGTCACTTTTCTGGTATGCAATACCGATAAACAGGCACTTGGCCGCAGTTCGGTACCTGCCAAGTTACAGTTAGGTCCAGGACTGGGTGCAGGCGGCAACCCCGACAAAGCCCACCAATATGCCGATGAGAACCGCGACCGCATAAAAGAAGCGTTGGACGACGGTACACAAATGCTGTTTCTCGCCGCAGGAATGGGCGGAGGAACAGGTACGGGGGCGACTGCCGTAGTGGCGGAAGTGGCGCAGGAAATGGATATACTGACGGTGGGTATTGTTACCATCCCGTTTGCCTTTGAGGGTAAACCCAAAATCCGCAAGGCATTGACCGGCGTTGCCACTTTGGCGGAATATACAGATGCCATTCTGGTCATCAATAACGAGAAACTGAAACAGATATATCCCGATTTGAACTTGCTGAACGCCTTCTCCAAATCGGACGATGTGGTGTGCAACGCCGCCAAGTCCATTGCGGAGATAATCACTATTCCGGGCTATGTCAATACGGACTTTGCCGATGTGTACAACACATTGAAAGGCGGCAAAGTGGCGATAATGAATGTAGGTCAGGCAAACGGCGAAAGGCGTGTGGCCAAAGCCATTAATAACGCCTTGCAGTCGCCGTTGGTCAACACCAACGATGTGCATGGTGCCAAACGCGTGTTGCTGCAGTTCTACTGCTCCACTGAATGCGCCATTCAAACCCAAGAAACCGATGAGATATACGATTTCGTGCGCGAGGTGGGCGAAGAGGTAGATGTACAATGGGGCGTATCCATCGATGAAACCTTAGGAGATGATGTGCGCGTAACTTTGATAGCGACCGGTTATGAAGTGAGCGATATACCGACTCTTAAAGAAGAAACGGGTCAACCCAGCGTGGAGGACGCTATCAAAGCCAACTACGATGAGTTACCCACTCCCAAGAAAATAAATGAACCGATAGCGGAAGAAGAACCACAATTGGAAGAAATTGCGGAACAACCGGTGGAGGACGAGCAACCGATTATTCAATCGGAAGACGATATGCTACCTCCCGTTTCTGCTGATTCTTCGGACGACGAAATCGTGATTACGCTGGAAGAGGAGGAGAAGAAAGAAGAACCCGCTGACGAGGAAGCACCTAAGCGGCATTCATTTGCCGGTTGGATGAGAACCAGAAAGTAAAAAAGAAAAAAGGTTATTGCTTTTTCCGGGCAATAACCTTTTTAATAATCCAATAAACGACGGCTGCACCAAGCAGCAGGAGTATAGCCACCGAAAGTTCGTGGCTATATTCTTTTATCAGATCCATCTGACCGGCAGCCAGGTAACCGAGCAACGCCAAGACGGTGTTCCAAATAAACGCCCCCAGAAAGGTATAAAGCAGGAACTGCCCAAAGTGCATCCGTGCCAAACCTGCAGGAATAGATATCAACTGGCGGATACCCGGAATAAGCCGGCCGACAAAAGTGCTGACTTTACCATGCTCCCGAAAATACGCCTCCGCCTTTTCGATTTTTGCCGATGAAAGCAGGCATAAATGTCCCAAACGGCTATCGGCGAACTTGTAGATAATCAACCTCCCCAGCCAAATAGACAGAACATAGTTAATCACAGCTCCCAACATGGCTCCCAATGTACCGAACAGGACAATAAAAAGCACATCCAACGGATAATTGCCGGTGGCACATAATAAACTGTCGGGTTGCGACGCCACAAAAGCGGCGGGAGGAATAACAACTTCCGATGGAAAGGGGATAAAAGACGATTCGATAGTCATCAGCGCGGTAATCGACGCATAGTTCATATGCGCCGAATACCATGCGATGATTTGGTCAACAACGGTCATTGATTATAGGAATATCAATTGAACGATGATATAGACAGGCAACAGGATGATAAGCGAGAACTTAA
>JAZUGJ010000140.1:0-5972 GCA_045641145.1 Paludibacteraceae bacterium
GGTGGTGGGGTTGCAGGGTCAGACCAATAACACGGCACTCGTGGTAGAGGGACTGCATGATGTAAACCAAATAGACTTCGGGCGCGACATTTATCTGTTCTCACAAACCACCAAGTCGGTGGAGGAGTTTCATTCCCTCACGGAATATATCCGGCAGCACGCCCGTAAAGGGTTTGAATACCATGACACTATCTGCCGTAATGTGGCGCACCGCAAAGAGCAGTTACAGGATTTTGCAAGACAGCACGACCGGGTTATTTTTGTAGGCGGAGAGAAATCCAGCAATGCTCATGTGTTGTATGAGCAATGCCGCCAAGCCAATCCCGACACGATATTTATCTCTTCACCGGACGAACTGACCCAAGACCGGCTCGGCGAACTGAGACCGGACATAACCATCGGTATTTGCGGAGGTACTTCCACTCCATTATGGTTAATGGAGGAAGTTAAAAATAAATTAATATGGAATACAAAATCAAAACAGTAGGAGTACTGACCTCGGGCGGAGATGCCCCCGGAATGAATGCGGCAGTGCGTGCCGTAACCCGTGCCGCCATCGTAAACGGTATGCGTGTAAAAGCCATTTATCGCGGTTACAAAGGGTTGATGGACGATGAGGTGCAAGAGTTCACCACACAAGATGTATCGGGCATTATCCAGCGCGGCGGTACGATACTCAAGTCTGCCCGTAGCGAAGAGTTTAAGACTCCTGAAGGGCGCAAGCGTGCCTATGATACACTTGTCAAAGAGGAGATAGACGCACTCATCGTGATTGGTGGTGACGGTACATTTACCGGTGCGCGTCTCTTGGCGCAGGAATATAATGTCACCGTTATCGGCGTACCTGCCACGATAGATAACGACCTGTGGGGAACAGACTCCACCATCGGTTACGACACGGCGCTCAATACCATCATGGATTGCGTGGATAAACTGCGCGACACAGGTACCAGCCACGAGCGTGTTTTTGTGGTTGAAGTGATGGGTCGAGATGCCGGTTTTTTGACCCTCAATGCGGCCATTGCAGCCGGTGCTGAGGCAGCCATCATTCCTGAACGCGCCACGGTGGAGGAGCAGATAGAAGAAGCACTGGGTCAAGGTCGCCGCAAACATAAGAACTCGGGGATTCTTTTGGTGCAGGAGCATGCTATTGAAGGCGGTGCCAATGCCGTGGCACAGATGATTGAGAAAGCGCACCCCGAATACGGCACGCGCGTAACTATATTGGGACACCTGCAACGCGGCGGTACACCTACGGCATCCGACCGTATTCTGGCTTCCCGCTTGGGCTGCCATGCTATTTTGGCTTTGTTGGACGAGCAGCGCAGTATCATGATTGGTATGCAGAACGGCAATATCGCTTATGTTCCTCTGACACAAGCCATCAAACAAAAGAAGGACATCCAAGCCGACCGCTGGAATGCCCTTCATGTATTGAGTATCTAATCGTTTTTAGAACAAATACCCCATTTTGACGTAGAAGTTCGCCAACTTGGAGTTATCCTGATTCATATAGTACTTTTCGTTGACAGGCATCGCCCAGTCGGCGGAAAGTACGAAGTTTTCGTTCATACCGACTTTCAAACCGATACCGGCAGACATGTGGGGGCGGTAGATATCTTTTTCGTCCGTTGTAAAGAACTGCTCATATCGGTAAGGGTTGCCGTCAACATCTTTTGTTGCCTCCACTTTGGTGCGCAACTCGTTTTCGTCTAACTTATAGGGTTGCGTAACAACGCCCAGGTCAAAGAACGGATTGAGTCCGACATAGAAATGCTGGTGCCCGATATCGAAATTGACGATACGGAAACGGAATTCCACATTAGCGAAGGCAAAGCCGTTAGCCAAGATGCGGTTTGCCATCATACCGCGTACCGAGTTACCACCGCCCAATCCCTCATAATAAACGCGCTGAATAAAGAGCGTATTGAGGTAGTTATTCATATAGAAAGGCGACTTACCGGCAATCAGATTCTGTGTGCCGAGCCGATAAGCAAAGGTGATACGGTTGCGTCCCTTGCCGTCCACATAACACGGTACATAGTGACGGAAGGTAAAGTTAAACTGCAGGTGATTGTATCCTGCTGCTGCCTGCTGACCGTACTTGGCATTAAACGCTGCCGAATAGGTCAGGAAAGCATCGGCGTATATACCGCGATTGGGACCCTGCCGTTTGTCGCGCGTATCAAAGGACAAGCCCGCCCGTGCGTAGGGATGCCACCCGCCGTTCTGCTCATCAGGAGTGATTAGTCCCCACTGCTTGTATAACTCATACAAACCCTTTACATCGGGGTTAAGGGCTTTTTGACCATAACGGGAAGAAGCGGGGTCAAACTCGTTCTTGCCGTTCAGCATGTGTATATCACAGTCATCAATGATATAGCCCAGCACACCTATGCCGGCGTTCCATTTAAAGTCTTTATAGATAGTACCTTCAATATCCGCCGCAAAACGGATGAGGTCGCGTTTGTACTTGTAGAACACACGCGAATAGTAATCGTCCGGTTGAGGCATTTTGTCCGTTTTCTTTTTCCAGAACGACCAATCGTTATTGAACACCGATTGGAACCCGTTGAAGCCGTAGAAATCGCACATGGCATCGGGCAGGTAGGTGGCGTCCAGCGTCAACCGATGATTAGGAATGAGGTATTTACTATCGTAATTAAGGCGGAAAATACCGTGGTGCTTGGTCGTATAAGCCCCTTCAAAATAAATGGAGTGGATATACTCGGGATACTGTTTGCCGTCTCCGTAAAAATAGACATTGGTCAGTATGCCGCCCTGAAAACCATAGTCGGCATCGTATGCCACCGAGGGCAATATGCCGAAGTTCCAACCCGTTTTGATTGGGTTACCCAACGAATCCACCTCTTGCGCTTTTTTATTTTTTGCCTGCGCCGAAAGGGAGATAAGCAGCAAAGCCATCACCCCTACAATCACTCGTTTCATTTTTGTACCAATTTAAACGATTAATTCAAAAAACAGTATATTCCTATACCCAGATAGGTACCTACGGCATAGCCGATCAGTCCTATTACCAGCCCCGAAATAAGTACTTTTTTGTTACCCATGGCACCCACTACGGGCGGCACGAAAGGAGGCGAGCAGAGGAGTGCTATCTGACTGACCGTAAAGAGGTCGCCGCTGACCTTGAACAGACGGCAGAGCAGCAGGTGTATCAGTCCGCCGACAAGGATAATCCACAACACGAAAGCGCCGATGCCGAATGTGGAGCCCTGGATGCTATGGTAGTCAAACAGCGATGCCACAATAATGGAGAAGACCAGAATAAAGAACATGCCCAGTTCAAAGGTCTTGGGCAGTTCGCGCACTTTCTTAAAGAACGACGCCGCCAAACCGAGCGTGGTGATGGTAAGGATAATGACCAACTCGTTCAACACGGGTTTATCGGGGTTTTCCGGATTGGGAGCAATAACTCCGAGTTTCCACAGCAGTATGCTCAGTCCCGCACCAACGGCGAGGAAGAGAATGCTCAGTCCCAAACCTGCCAAAGTCAGATACCAATTATCCTTGCGGAACATGTGTCCGTAGTCTTCCACATCACTGACGGGAGCTTCAATCGACTTGTTTTTATTATGCCTTATCTCGTTGCTGGTCTCGTCGCAGAAAGGCAACAGACGGCGGAAGAGCCGATAACCGCCACCCAGGATAAAAAGGATATAAGGCATGGTCAGTACCATCTCAAACGCCAGCACGATAGCCATTACCGATTTATCCACACCGAGTGCGGCACCCAAGGCATTGAAGTTCATCGTTCCGCCGGTGTAGATACCCGTCATCATGGCAGAGACCTTGTCAAACTCGGGAATATGGCGTGATTGGAACAGGAAATAGCCCGAAACGACTGCCACTACGATAGCCACAATACCGCCCACCAACGACCAGATTGTTTTGGGCAGGGCCTTCGTCCATAACTTGAAATCACAGTTGAAAAGCATCAATGGAATTGCCAACGGAACGGTGATATTCATGAGCATATTCTGCACCTGATTGAATGCCATTTCCTCCATGCTGTCGGGGGTAAAAGCGACCATGCCGGTGAGTGCCATCAGGATACCGAGCGCGTATGCCATCACAACGGTACCTACTTTCTGCACCCACTTGAGGCGGATAAACATGTGAATAATAGCGATGGGTAGGACGATGTAAAGTGCCAACATCAGCACGACACGTACCATTTCGGGATTACTAATAATCTGTTCTGTCATAGGGGATTACGAATTAAGATGCCTCATTTGGTATAAGTACTCCTGCACAAACGCCCACAACGGATAGGCAACAAACAAACTCAACGGGATCAACACAAATTGCAGCAGGAACTGTACCGAATTATGGAAGGCGGGGTCTTGTATCTTATGTTTAATAAGCAGTGTCAATAAGCCCAAGGGGGCGGTAAGGACAGCCGAAAAGACGAATAACGGAGCCAAGAGGATAATGAATGCGTACCGCAGCCATTCGGGGAAGACGGGTCTATCCATTTCGGCGAAAGGAGCGGGTTTATTGGCTTTGAGTGTTGCCCAGTTCCGGTCGTAGTCGTCATCGTCCGGCACAAAGAGAATGAGTTGTTGCAGACGGTGTGTCAGTTCGTCCCGCAAAGCCAGAATAAGTTGCGGGTCGGTCATCTCCTCGCCGTACGTCTGTAGCCATTCCTGCCGTGCCGTGCGGGCAAATTCGGTTACATTGATAGGTTGACCGATATGAATAAGCAGCGAGTCCCAGAGGTGGAAATAGTCGCCATATTCCAGACCGACGGGCAGGATATAAACCGGATACTCATGTCCGAACTGCTCATTGGCTTGGAGGGCGATACGGAAAATACCTTTGTTCAGGGGAAGGAGGGAATGTTTAGGGCGGTGTGTACCTTCGGGCAGGATGCAGAAAGGCACGCCGGCATTCAATGTATCGACTGCGTTTTGCATCGTCTCATCGTTGTGGCGCACCTCGTCTATTCCGTCTCGCATTCGGCGTATCGGCATAATTTTCAGCCCGTTGAGCAGCCATGCCACTTTAGGGTTTTTGAATATGTCGGCGCGTGCAACAAAGACTTTACGACCGGTAGTGATCCCCAGAACTGCCAAAGCGTCACAGAGGGCATTGGTGTGATTGGGGGCATAGATCAGTGCTCCATCGGTGGGGATATTTTCCTTGCCGATTATTTTGTATCGGCGGTATGAAATACGGAACATCATGTCCACAAGTGGACGAAACGCTTTGTATATCTGGTCTTTATCTTGTATTCTTGCCATATCAATCCGGCGTAATCACAAAAACAGCTGCAAATATACAACAAAAATTTGGAATGTGCAAATAAATCGGGCACAAAGTAGGTCTTTAACCTACTGAATAGCCATATTTTCGGTTTTTGGGTTACAATAAGGACGAGGACACAAAAAAAATAAAAATATTAAAGATTTATTTGTCCGTATCAAATAAAAAATGTATCTTTGCAGTTCAAAATAGCAAAAATAGGAAAATTCGAATCGCCTTAAAGGATGTAGAAAAAACAAAAATTAATTATTTTTATGAAAAAAGTTCTTCTAATTGCCATCGTAGCATTAATGGCTATGACCGGCTGCAAAAAGCAATCAGAATTGTCAATGGAATCCATCAGTGGAAAGGCCACCTTAACAGGAACGGTGTATTATGCTCCCGGGCGGGAAATCACCAAGAAAGAAGGCGTAGTTAAAATGGACGATGTTCCTGCTGCTAATCAAAAATTAGTCGTAGCCGTACCTTATAGTGAATACCAATCAGATGCGAATGGAGAGAAATATTTTGAAACCACAATAGGTAGTGATGGAGAATTCAGCATCTCTATTCCGGTATCCCTTACAAAAAACTTAAGAGACTATCGCTATATTCTTCGTCCTTTCAAAGCTGAATACACAGCTATTGAATATGATGAGAATTATGAACCTGAAGAGGTTGAAAAGATGGCATATTTCGACAAG
>JAZUGJ010000141.1:0-16411 GCA_045641145.1 Paludibacteraceae bacterium
GACGGGCGGACAGATTGCATCTGGAACCCTGCGCGAGATCATCGGACATAGTGAAAGCATGGACACCTACGGCGTTTATAAGAAACCTGTCAAGGGTGAAATCGAAAGCGCCGCCAGCGTCATAGATTTAACCTTTCGCGCAATTGCGAAATAGTCCCAAATAGCGCGGAAAGCCTTTTAGCCAGATATTAAGGATATTAATATAAGGGTGTCAATTAAGCCATAATATGGATTGACTTCCTTGGGATTTTCCCGCGATGTGGAGAGCGTCGCGGGTTTTTTATTGCCTGCCGTGTGTGAATTTGTGTGTGAATTTGTGTGTGAAAAGTGTCCACCAGCGGAAATACAGAAAAACGCCAAAATGCTGAAAACCGCTAAAATATTGGGGTTTTGTCGATTTACGATGCACGGGTGCGCTCTATTAAGTGGGTTCAAGTCCCACCAGCCCCACCAAAATAAAGCGCTCAACTGCAAAGGGTTCGGGCGCTTTTTTAATTTTCGTGTGTGAAAAAATGTGCAAATTTGCAAAAAGGCATAAAAAAAGACCCCACGCCGATGCGTGAGGTCTCTTTCGGAGGATATTAACCACGCGCGAGGTGTTACGCGGGTTTAGCTGGTTGTTAAGTACGACGTCGAAACCCATAAATTGGGCGAGATTTTACCCCACCCGTTCATTGTCTCGGTGATCGTAACGATTGCGCCATTAAAAAGGCGACCCTTCTCGGGTGCCGATGCTGACGGAGCCGCGCGCATACTCAAGAAACTATTAACCTTTACAGAATAGGTTTTAGCCGTTGGCGCGGGTGTCGGCGCTGGCGTTGGTTCGGGTGTCGGAACGGGTGCGGGCGCTGGCTCGACCTTGCTCCAATCGGGACGACATACGCCGCAAATCGATGAATTAGTGATTGCATAGGTGCATCGCTTTACCGCGTTGCCCTTATTCGCCTCGATTGTGGTATATTTTCCGTTTGCAACCTTTTCAATCATTCCGACGTGACTATTGCCGTTAAAGAAAATAAAATCGCCCGGTTCTCCTTTGGTCTTGTCGACCTTGTAGCCCTTTTTTACGAGATAGCCCCATAAATATGGAACGCCTGCCGCGCAGTTATTTTTTGGCGTCGGCAGTCCCAGCCATGTGCGGACTTTTTCCCTGCCGATGCCAACGTCATTTTGACAAAGCGCCCACAATAAAGCGATCGCGCAGTATTCCGCGCCCTGCTTTTTGGTGTTAAAGAACTGCCAGCCTTCATTATCAAACCAACGCGAGTATTTCGTTATGTTGACGCCCGTCTCTTTGTAGCCGACCTGCGACTGCATGAGCTTGATGTATTTCTCTTTGGTGCTCATAATTCGTGTTCCTTCTTATAGCTGATTGAGCTGATGCCCAGAACCGCGCCAAGGAAAACATCGACGGCGCCCAATGTTGCGCCGATAGCCTCGGCGTAAGGAAATCCCCAAATTGTCGCAAGTGTCAAATAAAGGGTAGTGATTGCGGGCAATCCTACGAGCGCAATCCATTTTAATGTGTCGTAAACCTTGTTTGTCATTGTGTAACCTCGCTTTCTTCGATTGTTTTCATGTTTAAAAGGCGCTCCCGACGGCTGTCGAGAATGCCATTTTTACCCAATGAATGATATGCTTGATACTGGTTTTCCCAGTCCTCGAGCTCCTCCTCGGTGATATAACCACGCTTTTGATATTTGTGGTAAAGCTCGAGGAGTTTGGTTCTCATCTGTGCCTGCTGTGCGCTCATCAGTATGGCTATCTTCTGCCCCTGTTTGATAACCCATACCAAGATCGCAAGAATAGTAGGCAAGCCTAAAGCGCTTGCCCACGTTAATACTTCTCTTAAGTTTTCCATTCCGCTTTTCCTTTAATATCAAGGACAGCCCCTAACTGTCCTTCTGTCCTTCTGTAAATTGTGCTTTGTCGTGGTTAAGTATTTCAGAAATTTAATATTTACCCAAATAAAAACACTGTATCAAACGACGATACAGTGTTTTAAGACAATATGATAATCTCTTTCACCCCGTACTTGGTGGCTCGTTACTCCATTTATCCAAATGTAGGCTACCTTCAAGACTCATGCCAACGCAATATGGCTGTCTTTCTGTACCGTATTATACCATATAGCCTGTGCTTTATGGTAGTTAATCAGCTCCGACAATATCAGAAGTTTCTACAATATTCTCATAAACTTCAATTTTCTGTGCAAGACCGTTCTCGTTGAGAATAACGCAAGTAAACTTGCTTACATCTTTCTTTGACATAGCACTTGCAAAAGCAACGTGGAAAGCACTAACCGCCTCTTTCATTGTGTCAAATCTGCTTGTACCCTGTGCAACTGTTCCGTCATTCTTCTTTGTAATCTGAACTAAAAAATACATTTTCCTTCTCCTTTATTGTTTAGGCTCTTACGCCATAGATTGAAATTTTTGTTCCTGCAGGAATAACACTACTTCCAGTAGTATATAATCTAAAGTCGTTGATAATAGTATTTAATCTAACTATATTAGAAGGAACTTTTGCCATAACAGATAATGCCTGTGTTCCTGTAGCGCTGTTGTTCGCAGAACAATCATAGCCACTATCAATAAAACCGTTAATTGTTTTTATCCATTTAAAAACACCATATTTATTATTATTAGTTCCCATTGCCCCTTGACCACTATACACCCACTGCCCATTTTTCAAATGATTTAGACGTAACCACATAGAAAAAGCATTAAATGTCAAATTATTGCAATCAATTACCACCACTAAAGATTCAAAATTATATGGTGTTCCGTCGGGTTCGGTGCTTCGTTCAATAGCGTCTGCATCTTCTGCGAGCGTAAATTCTTCAACCAAATACGCTTGATTAACGCCCATTCTCGCCCTTGCATTCGCCTTTTCTACCTCTGTCCACCCTGCACCCTTGCCGTCTGTCATAGCGGCTTTGACGGCGTAGTCAAAGTTGTTTGGTACGATAGGCTTATAAGAATTAGTCCTATCATTTATATTAACCTCAGATGCACTTTGTGTTTGTAAAAAACCCGAAGAATTAACATAGGTTCCATATGTTGAAGATGTTTTTAATACACCTAATGTTTGAGTAGTAGCAATCGGGATATTAGCCACCTTATCAACTACGATAGATGTGCCGTTAATCTGTACGTCGTCGACGGCTCCGCCTCGGTTAATGCCTGCAATGTCGATGCGTCCCTCGATTGCGTGGAGCGTCTCAAGGGTGCCGTCAATGGTCTGCTCTGGCGTGATTGTGCCTCTAATTTCTTCCATAGGCGCCCTCCTTATTCTGTGATTTCGGGGTAAATCTGAAAATTGCCGACGGTTGAAGATGTCAGCCCTACGACTGTGAAGATGTCGCCGCCTGCTGTCGTGAGCTGAATGTCAAAGCAATAAAAACCCGCGTCAAGGTCTTTTGTGTCTGCTGGGTCGATTGCGATTACGTCGGTGCTTGATACCTTTTCGAAAAGAACCGCGTCGTGTGGCTGACGTCTCAATGTAAGCGTAAGCGTGTCGCCTGTCTGCATCTGATACGCGTCGCCATTTGCCATTTTGAGCGCCACCTTAAGCGCTGCTGTGTCGCCGCGTGTAATTTTGATCTGTCCGTTTCTGCATTCAAACATTGTCAATGCCTCCTTAATAAATGCCGTAGATATGAGTTAATGCGCCGTTATTGTTCTTTGTATTAGCCGTGAACCATAATGTTGATTTTGTATCGTCAGTCCAATAAACGATAAACGTATAGTAATTTGTTTCATCGGCAAAAATGAACTTCTGTTCTGACGTGGTAATCATTGATTTCGGGATAATTACCGGGATATATGAGCCGCCGCTTGATACACGCCCGTAAAACAAATAAGCCGAATATTCTCCCGCCGGGATACTATTGCCGCCAGTATACAAAGGCGTGTCATAAAGCAACTCGATGCCGTTCTTTTGGACTATATGCCCGCCGTTGCCGTCGAGCCTAACCGTGCTATTAAAATCGCCGTCGGTTAAATTGAGCACACCGCCGCCGTCGTTTGCGAACATCGTAACGCGTTCGTGTGCAACGTCTGCAACGCCGTCCGTTATGGCTAATTTTGCGCCGTTGACTGTGGTTGATAAATATGCCCAATGATTACCAAGCGCGTCAATTACGCTAAAGTCGCGCTCGCTGACCGCTTGATTAAGTCTGCTCGTGCCAGTTAATAAGTTAAGCTCAAAACGTCCGTTTACGTCGGAAATCTTGCCCGCCTTAATTAAATCAGCGTTTAGGGTTCCCGTCTTTATAAAATCTGCAACGATTTCGCCCTGCGAGGTTACGGCAAGCCCATAACTGCCATTGTAGCCCGTTGACGAATATCCCAAGCCGTTTTTATTCCAGCGCCAAACCTTTACCGCTTGCGTAAGGTCTGCGTTGTCTGTAATTAAGATTTCGTCGGGCTCGCCGTCTGCGTTTGTGTCCTTAAGAATGACATAGCCGCCACGATTTCCTGTTATTAGTTCGGTCGCCTTATTGATTGCGCTCTGCATCGCGGTAATCGTTGGCTTTTCCTTGACTTCTTTTTCGGTCTTAAGGATTGTGTCGGTGATGTCTGTCGAGCCTTTGCCGAATTTGATTGATGTATATCGTTCCTCGAGCGCGTCCCATGTGGTCGCGATACATTTGAGCACGACCGTTATGCCAAGCGCCTCGTATTCAATATGGGCTATGTCGCATAAGTCAATTCTTTCGGTCAAATCGCTCAACTGCACAAAATTAAGCGTAATGGTTGAGACCGCCGCACCCAGCTCATTATTGGCGATATACTTCAATGCCAGCGCCTCGAGCTGTTCGGTGATAGGCGTCTCGCTTTCCTCGTCGACATCGCTCGAGAAGTCAATCGCGATATTCTTCACCGGGTTAAGTGTTAATCCTGTGTTAACCGCATCGCCAACGATTGTTATGTCGCTTTCCTCGTCAATATAATACGGCGTGATGCTTGTCGCGAGGTTGCTGATGTCCATTTCTTGGCTTAATTCTGTCAAGTTCTTGCCGTAGCGAATATATACGCCGCGGTCTGCGCCTCTTGCGCCCTTAAGCCTTAAATCGTAGTTATTCCAATACCACTCACCGCCGTAAGCATCGAGCAAGGAGCCGTTTTTACCGCCGAACCAGGAGCGAACGCTTGAAGGCTCGTAAATCTTAAAAGGTGCGACTGTCTGCTTGTCTGTCGAGATAGTAAAGCCAACGGCAGCATTCTGTAAGATGTCACAAGCTCCTGCAACATCTGACGCCGTTCCGCTGGCAATTACTACACCCGAAAGGTCATAGCTGATGTGATGCGCCGCAATAGTAAAAACGCCCGCCATTGTCTTGCCGATTTTATATACTCGGAATAATTGCGGGTCGTCTGTCGGGTTTGGTTTAACCTTAATAACACAATTAGGAACGATGTCGGCGGCGTGTACGCCGTTTGCTGGGTATGACATTTCTAACTCATAGGCGCCGTTCCTTTCCTCTGAAACAACGCACGAAAGGCAATCACGCAAAACACCAACGCCGTAATGTGCGGGAACGATGCCCGCCTCAACATTCTCGTATAAAATTGGGAGCATAGTAAACCTCTTAAATAACGTAATAACGGGGTGTAATTAGTACGCGAACAATGCCGCCCGTGAAGGCGATCGCATTGGAACCGCTGGCAAGTGTCGAGAAATCTCCCGCGATGTGATTATTCATATTTTCCATTGGCTCGCGGTATGCGTTCATTGTCTCCGTGTCTATAACAATGTAATCAGTCAAGCCGCTAACATCCAAGGTCTTGCCGTTGATATTAAGGGAGCCGTTGCCAGCGCCCTCAATCCTAATAAGGGGCTTGGATGCGTATGCCGTCGGATTAAATAAACTCGCTCCACTCAAAGCATCGACGGGCGTCTCTGCTGATTTAAGATATTTCTCGGGTCGGCACATAAACGAAAGTTTTGCCTTGCCGTACATCATAAAAGAATTTTCGACCGATGTGCCGCCGTTGTAATAAGCCAAGCGGTAGCAATTAGGGTTGAAACTGTCCTCAAGCCTCAAATATCCCCTTTTACTTAAAAGCCAAGCATTAAAGGCGTTAATCGTCTCGCTGATGTCCATTTCATAGCCGTCAAAGATATTCAAAGCGACGTCATAGGTCGCGCTGACATCCTCAAAGGCGTCCTGCTGTTGCAAAATAACACCATTACGCCCGGGAACTGTGTAAGCGGTTCCCTTGCGTACTGGTTGATTAAAAGCGGGCGCGTCGGTGACCACCATGCCGAAATCACTCGACGCCCTGCCGTCATATATCAACAAGCCGCGCTTATTAATACCTTTAATAAATGAATTAGGCATAAACAGCCCCCTTGATGTTAAGCATATTCTGGAACTCGATAGCCGCCTCGCGTGCGATCTCTCTCGCGCTTTGTCCCGGTGCCGCGTTGACGTTAATCGTTACGGAACCACCAAAACCGCCGCCCGGCATTACTGCCGCGCTCGCTGCGCCGCTTGTTACCTGTGAGGTAATTGAAAGGTTTGCATTCGACGCCATTGTGTCGGCAACGTTGTCCATTTCGTCGGAGAAACCGACGCCGATGCCTTCCGCGAGGAATTTACCAACCTCGTCACGCATTACGCGAGAAGGTGAATGAATGCCGAAAACGCCCTTAATCGCCTCGGTAATCTTGGAGCCCATGCCCTTGATGCGCTCTTTTATCCAAGTCATTTTGTCGTTGAGACCATTCCACAAGCCAGCGATCATGTCGGCGCCCCAACCCTTCGCCTGTGTCGCGAAATCTGTAAAAACCTTAACGGAACTCTGAAAAGCCGTTTTAATCTTTGACGGGAGCGTCGAAAACCAACTCTTTACCGCGTCCCAAATCTTTATACAGCAATCTTTAATTCCGCCAAGAATGTCAGAGCCAAACATTTCCCAAGATTTGATGATATTCATAAAGAACTTGACGATTACGCCGCCAATCTCCGGGAGCGAATTGACCAACGCCATAACAACGGCGCCGACCAAAACCAGCGTCGAATTAATGAGCATCATTATGTTTTCGGGGTCTGTCAAACTGTCGACGACCTGCCCGAAAATGTTAAATACTGCCGGGAGCAATACGGGCAATGTCAAGCTCAAGCCGTCAGACAATAACGATACGAGCTCAAAAATGCCGTCAATGAATAATTTAACGTTGTCGTCACCCGCGAGCCAGTTAATCATGTCGATCGTCATTGATGTCAATGCGGTCATTAGTACGGGCAACGCTGCAAAAAGGCTCTGCGCGATGCTCTGCATACCCTGCGTTAATACTGGGACTAATTGAGGCGCGAGCGCGCTAACTGTTCCAATAGCATCGACCAAAAAGGTAAAAATCGCCGTAATCAATCCCGGGAGCATCGGGGCAAAGCCCGACACGATGCCGCTCAAGATTGAGCTTGCGAGGTCAAAAAACACGGGCGCGAGGGTTGTAACCTTGCTGATTATGCTCTCAAGTCCGCCCTTTATTAGCTCGATGCCCTCGTCCTTGCCGCCGAATAATAGCGCGAGACCATTAGCGACGTCAGTAAAGCCCGGGAGCATTTCGCCGATCATTGTATTTTTAACGCCCGACATTGTGTTTTGTAATGTCGTAAGGCTGTCAACATAACCAGCCGACGCCTTAACCGCGTCGTCACTCATTACCATGCCGAGCTCGTTGGCGTTGGCAATTAGTTCCTTTGTTTCCTCTGCGGTCATATTAAAAAGCGGCGTTAATTCCTGTCCGGAACGACCAAAAAGGTCATTTGCAAGCGCAGCCCTTTCGGTACTGTCTGCCATTCCTTGGAACCCTGTAATTGCCGCCTCGAAAATTTCCTCGCGTGTCATTGTTTGGAGATCGTCAAGGGATAAACCCAGCGCCGCAAACATCTGCTGCGCTTTGTCTCCGCCGTTTTTCGCATCGTCGAGCTTGTTGGTTAATGTCTTGAGACCCGTCTGCATATTCTGCATTGACGTGCCTGCGAGCGTCATAACATAATCCCACTCTTGATAGGATTTCATTGATAAACCGACTTTTTGCGATTGCTTTTCGATACTGTCGCCATAATTCGCGACATCGCCAGCCGCATCGACGAAAGCCTTGCCTGTTGCAACTACTGCACCCGTCGCCGCGGTCAAAGCCGCGCCGATTGTCGCGCTTGTCGCTTTGAGCGCCTTGCCGAATTTCTCGCCAAATTTAGCGCCACCGCTTTCGCCCGCCTTTTCTGCTGCCGTGTCAGTTACGCCAGTTAATTGTTCTTTAATTGTCGCCTGCGACCCTGCCATATTAGGCACAATTGTGACGGTCGCGCGGGCGATTTCCGCCATATTATCCGCCATTGTGTAGCCGTCCTTTTATCCATTTACGCATTTCATCGGGCGGGAGCGCTCCGCGTCCGCCGATTGCGTGCGTGTTCTTATCCTTGCCCGGTCTCGGGTAAGGTGTAATCTTTCGTGCTTGTTTGTGGGTTCCTATCGCGATCAAATTGTTGTTAATCTGCTGCAATAGGTCGAATATATCCGCGAGCAATAAATTGGTTTTTAGGCTTGTCTCAAAGCCGTCCATTTGATTGAGTTTTCTCGCGGTTGCCGATTGTATGGGTAAATTCCCTATAAATGACGAAAGGGCGCCCCAAGATAGAGCGCCCCCAATGTCGTCGATTGTATAGCCCGTTAAGGTTAACAAATCATACTCGAGCGCCTCGCGGTTGTTTTCGGCAAACTTGGCAAGGCTTACGATTTTTTTACGTCAGTCCCGCCCTCTACGCTTGCGCTTTTCCAAGCCTCTGCGATCTCGGCAAGGTCGTCAAACGTCAAAGCGTTAACGACTTCCTCGCTCAAGTATGTTTTAAAGAAATCGATTATAGCCTTATTGTTGTCGAGCTTGCTCGCCTCGCCAATCTTGAGGTATTTAGCAAGCGGGATTTTATAGGTATCGTCGCCGATATTAACATTAAGGTATTCGATCACCTTTTTGGGTTGAATAGTGATATTTGGCATGGTTAAAATCTCCTATCAAGATGCTTTCTGTCCGTCGTCCTTCATCAATGTCCAAGCGGCTGCCTCAATAGTAAATCCATACTTAATGGGGTCGTTTGCGACAAATGTAAGGTCGTCAAGATCGCGGAGCATACCGACCTCGGTGCCCAGCATAATCATGTCGTCGTTGTCCTTCATCAAGAAAAGAAAAGCCTTGGGTGTTGAGCTTACGCCCGCCTCGACTTTTACTTTCATAAGGTTGCCGTGCTCTGATGTTGCGGCTGTTGTCTCGACGTTGTCCTCGCCGAAAATAGCCTCGAGGGTGCTCGCGACAGTACGCAAAAACTCGCCCTTTACAAGACCGCCCTCGTCACCGCTTGCCAATCTCTCGGTAATCTTTGCCCAGTTACGAATGGGCTCGCTGTCCTTGTTAGGTGTCCAAGTAATGCCGCCGTCTGAAATTGTTGAGATTTCTGACCAGTCAGAACCCAATGCCTCGCCCGGATATGTGGGGAGCGCGGTGCCAGCGGGTGCGATGAATGCCATGCCGCTCGCCAAGCCAATGCCAAGATTTACGTCATTTGTCATTTTGCTTTATCTCCTTAATTAAATTGTTATTGTTTGCTTATGCGCTATAACCTCGAGGGTCGCCGTGCATAGCTTAATATCTGGGCGCGCGGGGTCGTTTCCCCACTTCGCCAGACTGTTCACGCTTGCGTGATTGTATTTAACGCCGTCAGTGTTTGCGTTTGCGATGATCGCGCCGACCGCTTTGCGAATGTAGTCATAAGCATCCGCGTCGGTCTTTGCCCTTGCGTCAACCGATACGAGAAAGGTGCTAATCGTGTCAGTCTCACGACCGCCGACCGCCGTAATCAAAACACAAGGCATTTTGAAATCAGCGGGCAAAGGTCTGCAATATATCGCGAATTTGTCGCTCAACGCCTCTCTGATAGCGTCCTCAATGTCGATTGAAGTTAATATATTCATTTACATAACCGCCTTTGATAGCGCTTTATTTTCGCTTTCTGCTTTGAGCGCCTCGGGTGTTGTAGCCTTAACGGATGCGCACCAACGACCGCCGCCATAATTACCCATAAAGGTATTGACGGCATAGCCGTCGCCGTTTGCGTTGGCGTTTGCCTTTTCTGCGATGCTTTCCGCTAAACCGCTAACAAGCTCACGAACTCCGTCGCCCTGCAAGATTGCACGATAGCCGTCATTTTTGAACTCGATTTCTGTCTTGGTTCCCATTGTTAGCCCTCATAGCGTCTTAATCTGATTTCAAGATGCTCGAGCCTCTGCGCCGCGGGCTGTTCTCTGACATCGCCAGCGATCTCGTAAATCTTGCCTTTGAACTCGATGCGATCTTCTGGCTTAATGTCTGCGTCCACGGGAGCAAATAGCGTAAACTCGTCAGAAATAGCCAAGACGCGCCCGTCTGTGCTGATTGATGTGCTTGCGGGTTGCATCGAGCAACCTTCGACCTCAATCGCGTCGGGATTGTCCCAGTCGAATATTTCGGAACCGCGCGAAAATGTGATTTGAGCCCTTAAACGGGTAACTGTATCACGACAAAAAGAAGGGAGCATCAACGCGCCCCCTTTCTCTCGTTCCATAAGGAAATCGTGCCGATTTGTTGCCTTAACAAGCCGAGCGCCTTCTTGTCGCTATTCCATAGCTTAATCGCGCCGCTTGCGTTTGGTAATGTGAAAGACTGCGAGACGGAGCCAGCGCCCTCGCTGAATGATGTCGCGGGCAACTGTGTCGCGGGTGTGTTAAGCTCGCGCATAACCACATCGCAGACGACCGCCTTGGCAACCTCTGCGAGCGCCCTGTATTCTGACAATATAAGGATTTCGCCCTCGGGAGCCGTGTCGAAAATGACGCGATCGCCCGAAACTGTATAAGCATCAATGAAACCTTCTGACGTTCTGACAGAAACGACATTAGCGGGTTTTCGGGATAGTGTAAAGGACATTGTTGCGCCGTTGCCCGTAAACTCGTCAACGACCGGGCAAAGCTCTGACATATAAATCATCTTGTCGAAATCCTTGCCGACCTTTTTCGCCT
This sequence comes from Paludibacteraceae bacterium, assembly GCA_045641145.1. Taxonomy (GTDB): domain Bacteria; phylum Bacteroidota; class Bacteroidia; order Bacteroidales; family Paludibacteraceae; genus Colicola. Next base: position 11,067 of record JAZUGJ010000141.1, read on the forward strand.
CGTAGCGGATTAAATCGCAAATAATAGGGATTAAAGCGCTCGCGCGGGTCTGTTCGCTGGCGGTCAACTGTCTTTTCAAGTTCTGAACGTCTTGAATGGTTGCATAATCGCTCATATTTATGCCTCTTTCCTCTTGCGTGTGCGCTTTGCGGGTATATCTTCATTCTTTGCGATAGGCGCAGAAATAGGCGCGGCGGGCGCCTTGTCAGCCCCGCCGTCAACCTTTTCCCAATTACCGCCCTTTAATTCGCTCTTAATGTCGATAATGTAGCCCGTCTTTGTATTGCGGTATTGCATCAATCTTCAATTCTTGCGAAAGCTGTGCCGTCAAGGATAGCCCAACCAATCCAAGCTTCTGCACGGAGATATACCTGGTTGTGTCCCTTGAGGTCTGAACCAGTATTATCGGGGTCGCCGTACTCGATAACCTCGAAATTAACCTTTTCAGCATAGCCCCACTTGAATGCGTTAGCGAAGTCGCCGACATATGCCTTCTTTGTAGCAACTGCGGAAACTGTGCTATTAACGTCAGCCGCTACGCCACGAACTGCGCCCGGGTTTGCTCCCCATGACAATTCGGGATACTGTGCAACGCCGTTAACCTTGAGACCAGCGAGAGCGCCAGCGAAAACCTTGGACATAGCGATGCCGTTAGCGTCATAATCGCCGATTGCTGCGATTGCGCCTGTGACATTAGCCTCGGGGTCTGCTGATGTGTATGTTACGCCTGTAACGTCTGCATTGGTATCAAATGAATTTGTACCAATGAGCGCGGATGCGACGCCAGTCTTGGGGTTAGTTCCGTGCATAGCCATGATGTCGAGACCGCGAGCGATCTTACCCTCAAAGCCCTCGTTGAATGCGCGGATATACTCGAGCTGCTTTTCCTCTGATGCTCTTACGAACTCGTCAGAAACGCGTGCGCCGTATTCGATCTTAACGGGAACCATATGAACGACCTTATTTTCGTTTGTGTGGGAACCCTTTGCCTCGCCCTCACCTACAAGGTTAACCTCGCCAGTAAGTGAAAACGTCATGATGTCTGTGCCGCTGAACGCTACGGGTGTAGAACCTGCGAGCTTTGCGATTGCTGAATGTCCCTGTGCGCCTGTAAATACTTCCTTAACAAGTTCTGCCGGGAATGATGTGGATGTGAATGCCATTTTTCTCTGTCTCCTATATTAAAAATTTATTCTGTCTTAACGCCGCTCAATACAGCCTTAAGACTTTCCCTTTTAGGGTCTGTATTAGCGCCTGTCGGCGTCTTTGTCGGCAATAATGAATTATTGCCCACTAACTTTTTAAGGCTCTCTGCGTCCTTTCTGATGCTTTCCTCGTCGGTTCCGCCGATGCGGTCAACCCACTCGTAACCCAGTCCGACCTCGCGAGCGATGCGGTTCTTAAGGTTTGAAACCTCATAAGCGCTATTTTTCGCGGTAAGTTCTGCGATTGTAGCGGCGTCGGTCTCTCCCTTTGCCTTTAGTTCTTCGAGCGTCTTATTAGCCTCTGCGAGCGCCTTGTTATGTTCCTCTGGGCTGATATAGCCCTCATAGCGCTTGTTAGATGCCTCGCGCTCTCGGTCAAGGCGAGCCTTAATAATTGCGTTGAGCTCGTCCTGTGTCTCGATTGCCTTAAATTCTTCAGCCATTTTTGCCTTCTTTCCCTACTTTTCCGCGTAGTAACGTAAATATTAATAACCAACGCGTTGCGCCCTCGTCTCTTTGACGCTGGTCGCCGCGTAAGTCGCCAATGATACCGCCTCGAGCAACGCGACCTCAATCGCGTCGTCAAGCGTCTTGTAACCATAACCGCCACCGCTGCCGATTGCTCGATGCTGGCAGTTAGTAACGCTTTGCGTCAATGCTGGTTGAGCTGAATGACACAAAACCTTATTCGCGATCATGGTCTCAAATTCGGCGTTTGCCTGTATAACTTCTTTTGTGGTTGCTGCGACGGCGCCCTTGATTTTTAGCTCTTTGCACTCGCGTAAAAACGTCTCCGTTCCCGCCGCGCCGTCAACTAAAACCTTTTTAACGCCTGCGCCTTGTATAAATTGCGTAATCCAGCCGTTGCCGTCCCTTTGGTTGCGGCAATCAATAGCCTCGCAGTAGATGCGCCCGTCGTTTGTCTTTGACGCCAACGCCAAAACGACATTCTCGCCGTTCTTGCCGTACTTAATACCGGCACAAAGCGACCCAGCCAACTCGGGCAACGGGTCAGCTTTAAGGTCGAGCCATTGGGGCTCACTAATCGCGCTGGCTTGGTTGTACTTAATCCATAAGCCAAGACGCTGAATGTTAAAGTCGATGTCGTCGCCGTTAATCTCGTCTTGAATTGCTCGCTCGCTGATCTGCGTACCTAATGACGGATTGCATTGATACCACGCCTCGCGGTCTTTGACGTCGGTCTTATGGTCTACTGACCATTCCGCCCAGCCGCCATTAACCTGTTCACCCGCAAAGCATTTATCGCGCAAATTACGGAAGACTGTGCCGCCGCTTACTGCGGTCGGCGGGGTTCCACACATTATGGTCTGTGGTCCCGTCTTTGCCGTCGATGATGTAACGACGTAATTGAGCGCCGTCTGCTGCTGTGTCGTGTATTCCTGCGCCTCGTCAATGATCAAAAGGTCATAACCAGAACCCAAAGCGCCGCTATTTGTTCGCGTACGGAACTCGATGCGACCGCCGCCAAGGATTTCAATTACTTCCTGCCCTAAAGCCTTGTAATTTTTAACCAGCTTAACGCCTATATTCAAAAGGCGGTTCTCAAGTCGCTCGTAAGCCTTATGCGCCGTGTCGGTCAGATGCGCCGTATGTAGAATTAACTCGCCATTAAACAAGCCCCAAATTTCTCTTTGGGTAAGGACTTCGTTTTTTCCATTTCGTCTCGGAACTGAATAACCGAATTTTGTATGTGTCCAAAGTCCTTCTGAATTAACGCCTAAAATATCGTTAAGCATTAACTCCTGCCATTCGTGGCAAGTGTAACCACTTAAGTTATAAAGTAAAACAGCCTCGCCGCCGTATGTCTCGGCGTAAGGTAAAATCACGGAATTTGTAGGAATTTGATTCCCTACTTTCACCGCGATGCGCCCCCTTCCGTGGGCTTATCTCGGGAATGTCCCATATGATCAACCTCGTTAGTTTTTATAATTGTTAACGCGCTGGGAGAATGTCGAGCCGTTCCGCTCCGTCACATAATCAATAGTACAATGACAATTTTCGTGACGTCTCCAAACGTCATTACCCTTTTCCGCAACTTCGTCGTAAGGATAGCGACCTTCTTGCGCATAACACCATTTACAAGCGCCCGCCTCTGCCGTTCTTATGACGTAAGTCTTAACGCCCGCCGAGCTCATTACGCCAGCATTGGCTCGTATTGCATCGTCTACAACGTTTTGCGTGAAGTTCGTAATCTGGTCGTAAAAGGTTTTTTCGATGTTAGTGAACTCGGGATTGTCTCGCAGTTCCTGCACGATGCCGAAAGCACGATCGCCGTCAAATTTTGGCGCTTGGTATCTGATGCCAAGACGCGCGTCCTTGTTCATGTCCTGTTGGACTGTCTCGCATACCTTACTAACAATATTATGATTTAAGCCCAGCGACCTCGGTATTAGGTCGTCAATGTCCCATTCTTCAATGGTCTCATAGGGTGCGTGTTGCTTTAAGATTTTCGCAAGACATTCGCCAACTCTGACAGAATAAGCCGACGCGGTCGCATATGTAGCGCGACCTGCCTCGATTTCCTTGTATAACTTCATAGCCTGCTTATCGCTGGCTAATAACTGCCAAAATTCTTCGCGGATGTCGTCAAATGTTAAAGCCATTTAGTCTATACCCGTTAAGCGGCGCATCTTGTCGGCGTCAATATAGCCGTCGATTGCAAGATTGAGCTTTTGAACGCCGTCGCCAATCTGTGCGAGCATATTGGCATCGGGCTCAAATGTCGGGCGCCACTCTGCTTTTGTGTTAAATACCTGTGTGCGATCGAAAGCGATGTCGTCGCGGATGCACGCGGCAATATAACCCGTGTTAATAAAGCCGACACCAAAGCAACGCTGTGCTTTAGCGCACGCGAGGCGTAGGGTCTCGTGTGATGCCTTGATTGCCTCGGCGCTTGAAGGGTTTGAAGTAACAAAGCCAAGGTCGTCAAGTGTTAAGCCTGTCTCCCCGGCAAACATCGACGCGAATGCTCGCAGCTGTTCCGTGTGCGGAGCCATTGAACCGACTTGGAACTGTCCCAGCGTCGGAGCGTCTCCTTCCTCGTCCTTTGTGAAGGAAAGCATCGCGGACGCGGTCGCTTTCCAAGTGTCGAGGGTCTCGGCGTCTTGGCTTAAGCCTGTCGCGTATTTCTGCGGGAATGAGTAAAACTCCGCCGAAATCTCGGAGCGCTTTACGGTTCGCATCGCGCTTTTAGCGATGTCCATGCAAGCGCGAGAAATGCGGGAATGTCCGAAAGGTCTGCGCGCATCTGGCTTATATATAATTGGAACCAACGCGGCATATGTTGCGCCGTGCTTTTCCTCTGCGACGAGCTCGCCGTTAGTGTAAACCTGTGTTAAACCGGGCAAGAAATAGGCAAATGTCACTATTTTGCCCTTTTCATCGCGGTCAAGAACTGCGACGCCCTCGGTCATAAGGTTAGTAAAATCGTCAATTTCGCCCGTGGCATTGGAGCCGTCGATTATTTGAATGCGTGGCAATCCGATGCCCTTGCTGATGTATGCAAAACTGCAAGCCGTAACCAGCGCGCTCAAGATTGCATTATCAAAAAGAATGTCGGGATTGTTTGCGTTAAACATTTCAGCAAACTCAAACTGATCATTTGCAAAGCCATAAAACTGTAAACGATCTGCAAGCCCGTCGACTGCCTTGGTGCACCAACCATTAACGGCGCCAAAATAGCGTAATCCCTCGGGTGTTGAAATGCCGAAATCTTCCGCCTTCTGCTGCTGCTCGTAGAATTTATACCTCAATAGGCATCTTTTGCGCTTTGCCTCAAGCTGCTTAAGTAAGTATGTAATGCCCTTATATTCCATTTTTATTTTTTCCTCTTATCTTCTCCATAATGCTTGCGGCGCTTGTCTCGTCGTCCTCGACGGGGTTCTCCGCCATTATCTTGCTCATTGTCTGAATAGCTTGGATTTTTACAGACGGCGGAGCCTCTGGGTCGTCTCTGATCTCGAGCAAAGTCCGCACGTTCTGCTCTCTTATCGTCTTGTAATTTATTTCTGATTTGCTCATATATGCCCTTCTTTGATTTTTTCCTCATAGGGGTAGGGCTATGGCACGCACCCAAATCACAAAGTCGGATCGTAGCCATGTCGTTCTGTGAGCCAAGTA
>JAZUGJ010000142.1:0-12267 GCA_045641145.1 Paludibacteraceae bacterium
ACACGCGGAAGACAACAAAAAAAGGAACAAGCCGCCCCACCTTACAGGTGGAAGCGGCGGTATATTTTAATGCCCGTCAGGGCAAGTGTTATCAGTATAACGAATATTGAGAAAGCGAGTGCGTACCACGCCCGAGGAGAATATAAGGCGACGGCACCAAAAACTACCAAAAAGGGTCTGTCCCTAATTGGTAGTTTTTGAGCAGAATCTTAAAAATCGTCCACTTTTTCCGCTTTGGGATGAACGGACAATATTCGAACGATGAACGAACGGTGAAGCAAGGATGACTTTTCTTGCCAAAATAGCCAAATCTTAATAATCGTCACATTTTGGTATTGTCGAGCGGGAGTTCATCCTTGCTTCACGTTTCGCTCACGTTTCGTTCACCCTTCGTTCAAAAAGTTCAAAAAAGAAAAAAAAGACATGCCAAGAAACATTGAAAGAGAGATAGGGAGTTGGGAGAAATTGATTGATGGTTGACAATGCACGATGCACGATTTTTGAGGATTTGTTTGCAAATGTCAAAAAAAAATAGTACTTTTGCATCGGCAAAAGTGCTTTTTATGAAATTTGACGACCTAATAAAACATTTCAAGTCCGACCAATACGCGCCGGTCATATTGCTGTGCGGAGAAGAACCTTATTATATCGATCTCGCCTCCGAATATATCGAACAGCACGCATTGGACCCCATGGCACGGGAGTTTGACCAGACCATCCTCTACGGGAAAGACCTCCCCGGGGCAGATATCAACCCCGTCATCGGACAAGCACGCGGATTCGCCATGATGGGCGGACGGAAAGTCATTATCGTCAAAGAAGCACAGACCATCAAGAAATGGGACGCCCTGGCACTCTATATGACCAATCCGCAACCCACAACCGTCCTGGTGCTATGCTATAAATACGCCAATCCCGATAAACGGCTCAATGTGTGGAAGAACTTGGAGAAGCAAGGCGGCATCATTATGCAATCCGACCGCTTGCGCGATTATCAGGTAGCGGGGTGGATAACCGATTATCTGTCACACAATAACTTGCAGGCAGACCCTAAAGTGGCACAACTTCTTGCCGACTATTTGGGTAACGACCTCACCGCCATTGTGGGCGCACTCCGCAAACTGATTGACGGACGGCCACAAGGAGTGGACAAAATAGATACCGGTCTGGTGGAACGCAATATAGGTATCTCCAAGGACTTTAATGTCTTTGAACTCCAGGACGCACTTATTAAAGGCGATGTGGTAAAAGCCAACCGTATCACTTTCTATTTCGCTTCTTCCAAAGATCACCCGATGGTCAAGGAACTGGGTATCTTGTTCACCTTTTTCCAAAACCTGTTGCTATACCATTATCTGCCGGACAAATCTGAACGGGCAGTCGCTGCCGCACTGGGCATCAATCCCTTTTTTGTCAAGGATTATGCCGCTGCCGCCAAGCGGTATAATGCGATGAAAACATTCCGCATCATCGGTTTCTTCCGTGATACGGACGCCCGACTCAAAGGTATCAACAATCCCTCTGCACAAGACGCAGACCTGTGGAAAGAACTGATTTATCGTATTTTGCACTGACAAAATACGGGTTGACGGTTGACAATGCACAATGCACGATTAATATGTTATATGAAGAATAAAGATACAAATATTAAGGAGTTAACAAAGGCATTTGCTTTGCAAATAATAGATATATATCGTTATCTAACGAATGTGGCTGTACCCAAAGAGCATGTGTTGAGTAAACAGATTTTACGGAGTGGTACAAGTATTGGTGCAAATGTGAGAGAAGCTATTAATGCTCAAACAAAAGCAGATTTTGCTACTAAAATGAATATTGCATTAAAGGAAGCTTCTGAAACAGAATATTGGTTGGAACTATTGTTTGAAGCAAAGTTTCTATCTGTTGAACAATATGGTTATTTGATGCGTGACTGCAAAAGTATAAATCGTATCTTAAATGCAATTGTAAAAACTACATTTGACAATATTGCTAATGATAAAAATTAAAATAACATCGTGCATCGTGCATCGTCAACCGACATCGTGCATTGTGCATTGTCAACCGTCAATCTTTATTTAAATGTTAGGAATAATCATCAATCCCAAAGCCGGAAAGAAAGCAATGCGCGCCCAGCGCATTTACCTATGGAAACTGCTTCGCCAACGCCACCAACCTTTCACCTACCGTGTTACCTGCTATGCGAACCACGCTATTGAATTGGCACGCGAATTGGTGGAAAAGGGCTATGACCAGATTTTGGTTCTCGGTGGGGACGGCACGCTCAGCGAAGCCATTAACGGTATTATGCGTGCCGATATAACTCCCGAACAACGCAGTAAAATACAATTCGGACTCATGCCACGAGGTACGGGGAACGATTTTGCCCGTTTCTGGGGACTGAACCGCCATTTCAAACGCTCGCTCCAATTATTCTTCGATGGAAAAGCACAACCGCTGGATGTCGGCTGCCTCACTTATTGGCGCAACGGGGTGGAGCACCACCGGTATTTTATCAATTCGGTCGGATTCGGTATCGACAGTATGACCAACTCATTCGGACAACACCTGAAATACTATATCGGTTCGCACCACATCAATTACCTGTTCGGTCTGTTCGGCGCATTAGTCAAATTCAAACCGCAGAAAATGGAACTGTTTGTAGATGGTCAATCCGTGGTCAATAGTAAGATGTTCCACATGAATATCGCCAACGGCCCGTATAACGGCGGCGGTATGAAACAGAACGCCGAGGCGGACCCGCGCGACGGGCTGCTGCATGGCATATATGTGGAGAAACCTACTTTCAAACAGATTTGTAGCGGTATCTCCAAACTCTTCAACGGCGGACTCTATAAACTGCCTTATGTGCATCCTTTTGTAGGAAAAGATTTCCGCATAGAAACCAAAGGACACACCAACTTTGAAGGCGACGGAATAACAATGGATATTATGGGACCGTTTGAAGTGCATTGCTGCCACCACGCCCTTTGTATGACCGTTCCGCAGTACTGCGAAGAAGGTAAAGAGATACACGATTTTCCACAAAACAAATAAATTGGTAACTGATAAATGATGAGTTGTTTATTACTCTTGTCCGTACTATGCGCATTGGACACCGTTCCTGCCGACACCCTTGCAAAAGATACTGCCGCCGGCTTTCATTTCACCACGGTGGATAGCGTGGCTATCACACCCGTCAAAGACCAGCACCGGTCCGGTACTTGTTGGGCTTTCTCTACACTCGGTTTCTTCGAATCTGAAGTGATGCGTTTGAATAAAGGAAAGCAGGTTGATTTCTCAGAGATGTATGTGGTAAATAAAACGATGATGGACCGCGCCGAATACGTCATCAGAATGTATGGCGATGTGGCATTCGCAGCAGGCGGGTCGGCATACGATGTGTTGTATTGTATGCAGAACTATGGCCTTGTGCCACAGTCGGTTATGCCGGGCATTCAATATGGTACAACCGAAGCGGATACCCTGCCCGTTCATAACGAATTGGATGCGATAGCCGGCGGCTACATCAAAGCCCTCTGCCACAACTCCAAAATAAAACGCCTTACACCGGTTTGGAAAAAAGGATTGCAGGCGGTATATGACACATACTTGGGTGCCTGCCCGGAAACATTTATCGCAGACGGCAAAGAATACACACCCTTATCCTATGTGCAATCCTTGGGGCTGCACGCGGACGATTATGTATCTGTCACCAGTTACACGCATCATCCTTTCTACACGCGTTTCGCTCTTGAAGTTCCCGACAATTGGCGAATGGATCAGGTATATAATGTGCCGCTGGAAGATTTGATGCGCATTATCGACAACGCCATCGCTAACGGTTATACGATGGCTTGGGGTGCGGATGTGTCCGAAGTGGGCTTCACCCGCAAGGGACTGGGCGTCATGCCAGATGCGGACAAAGGGGCAGACCTCACCGGCTCGGATATGGCCAAATGGCTCGGAATGGACGAGAAAGAGAAACGCGACGAACTGACTAAGAAACCTTTGCCCGAAATGACCATCACGCAGGAAATGCGCCAACAGGCATTTGATAACTGGGAGACAACCGACGATCACGGAATGCAGATTTTCGGTACTGCCAAAGACCAAAATGGCAAATTGTACTATATGGTCAAGAACTCCTGGGGAACCCGACGCAGTTCCTATCATGGTATTTGGTATATCTCACGCGCCTTTATGGAGTACAAGACCAACGAAATAATGGTGCATAAAGACGCCATCCCCAAAGATATTCGCAAGAAGCTGGGCTTGTAGTATGACCTGTTCGGTACTCGTTGATAATACGCCGGCGCAAGACGCACGCCTTATTTCGGAACATGGCTTGTCGCTCTACATAGAAGTAGGCGGCAAGCATATTCTTTTAGATACGGGGCTTACCGGCGCAGCGTTCGATAACGCCGCATTAATGGGCATTGACATCGCTGCGGTGGATCTATTGGTCTTATCGCACGGGCATAATGACCATACCGGCGGATTGCAGCGTTTCTTTGCACTGAATAGCCGTGCCACCGTTTATGGCTCGGAATATATTAACCGATATACTTATTGGTCCAATAGGCGTGGAATCCGTGATTTGTCGCCGGACAAGGAAGTCCTCAACCGATATGGCAACCGTTTTTGTTGGCTGACCGCCGACACCGCCCTTGCGCCGGATATATATGCTGTTTTTTGCCCGCACACTCCTGCACCTTGTCCTTCGGGTAACTCCTTTTTATCGGTCACCTGCGCGGGCGTAACGCGAGCGTATGATGCTACCGACGAATTGGCATTGGCGGTTGATACCAGGAACGGCCGTGTCGTCTTTTCGCCCTGTTCGCACAAGGGCGTGCTTAATATATTGCTTGCAGTGCAACGCATCTTCCCGGTCCAACCTATCACGGCATTTATCGGCGGGTTGCACCTGCTGAACGAGATGGCGGATAAAGACCATGCGGCTCAGTTGGCAACAAGGTTGGCTGCCGACTATCCCGATTTGCATCTTTACACGGGGCATTGCACCGAAAGCACGGCATGCACGATGCTGTCGGCGGCATTGGACAGCCGCTTCCACACTTTACAAACGGGACTTTCGTTCTCCCTATAGCGAGTTTACTTGAAGAAAGAAAAATGGACGCTGCCGTAGCGGCGCATTTCGTAGAAACGGGGATGGTGACTAAAATCATTCGTACTGCCATGTTCCAATACGAACCAGCCGCCGTCCTTTAACAATGGTAGTGTCCAATCGGGAAGGGTAGGTAACTGCTCCAACGCATAAGGCGGGTCGGCATAGATAAAGTCGTAGCGCGTCTGTATTGTTTTCAGCACTTTGAACACATCGCCCCGTATGACATTCAGGTTATTGATTCCTAACTGCTTGCAGGTGTTAATAATGAAATTCTGCTGTGTGTGCGCCATTTCGACGGCGGTCACTTCCCTTGCGCCTCTGGACACAAATTCCAACCCGATGCCTCCTGTCCCGGCAAATAAATCTAACATATCAACCCCCTCAAAATCCATTCGATTATTGAGCAGGTTGAACAGACTCTCTTTGGCAAAGTCGGTCGTTGGCCGTGCCGAGATATTTTTAGGGGGCGCCAATCGACGCCCCCCGTATATTCCTGAAATAATCCTCATTATTCCCAGTTGCCGGCGTTGTTGTTCGGCGCCTCTACACTACCAATTTTAAGGCCGGGGTAGTGCTCTAACTTGGTTTCTTTGTCAATCAGGTTAATACGCTCCTGGTTGTCCAAATCAGCCAAATAGGCGTTATAATGTGCCCGCACTTCCAACAACGGTACCCGAATCCCTTGTGATGTGGTATAATCGTTGTTGACTTCGGTCTCAAAGCGGACATTGTCCGTATAAGGGATATAAGTTATCCGGGCAATGTTGTCGGCGGTATATTCGCCTTTATACAGTGTCTCAATCATATTTTTATAGATGGTGTCGCGGCGGAAACCTTGCAGACCGTTCTCTCTGGTTTCTTTGTCGTTCTCCCATATATAAGCATACAGTGCGTCTTTGTCGTCTATCTTCAGCTTTTCCTGTGCCTTAGCAAGTGCGCGCTCCAAAATCTTGGTGGCTTTCAACTCGGTCAGCCCGTCCTCCAATTGCTTGTCAGTCAGACTTCCCTCTTTCATAACTTCTTTCTTCGGAGTGGTTTGCAGGAATAATACCAAGGAATCCAAATCGGCCTGATAGCGACCATTCACCAGTTTATACTCTGCCTCTGCTGCGCGAATGTCCACCAAACTTTTTATTACTGCCACTTCTCGCGTGGCACGCTTCTCTTCAAAGCGGATAGGGGTAACAACGCTGTCAATACAAACATAAACGAGGAACAGACATGCTATTCCAAGTAAAATGCGATAAATAACTTTTGTGTTCATATTTGGTATATTTTTAGTGCTCAAAATCCAAAAAGCGTGCAAAGGTAAGGATTTTTTTTGAAATATGCAAATTTTTTTGTACTTTTGTACCCGAAAAAGCGGATAAGATGATGAAACAAGGGCTATCTCTTTTCTTTTTATGGTTTCCTGTCTTTGTTCTCGCGCAAATTTATTGCGGGCGTGTTACGGATGAGGCGGGCCATGGGCTTCCTTTTGCAACGGTCTATTTAAAAAACAATCCGATGGTCGGTACTGCGACGAATGCAGAGGGTACATTTGTGTTAGTGACAGACAGTGCCCCTTCCTCTGTACTTGTTCTGTCCAGCATGGGTTTTGCAACGCGTGAAATGCGCTTGTCGAATTTCGCTGCAGATACGCTCACCGTGCGCTTAAAAGAACAACCTATCGAATTGACAACCACTACGGTCGAAGCCAAGAAAACACACCAGAGCAAACGCAAGCGCATGGCTGCCGTGCTGCACGAGGTCTATACACGCTTGGAAAATGAATATCCGCGCTCACCGGTTGAATACCAAATCGTCAGCGATGTCAAAATGGAGGCACGGACTTCGTCGTGGGGGATGGAAGAAATGCTGGCAAAAGTGGTGCAAATACCCACTGCCGAGGTGTCCCGTAAAGATAGTATGCAGTTCGTCGGTGAGTACTGCAAGCGTTATTGCAACCCTTTGGTGCGGGCGCACGCAGACCAACTCTTGCAGCAGGAAACAGACCAAAAACGCAAGCATCTGGCACTCTCTATTGACTCGGGTACAATCGTTCATCGTAAAATGTGGGAGATGTCCCAATTGGAACGCGAAAACTTGTTGGATTTGAGCGATGAGTTGGGACGGTGGAAAATGCAACCGCAGGATGCAGCGCACACCGTTTTAACCTACACGCGCAAAAGAGACTATATCGGTATCGTCAAAATAACGGAAATACAGGATTTACTGATAGACAACGACGGCAGTTTGCAGACTTATACACAGGAAATTCGGGTCAAAGTTTTTCTGCCGTTTTCCATCAAGGTAAAGGACGCCGATTTGGTATGGCTCAATCTGCTCAATGTGGACGACGAGCGGTTGAGCAAGTTCCGCCTGAAGAAAGCCGATATGCAGATTCGTTTTCAAACTATATACACCCGTCAGGACGGTGTCCTGGTGCCGAAGGAAAAGAATATGCATATCGTTGCTATGCTGGAGGATAATAAAAAGAATCAACTCCCGTGCGAATTATGGGGCAGTCAGCATATCCACCATGTTCGTACTACCGGCGTCCGCCCGCTGCGTCCTTACCGCTCCGGTCAAACGGTTTCTCGTGTTCTGGTCCCGATTTATTAAGCCCACTTTTGTCTTTTTCGTTGATTTATTTGCATAATTGCAAAAAAAATGCTATCTTTGCACCTCAAATGAATGAGTATCCGAGTATATTGTTAGGCGAAGCGGTGGATAAGTTCGCTTCCCTGCCCGGAATGGGACGCAAAACGGCATTACGGTATGTCCTTGCTCTGCTCCGTCGATCGGACGGCGAAGTAGAACAGTTCGCTTCCGCTTTGACGCGGCTCAAAAAAGAAGTGCATTACTGTCGCCTGTGTCACAATATAAGCGATACGGATATATGTCCCATCTGCTCGGCACATCACCGCGACCGGCATATTATCTGTGTGGTGGAGAATATACGCGATGTGATGTCCATCGAAAATACGGGGCAGTACAACGGTTTATATCATGTCTTAGGCGGAGTTATATCTCCAATGGACGGTGTGGGACCTAACGATTTAGAAATAGAATCGCTGGTGGCGCGTATTGAGCCGGAGCAGATACAGGAAGTTATTCTGGCTCTGCCGACAACGATGGAAGGAGACACGACTAATTTCTATATTTACCGCAAACTCACCCAATTGTCCAATCCGTGCCGCATCAGCCAGATAGCACGCGGTGTGGCAGTGGGAAACGAAATAGAATATACGGACGAAATAACACTGGGGCGTTCTATCCTCAACAGAACGGACTATTATGGAAAATAAACAACTCGTAAAACGGCTGAATGGCTACTATTACGGTATGCTGGCATTGACCGTATTGGCGGCAACAATCAGTTACCTGCTGATTATGAAAGACATCGTCTTGCCTATCGACCCGATGAGTAAAGTCGGGCAGGCAATACAGTACATCGTTATCATAGATGCCATTGTAACGATCCCTCTCGGTTTGTGGCTGCACAAGCGTGTTTGCAAGCGGCTCAGTGCGATGGAGGACAGTGAAGAACGTACCGTGGCATATTATCGCTCGGCCCGCAGGCGCATCTTGTTAGTCAGTAATGCAATGGTGTGGGGTATAGCCGCCTTCTATCTTATGGCGGGCTACCAATCTATGCTTTGGCTGGCTGCTATCGCCGCTATCGGATGGTATTTTACCAAACCGACCGAAAAGAAAATGTTCATGGAATTACTTCCGGAGCAAGAACAATATTGAGAAAACTTTAATAAGCACAACTATGATTATTGCCGTAGATTTTGACGGAACATTGGTGGAACACGCCTATCCGCAAATTGGTAAACCCGTTCCCTTTGCCATCGAGGCATTGAAACGGTTACAGAGAGAAGAGCACCAGATTATCCTTTGGTCTGTCCGCGAAGGGCAGTTGTTACAGGATGCCGTGAATTATTGCCATGAGCGTGGTTTGGATTTTTATGCCGTGAACAGTAATTTCCCTGACGAACAAGGTATTCACGACGGTATGACTGCTCGCAAACTGACTGCGGACTTGTTTATTGACGACCGGAACTTGGGCGGTCTGCCCGACTGGGGAATTATCTATCAAATGATACATTCCGGCAATAGTCTGATGCCTGTTCCGCAAAACGGAATGATAGAGGACGAAATGACTCGCAAACCCAAACATTGGTGGGAGAGACTATTTTCATGATAACCCTTCGTAAAATAGAACCTACGGACTTGCCTTTTCTCTATCAATGGGAAAACGATGCGGCATCCTGGGCGGACGGAAGCAACCATAACCCCTTGAGTCAAAAGGATTTGCGTGATTATATAGCGACAAGCACCGGTGATTTGTTCAAAGACGGACAACTGCGGTTAATGATTGAAGACCGCACTACGGCTTCTTCCTTGACGGTGGGCTGTATTGACTTGTTCGATTTGGATGTGCGTAATCGCCGTGCTGCCTTTGGTCTGTACGTCGCCCCCGACCATCGGGGAAAGGGTTACGGCCTATCGGCTGTGCGACAAATGGAGGAATATGGTTTCGGTTTTCTGCATCTGCGGACACTCTATGCCGTCATATCCTCTGCTAATACGGCATGCCGAAAAATATACGAACAATGTAATTACGAGGCATTATCTCCACTTCGCAATTGGACATTAGAAGGAGATGCCATTCTATATACCAAAAGTTATGCAGCAGGGATTTGATAACCAAAAGTATGTGCAGATACAATCGGAGCATATCCGGGAGCGCATTGCACAGTTCGGCAATAAACTGTATCTTGAGTTAGGGGGGAAGTTATTTGACGACCACCATGCCAGCAGGGTGCTCCCCGGTTTTCAGCCCGATAGCAAACTGCGTATGTTGGCACAACTGCAAGACCAGTTGGAGATTATTCTTGTCATTTCGGCACTGGATATTGAACGCAATAAAGTACGGCAAGATTTGGGTATTACCTATGACGAAGATGTGCTGCGCTTGCGACAGGAGTTCATTGATCGCGGTTTCTTAGTGTCGGGTGTGGTGATTACTCACTATAATGGTCAGGTTTCTGCCGATTTATATCGTGAGCGCCTTTCCCGCATCGGTGTGGCGTCTTATGTGCATTATACTATTGAGGGTTACCCGCATAATGTGGCACTCATCGCTTCCGAAAAGGGGTTTGGGCGTAATGATTACATACCTACTACGCATCCCTTGGTTGTGGTTACTGCTCCGGGACCCGGATCGGGTAAGATGGCGGTTTGCCTCAGTCAGTTATACCATGAACATCAACGCGACAATAGGGCAGGGTATGCCACGTTTGAGACTTTCCCTGTTTGGAATCTCCCGTTACAGCACCCCGTTAATGTGGCGTATGAGGCGGCTACTGCCGATTTGAATGATGTCAATATTATCGACCCATACCATTTGGAAGCATACGGCCAAGTGGCGGTTAATTACAACCGCGATGTAGAGATATTCCCCGTACTGAATGCCCTTTTTGAAGGTATTTACGGCAAGAATCCGTATCAATCTCCCACCGATATGGGAGTCAATATGGTAGGTTATTGTATCTCGAATGACGAGGTATGTCGTTTGGCGTCCCAAAATGAGATTATCCGCCGTTATTTCACGGCGCTGAATCGCCTAGCGGACGGCTTGTGCAGTGAGGACGAGGTGAATAAAATTGCTCTTCTCATGAAGCACCACAAGATAACCACCGAATTACGCCCCACAGTGGCTGCTGCTCGTCAGCGTAAGGCAGAAACGGGACATACGGCGTCCGCTATCGAATTGAGTGACGGCACAATCGTTTGCGCCAATTCGGGTGAGTTGTTGGGGTGCAGTGCGGCTTTGCTGCTCAATGTAACAAAACGCTTGGCGGGTATTGACCACGATTTGAAACTTATTCCGCAGGAACTGATAGAACCTATTCAACGCACCAAAGTTCAGTGCTTAGGCGCCAAAAATCCCCGTTTGCACACGGACGAAGTGCTTGTGGCGCTTAGTGTGTTGAGTGAACACAACGACAATTGCCGTCGCGCCTTGGAACAGTTGCCCAAATTGCGCGGTTGTGAGGTACATAGTACCATCATGCTCGGTCCTGTTGATAGACGCATTTTTACCAAATTAGGCATCAACTTTACTTGCGACCCGATGCATAAGCATTAACTTTTTGCTATATTTGCTTGCAAATATCAAAAAAAAGTTGTATCTTTGCACGCTAATTTAGGCGTGCTGTGTGTAATTGCATCAAAATATGGGCTTTTCTCGTTTGCTGCGCGGTGTTGGCAATGCCGTGTCGGGCGCAATTGGATTACTCGTCCCTTAACGGATTGAAATCAGATGCATTGGCTTTGCAGGTTAATAAACTGATTGCTACTCACACCCGACTGTCTTACGAGAAAGCGTGGACTGTCAACTCCAGAATTGATGTTGCGCCGAAGGATTATATTGTGCCGAATGGTTGTGTGGTGGATATGTATTCCGATTGTGAGTTGGGGGCGAACAAGAATTGCAATGACACTAATTTCACTACAACGGAATTTTGTGAATGCTATAGCCGTGAACATTCGCTGCCTAAATCATGGTGGGGTGGCTCTACTTCCGAACCTATGTACACCGATGTGGTACATCTTATCCCTACAGACAACGCCACCAACCAAAAGCGGTGGTACTATCCCTATGGCGAACCGACATCAACTTCGTGGTCCAATAATGTAGGGGCAAAATTGGGGCGTACATCGGCGTATGGCAGTCGCGATTATGTGTTTATGCCCAATCCCGAGTATAAAGGTGATATTGCACGCATTTATTTCTATATGATTACATGCTACCGTAATAAAAATTTCACCTCCAACGCTCAGGCGCGCCGCGTTATGACATACACCAATGGGGTGGCGGGATTCAAATCCGCTTTTCTGGATTTATTGCTTAAGTGGCATCGTAATGATCCGGTCAGTGACTGGGAAAAAACGCGCAACAACCGCATTCAGGAAGTGCAGGGTAACCGTAATCCGTTTGTGGATCTGCCCGATTTGGTGGAGTATATTTGGGGGAATAAGAAGGGGCAGGTATTTACATAGGCCCCCGGATATAGCAGTCCGACTAAGGCGGAGCACGGCAAACGGTTTATGAAAAACGGGAAGATATTTATTGAATGCAATGG
>JAZUGJ010000143.1:0-4213 GCA_045641145.1 Paludibacteraceae bacterium
CCTACCTTTCGGTAGGCTCTATTATCTCACTCCTTATCTATTAGGTAGTTGATATTCTCAACTAACACTGTTCTATACATTGATGTAGGCATTTCTCTTGCTTTAAATGCAGACGGCTGAAAGAGTGCTTTTTGCTCGTCTGAAAGGGTAGAAGTTGTTTCTACCTTTCCATCGCCGTAGGTGATTGTCCATTCGGATGTAGGATGAACTGACGGATTGTTAATATCGTGGTAGACCAAATAGTAGTGGTCTTTTACGATATTGTGTTTTATAAAGCCGTGAACAATCATTTCGTTATCGTGGCGGTTTGAGCGGTTTGAATTGTTGATATACTCAACATCTTGTTTTGTTTCGCCGTAGTCAGCACCGAGAAGAACTGCTTTCTGCGAAGTCTTGCTTACAGTTATTCCTGCTTTTCTCGATGCGGATGAAAGCTTTTTACTCTCATCTATGGTGTAAGAGATGGCGGTGAACAATCTCTTATTGCCATTCGCCTTGCGGTAATTCTCAACGTGGTTCATAACCTTATTCAAATCCATTATAATGTCCTCCAGTGAAAGGTGTTATTGTCCCCTTGCGGTGATTATATATTACTATAAATAAAGATATAAGTCAAGGATATCTCATCCTTTCTTTATAACATAAAACCTATCTCCATATTCTGTACACACGGCACAGCCTCCCCAAGTGCCATGTATCTGTCCCGCATCGTCTATATGAGTGACAACGCCTTCTTTGCCACTATACTGTGGCTCTCCGTCCATCAGTGTGATATGAATAGTATCTCCAACTTTTACGTTTGATGTCATACTAATAACTCTCCTTTATTTGTTTTATTAACTGTAAATAGTGTACTACTTTGTGTGGCATTAGTCAATCATATCTCTAATGCACAGTTGGCTGTCAGCTGACTGAGTACACTACTTGCTAAGTCGGTGCTCCTCAGTCGTGGCGCGAGGGATGGCTCCGCCCTGATGGCGTTTAGCAACTGAATTGGAGGAGGGGGACATCAAGTACAAAAAAATAACAGTTGTCCATTTTCATATTAGACAACTGTTATTCATATTAGAATTATCAGATCAAGGCAAAACTGCCCCAAATTTAAGTTTTAATGAAATGTAAGTAAAATTACTTTATTCATTGTAAATCCTCAAATTAGGGCAATTTTGGAGCCATATGAAGATTTATCCTACTTGTGTAGCTTGGGCAGTTCTCGGAACAATGCCTTTCTTCTTAAGCATATTTTCAGCTTTTATGTAGGCATCTTTTCTATCTGATGCCTCGACTTTAATATTCCCATAAGTGCCATCAGCGGTTGTATAGAAGATGTTGTAAGTGTTCATTGTGAATCTCCTTTAATCATTTTTAAATTGAAATTCGCTTTGTTTAACGAACAATAAAATTATATCATGAGAAGTAACAGTTGTCAATTGAATATGTTACTTTTTATTATTCATATGATTATTTATAGTGCCGTTCAGCTCCTTAACTAACTTACTAATATACTGCCTTGCAGATTTCTTAGTATAAAAGATATTTCGGAGCTGATATGTTCTTCCATCCTTATAATGATATATTGCAGTATATGCGTATTCAGGTTTCCCTTGAATACGGCTTCCTTGTCTAAATGACTTAAGAGTGAAGTCCTTGCATTTGTAAATACGCTCCATCGTGATAGTCTCCTTAGCTGATTTATTGTAATAATTATACTATCACAATGATATAATGTCAAGCATATGTACATAGGAGCTGTAGCGTCAGTAGGTTGGTTTGATTTGCTAAAGGTAAACAGCGCAAGGCACTTGCGGTTCCGCTGAGCTGTACGTTGCAACCTTAGCAAGTATGTATTCGAGTGGCGTGCAATCCGAAATATCAAATAATAAAAAAAGCACCCAAGCGGGTGCTTTTAATTTTTTTTATCAGAGTGAGAATTCACCACTTCCTACGAGGTCATAGCATCTGTCAAGAAGCTTATGTCCGTTCATTATATTTGACCAATTGTTTTCCTGATAGTTTTCGGTAAGTCTTGCGGGTTTGGAATGGTCTACGAAATCTGCCATTGCATTAACAACGCCCCAAGCAGTATTTCTGTAGTCAAAGAGGTCGGGAGCGAGGTAGCAGAGATGGAATGCTTCTTTTTGGTCTTCCATAACTGTGCACTTCTTTTTGCTATCCTTTTCAGCGTTATATGCGAACAGAAGATTCTCAATCTTTTCAAGCTCACTATCGCTGATTTTATATGTTGCAAGTTCTTCTGCCTTATTGTTAAGCTCTTCCATATAAAGCTGTGCAAGTCCGAGTGTTTCTCTTGCTTCTTCAAGCTTACTCTGAACACTACTGGTATGTCTTGCTGCCCACACACGCTTTGCATTGCTGAGAGCGAAATTAAGAGTGTTATTGCAAACAACCCTTGTCGGAGTGAGGCATACCTTTACTCCACCACTGCCATCGTGTGAATTTGTGAAACAGAGGAAAGGCTCGACATCATCACCGAGGATTTGTGTAGTAGGCATTTTTGCCAAAAGCCAAATCGTCTTTCCATCTCTAAGGGAGCCCGCTGTCTCATATTTGCAACCTTCTCCAAGAAGACTATCAGTGAAATCAAACGCTTCCTTATTCTGTACTATCTGATATTTGGTCTTTACGATACCAAGGGTAGCATTATCAGATATGCGAGTATTTGCGTAATAATCAGGGATGATTCCCATTGACAGACCGTTGATAACAGGAATCTTCTTCACTTCCCAATCAAGTCCTGCAAGCTTAAGGGCTTCTGCGGAATTCGGTGCTTCTGCAACCTCTGTGCCAAGTCCGTGCCAAGGGACGAATCTGCCGTTCTCTTCATTAGATGTATAGAACATAGTTTCTACTTCTGCTGCCATAGTAATAAATCTCCATTTCAATTTTAATTGAGGTGTTTCCCTCATTGCAATATAATATTACCATAGATAATCTTATATGTCAAGCGTATCTTGTAGGTATCGTTGTCGTCCATTCTCGTGGTAACACTTGCTAAGCGCTACCCTCCTCACATCCCGTCGTCGTCCTCCCCTCCCTCAGTGTGTGTTTAGCAACTCTACGAGAAAGGCGAGACTGCTGTAAGAAAACTGATAATAAAAAAAAAAGACAGCCTTTCGGCTGTCCTTTTTCTCTTTCGTTATTCACCATAGAGCATTTTCAATACTGTCTGACCGATAGGCTTGGTCATCGTATCAATGACTTCCTGAGTCATCTCATCTACGTAGTATATATTGTCATCAATGACTTCTCTGTAGGTGAAATGATTTGTACCGTCGTGATGGTACTCATCGCATTTCAGCTCATCACCATCTACATACCAAACGGGGTCATAATTTGATTCGAATACATCTTTAAGAGTATCAATGAACTTGTATCCAAATCTTCTACCATTCCACAAACCGAGGTCTGCAAGGCAGATAATGTCATTTTTTACAACACTGTTATCAGTACTGGCGATAAGGTCTTCATAGTCAAGGTTATTCCAGTCGTATGCGATGTTCCACTTTTCATCCTCGGTGGCATCAGGATACTCATTTTCAATATCCTCAATATAGTCATCATAGAAATCAAAACCGTTAAAAATCACTGAAACGTTAGACATAGTACAATATCTCCTTTAATGTGTGTTTGTTTGTGTCATCCATCTGACAGTTATAATTATATATGAACATATAATAGTTGTCAAGCATATGTATAGGGTTATTATTCAACACTTAACACTTGAGTATCTGGATCCAGGAGGCTGGTTATAACACTTGCTAAGCGATACGTTGGCGGAGACATTGGCGCGACGGTCGTCGTACAGGGGATGTTTAGCAAGTCATATGACAGTCGTCTTTACGCAGTGACGGTTATAAATAAAAAATCAGCTACCTGTATTTTAACAAGTAGCTGATAGCTTAAACAATCGGTACTAACTGCCGTTTTACTTCAACGCCGTTTTTGTATAGTTTTACAACTTTGATATTAAAGTTATCGACATCTGGCATATATTGACAAGTAGTATATGGAGTTCTTACAGACTTCGCTAATTTTACCCACTGATTAAACCAATACTTTGCTTGCTCATCAGTGTCTAAATTTTTTAATTTAATAATAGTAGGTATACGATGGAGTGAATCTCCCTCAGTAAAGTTATCAAGGTTTTTATTTAACCAATTCATAAAATCTTCATTTGTTACTTTCTTATCAT
>JAZUGJ010000144.1:0-7371 GCA_045641145.1 Paludibacteraceae bacterium
TCGAATGTACCTGCAAGGCGGTAACTATAGCCGGTGGGGAACTCTATTTCGGGCATCACTTTAGCTTCTATCTCGCGCGCCAAATCGCCCATAGAAGTCTTATAAGGGAAGACTTTAATCGTGACGATACGCTGACGCGCTTTGCGCTCGATAGTAGGCGGTGCCCAATACTCACCGATGGTACAAACCTCGCTGAGTTTGACCCGAGTGCCCGCAGGTGTCGGGATAGTCAAATCGGCTATATCCTCAATGGAGTTGCGGTTCTCCTCTTTGAGTCGGACGAGTATATCATACTCCGAGCCGTCCTCCTTCAAGTAGCCGCAGTTCATACCGTTGATACGGTAGCGCAGGTACTGGGAGATGGTGGCGGAGGTGAGTCCGAGACGGGACGCTTTTTCCTTATCCACGGATATCTTGATTTCGGGACGGTCCTCCTCGCGGGAGATTGTTACGTCGCGCGCGCCGGGCAGTTGTTTGGTGAGGGACTTGATTTTCTCCGCCATCTGGCTGGTGGCAGCAAAGTCGTAGCCATAAACCTCTATATCAACCGTCTGTGCCTGCTGACCGCCCATACCGCTGGATGCGGTGGCCTGGTAGTCGGTTATCTCGGGATAGCGCGCCATCTCCTGACGGAGCACCTCGGCAATCTCAAAGATAGAACGCTGACGCTGCCATTTCTTATTAGTACGAACCGTCATAGAAATCTTATTGTTCATCGTGGAGGAGAACATGGCAGCGATGGTGGCATCGTCGTTCGAACCGGCGGAGGTGTTAATCAGTTCAATCTCGGGCACAAGTTCATAGAAGCGTGCCTCCAGTTTGCGAGCTGTTTTGAGGGTCTCCTCAATACGCGTACCGCGTTGCAGTTCAATCGTTACATTGAGTCGTCCGTTATCCTGCTCCTGCATAAAGTCGAAGCCGATTTTGCCGGTGAGCACAGGCAGCAGACTGAGCAGGAAGAAGGCGAACAGGCAGCAGAGCGTAACGGCTTTATGTTTGAGGCACCAGCCCAGAGATTTGGCATACCAATCGTCCACGACATCGAGCCAATGCACCACGGTGCGGTCGTACCAATTCTTGTTATTGGCATCGTCGTCAATCAGCTCGCCGTTCTCGTCCACATGCACCCTACGCGGTTTGAGCAGTTTAGAACACAGCATAGGTGTGAGTGTGATAGCCACGATAGTAGATGTACAGCAGACGATTGTCACAATCCAACCGAGTTCGTGGAACATGATACCTGCCATACCGTTCACCATCGTCAGCGGTACGAACACAACGACCAACACGAGGGTGGTAGCAATAACGGACACCCAGACTTCATTAGTGGCATAGATAGCCGCCTCACGGGGATGCTCGCCACGCTCTACATGGCGGGTGATATTCTCCAAGACCACGATGGCATCGTCCACCACCATACCGATAGCGATAGTCAGCGAGCAGAGGGAGATGATATTGATAGACGAATCTACCAGTTTGAGGTAGGCAAACGCCGTAATCAAGGCAATAGGAATAGTGATACCGATGATGAATGTGGCACGCCACTTACCCAGGAAGAAGAGCACTACCAAAACGACGAACAAAAGAGCGTACAAGACCGATTCCTCCAGTGAATTGATGGAGTTCTGGATGTTCTCGCTGGACTCGTAAATCTTCTCAATCTTGATGTCGGACGGGATCTGTTTCTGAATGCGCTCCAATTCGGCTTTGACCTCCTTGCAGACCTGCACCGTGTTGGCACCTGTCTGTTTGGCGACAATAAGACGCACGGACTCGCGGCCGTTGGTTTTCTCGTCCAATGTGAGGTCCTTAATCGTATCGCGCACCGTGGCTATATCACGGATAAAGACCTGCTGTCCGCGTGGGGTCATGGTTACCATCAAGTTCTCAATCTCGCGGCTCTCCACGAACTCACTGCGCACCTGCATCTGGTACTGTTCCTTATCCATTTTGACCGTACCGGACGAGAGGTTGAGGTTATTGGCAGAAACGACCTGTCCCACCTGCTCCAAGGATATACCGTAAGCGTCCAGTTTCTGCTGGTCGAGGTCCACATAGACATAGCGGTCAGGCGAGCCGGACAGGGAGATATTACCGATACCGTCAATATGGTTCAACTGGGGCACTATCTCGTCGTTAAGCAGTTTATCCAAGCCGGCATAACTCTCGTCCGCCGTGAATGAATACTGGCAGATAGGCATCGAGGATGTGGATAGTTTGAAGATAACGGGCGTACCGCAGTTGTCGGGCAGGTTATCCTTTACCATATCGACAAAGGAACGGATATCGTTCACCGCCTCATCGATATTACACCCCCACTCCAGTTCGAGGGTGACCATCGATATATTATCCTTGGACTTGGAAGTCAAGTGTTTAAGGTGGTCGGTCGAGTTGAGGGCATTCTCCATGACTTTGGTCACGTTAGTTTCCATCTCGGACGCGGAAGCCCCCGGATAGGTGGTCATCACCGTGATATACGGCGGGTCCATCTCGGGGAACTGGTCAATAGGCAGTTGGGTAAAACTGTACAGACCGATAATAATGACCGCCACAAAGATAAGCAGGGTCGTTACCGGTTTTTGTATGGCTGTTTTGTAGATACTCATAACTTGGTTAGAGTTTAATTGGTGAAAGGTTATTGGTTATTCGGTTACTTGCAGTTTGACACCATCAACGAGACGATGCTGTCCCACATAAACATATTCGGCACCGGGCACTATTTCGGGAGCGATAATCTCTATATCTTCTCCGAAACGCTGGCCGAGGGTGACCGCCACGCGTTGTGCGCGCCCGTTGTTATTAAGGAACACATAGCGGTCGTTGGCACCCACCAATTTCTCTACGCTCTGATACGGCACAGCAATCACCGATGCTTCGCCCAAAGGCAGCGTAGTGGTGATATACATACCCGGACGCAACAATCCTTGTGCGTTAGGCACTTGCACCTTACACTGGAAAGTGTGGGACGACGCATCCACCGTCGGATAGACCACCTCGATAAAGGCAGGGAACTCACGGTCAGGATAGATTTCCGATTTGAGCGTCAGTTTCATACCTTCCTTCACCTGTGGCACATAACTCTCCGGAATGGCAATCAGTGCTTTAAGACGGTCGGTCTGGGTCAGCACCAGAATAGGATTGCCGGCATATAGTTCGCCGTCCTCGTAGTTCTTGGCGGAAATAACACCGTTCATCGGCGCTTTGACATAAGTATTAGAAGCCAGAAAATCAAGATTTTCCTTCGTCTGGTCGTAACTGAGTTTGATTTGGTCGTATGCCTGCTGGCTGACCGAGCCGGTCTCGATGAGAGCGTCCATACGGCGCTTTTCCACCTCAAGGTTACCCATTGTTAATTTGGCTTGCTTGTACTGAGTCTCGTCCATGCGTACCAAGTCCTGCCCCTTCGTCATCTTATCACCCACCTCTACATAGATGTGCTCAATGTGCCCGGTAACGGACGGGGCGATATTGACGGTCTCGTAGCCCTGCAAATTGGCAGACAGTTGCAGGATTCGCTGAATAGAGCGCGGTTGAAGAATCATCGTCTTGACAACTTCCTTTTTCTCTTGTTCCTGCTCAGCGGTTTGTTGTTTGCCGCAAGCCGTCAAAGCAACAACTGCGATCATAAAGTACACAATTTTTTTCATATTATTTATTGTTTAAGAATTTATCCAGTTCCACTTCCGCATTGACCAGCGTCAACACGGCGTTGACATAAGTCGATTGGGCATTAATAAGGTCGTTGCTGGCGTTGGTCAGTTCGAGCGACGACGCAGCACCCCAGTTATACTTATTGGTAATTTGGTCCATTACCCTCTGGGTAACATCCAAGTTTTCCTTTTCGGTCATATATGTCTCGTAAGCATTGGCGAGATTATAGCGCAGTTGCTGATACCGAATGCCCAAATTATCACGGGTTTCAGCCAATGTATTTTGTGCCTCCTGAAGGGCTATTTTCTTCTCGGTTACACCGGCAGCACGCTTGCCGCTGGACCACAACGGCATACTGAAACTGACGGCGACCATATTCGGCGGAGTCATATTAAAACCACCTTCCTGAATATTGTAGCGATAGGTATATTGATAGGTGGCACCCACCGTCGGGCCGTATGCCCATGCCGCCATGCTGACGTTTTTCTTCGCCAGTTCGACATTTTTTTGCAGCAGTTGATAGTCGTAGTTATTATTGATATTAAAGTTTTCCAACAGCACGCCAAGCGTGTTCTCCACGTTCAGCAGTTCGTCAAGCGTATTGGTCAATTGCAGTTCGGTTTCGGCAGGCACATCCAAGAGGACGCGCAGGGCATTGTATGCCAAAATGAGACTGCGCTTATTGGCAGCAAGCGAATTACTCAGTTGGTTAACACGCACCTGAATCTGGTCGGCTTGGGTCTGCTCCACCGTTCCTACCTCCGCCATACGTTGCGTTTGAGAAGCCAGTTTGCGCACGTTCTGCAGACTGCTGTCCATCAATTGGACAATATCCTCCATCACCAATACCGCCATATAACTTTCCACCACATTGGCACGCAGGTTAGACTCGGACTGGTCGCGCGAAATATCCTGCATCTGAATAGCAATATTGTTGATAAGAATGCCTACAATGGCTTGTCCGTTCAGTCCCATACTGGCAGAACCGCCCGCCGTAACATAATCCGGCATGGTTATTTTCTGTCCGGAAGAAGACGAAAGGAGCATACCGCCTATATAGGGATAAGTACCCATAAACTGGGCGACCTCCATCTTTTGGGCGGGTGTCATCTCCGTGCCACTTGATTTACTGGCACCAAATTCCATTTCGTACTTGCACATATTAATATACTGTGCCGAAGCATCTACCTGCGGCAGAATAGAAGCAATGGTCTGCCAGCGTTGTGCATGGGCTTTCTTTACCTCCAACGATGCATTTTGCAAGGTGCGGTTCTGCTGCACCGCATAGTCCTGTGCGTCTTTAATAGACAGCACTAATTTGCCCGCATATTGCGGCTCGGACATGGCAGCCAATAACTGGCGGATAGAGTCCGCCGAATAGCCATCCTGCCCGTACATAGACAAGGTCATTAGCATCACGACCGCCACAAAAATACCAAATCTTTTCATATCTTTTTAATCTTTAATCTTTCACCTTAACTATTGGTTGCCCGTCTCATATTCCTCAACCCTTCTTCACTCACCAATCCGCGGAAGAAAATATCCATCGCCAATTTAGTGTCCGCTACAATCGTGGGATGATTGTTGGCTTCGGTCATCTTGTCTATCATGACCTGATGCAACGATGCCAATATGCGTGCCGAGGCGGCAACATCTAAGTCCTTTCGAAACATCCCCTCGTCTATGCCTTGTTGCAAAAAGCGTGCCGAGATGTCACGGTTCATCATTTTGAGCCGCTGCAAGTGGTCTTTCAACTGCTGCGGATAGTATTTCTTCAGATCATAAAGAAGGGGAGGCACTTGGCGCACATCTTTCAAATCGCGCATCACCTTCATAAAATTGAGCAGCAGATTCATGACAGTCTTACCTTTTGTTTTGCGGTTAAGGTCGTCCAACATCTCCTGTTCACGGCGCTGCAACAGTTCGTCTATCAAGGCGTCTTTGGTCTCAAAATAGACATAGAAAGTCTTTTTAGACATACCTAAGTCTTGACAGATATCGTCCACTGATACAGAGCGGATACCTAACAGGCGCATCTTTTCCGATGCCGCACGAATAATGTTTTCACGCTGATTGTCAGTCATATATATAGTTTCATGGTTTTCTTACGCCGAAAAACGGTGCAAAAATACAAAAAATAATTGACTTGACCAAACATTTTGGAAACTTTTTTCACTTTTTTAGTTTCCACGTTATTCCACTAAATCAAATATACACAGTCCTTACGCCCTGTATAAAAACACAAAAAAGTGCGGTTTCTTCACGAAATCGCACTTTCCTTTATTGCCTGTCCGACTTATTCGGCTTTGGCTTCTTCTGCTGCAGGTTCAGCAACCACTTCGGCTTCCTCGGCTTTGGCAGCGGCTTTCTTGGCACCTGCGCGGCGAGTCGTCTTCTTGGCGGCTTTCTTCTCTTTCAGCATGTTCTCGTTGTAGTCCACCAACTCGATGATACACATCTCTGCGGCATCACCCAGACGGAAACCGGTGCGAAGGATGCGGCAGTAGCCACCGGGACGGTTGGCGATTTTCTCAGCCACATTCTGGAACAACTCGGTTACAACTTCTTTTTGTTTCAACTCGGAGAAAACAAGACGGCGGTTCGCCATGTTGTCCTCTTTAGCACGAGTCAGCAGCGGCTCCACATAGATACGGAGCGCCTTGGCTTTAGCCAGCGTGGTCGAAATGCGCTTGTGCATAATAAGCGAGCAAGCCATGTTCGACAGCATAGCACCGCGATGAGCGGCTTTGCGGCCAAGATGATTGAATTTCTTATTGTGTCTCATTTTTGCTTTAACTTTAACATGTTAAACTGATTAGAACGGTATTACTCGTTCAGTCTGTATCTGCTAATATCCATACCGAATGCCAAGCCGTTACGCTCAAGAAGTTCGTCCAATTCGGTCAGTGATTTCTTACCGAAATTGCGGAACTTCAATAAGTCAGCACGGTGGTACTTAACCAATGCACCCAGTGTATCCACTTCAGCGGCCTTTAAGCAGTTAAGCGCGCGGACGCTGAGGTCCATATCCTGCAATCGCTGGTTAAGCAACTGACGCATACGAAGAATTTCCTCATCAAGTGCATTATTGCCCTTGATATTCTCTTCTTCCAGAATAATGCGCTCATCACTGAACAGCATGAAATGGTAAATCAGCAGTTTGGCTGCCTCTTTAAGGGCTTCCTTCGGGCTGATAGAGCCATCCGTGATAATTTCGAGCGTCAGTTTCTCATAGTCCGTACGCTGTTCAACACGGTACGAATCAATGGCGAACTTGACATTGCGGATAGGTGTGTAGATGGAATCAATAGCCAATGTACCAATGGGGGCTTTGTCGTCGCGGTTCTCGTCCGCAGGCACATAGCCGCGTCCCTTGTTGATAGATACGGTAATCTCAAAATCTGCGGTAATATCCATTTCCGCCAACTGCAAATCGGGGTTCAAAACCTCGAAGTTTTGCAGCGCGTTGTTCAAGTCGCCCGCCATGAATGCCTGTGACTTGCGGACACGGAGTGTTGCCGTTTCTTCTTCCGCCTCAACACCCTCTTTACGGGCGAGACGAACCTGTTTGAGATTAAGAATCAAGTTGGTAACATCAGTGATGACACCGGGGATAGTAGCAAATTCATGATCAATACCATTGATCTTGATCGAGCAGATTGCGAAACCCTCTAACGAGCCCAAAAGCACGCGACGGATAGCGTTACCTACTGTGATACC
>JAZUGJ010000145.1:0-7160 GCA_045641145.1 Paludibacteraceae bacterium
TGAAACACTCTTTGCTTTGCGATGGATAGCAGGAATAGTTATGCTATTTGTTAGAGGTTTCTCCTGGCTTGAAATATGCAACTTAACCATCATAACCCTCATCCTCATCTGCTACGCAAAAATAAAGTGAGGGATTCGGCACTCCCTTGCTCGTAAATTCGCAATTCCTCCGAATTCCTAAACCTTGCCAGGAGCATCCTTGCAAGCGCTTACCACACTCATAGCAGAAAGGCAGAAACAAACGACACGATGTGTCTCCATATTTGTCCATCTTGTCAGCCAATTATGAACAAGTTCCTATTGTCCGACATACTGTACAAAAGAACGGAAGCCCAATTGGACTCCCGTTTTCGTTTCTGCGTTTCTGCTCATTCCCGAGCTTTCCGCTTGCGGAAAGTGAGGGATTCGAACCCCCGGTACGACGTAATGCGTACACCACATTTCGAGTGTGGCTCTTTCGACCACTCAGACAACTTTCCTTTCGTCGGAATCCGCTCACCGAAATGAATTTGCCTTGCAAATTAGGCGGCTCGCGATTCCTCCTCTTCAATCCACAACAAAGTTGCGATTTGATATTTTTTGCTTTTGGGCTTGGGTTCTTGCTTTAAGTAAGACCGTATATACCACTCGCTTTGGTGGAGTATAGGGGACTCGAACCCCTTACCTTAACATTGCGAACGTTACGCTCTACCAGATGAGCTAATACCCCGTGGCATTGTGATTAAGCATGCACTTGAATCGAATGCGACTGCAAAAGTACTGCTTTTTTTTTACATGTGCAAATAAATTGGGCAAAAAGTTAATTATTTTATTTGCAAAATAGGGATATATTATTTCTGATAAAGTCCCTTGATTGTTTTGCCCACATTGATTAAGTGGTCGGAAATACGCTCACTATTGCTTGCCAATTCGAGGTATTGCGCACCCACTAACGGTGTGCATAATCCCTTTGTCATACGCTCTACATGGTTGGCGGACATCTTGTCGCACAAGTCATCCACTTGGTCTTCGTATCGGTGCGCTTGCCAATAAGCATCAATATCGCTATCCATATATGCTTTCATGACATTCTGATAGACCTCGAAAATCAAATCTCTCATTTGCTCAATCTCTTCTATTGCATCGTTGGTAAAGCGTTCTTTCTTGTCCGCCATCAATGTGGCATATTCCGTGATATTTTCCGCGTAATCGCCGATACGCTCCAAGTCGGATATAGTCCGAATAGCCCCTGTCAAATAACGGTGGTCTTCGTCTGTCAGAGATTTTTCATTCAGACGGATGATATAGGACACTAATGAATGATTGAGGAAATTGAGTTGTTTCTCGTTCCGAGTGAACTCCTCCATCTGCGAAAAATCTAACCGGCAAATGGTTTGCAGCGAGATATCGTAGTTTCGGAGTGCGAGAGAAGCCATATTCTCTATTTCCAGTTTGGTTTGGCGTACAGCGATGATAGGTGTACGCAACATGTGCTCGTCCAGAAAATAATAATGCGGTTGTTCAGACAGCGGTGTCTCTGCCGATCTGTCGGGAATCATTCGGCACACAATATTTACCAACATATCGGTTAGGGGCATCATGATGAGTACCGTGCATATATTGAATATGGTGTGGAACATTGCCAACTGCAATTGCGGTGCAGAGGGGAACATCCGCTCAAAGAGTACGCCAAGATTGAGCTGGTTTCCGGATACGATATTCATTACCAACGCCAAAAGCATAAACACAATAACACCGGAGCAGTTAAACAGCAAGTGAATCAAAGAGGTCCGCTTGGCATTGATTCCGGAAGTCATACCTGCAATAATTGCCACCACGCAAGAACCGATATTGGAACCCAAGGTCAGATAAATACCCTGCTCCAGATTGATTAGTCCGGCAACCACCATAGTCAGTGCAATAGATGTCGTCACCGAAGAAGACTGGATAATCGCCGTAAGAACGGTACCTAACAATACCAACAAGACGGGGTTTTTAATTTGAGCGAGGAAAAGCCGGATTTCTTCCATCGCGGCAAAATTGCCCATTGCACTGCTCATCATGCTTAAACCGACGAACAACATACCGAATCCGGTTATGATGCCGCCTATTGTTTTAAGCTTATCGGCTTTGGCAAATAAGGCGATGAAGGCACCCACGCCTGCTAATGCAGCAAACAATGTGGTTGTGGATATTCCGCCATTGCCGAACATGCCTAATGCCACAATCTGGGCGGTGATAGTGGTACCGATGTTGGCGCCATATATGATAGTGGCGGCTTGCGTGAGGGACATGATGCCCACATTGACGAAACCAATCACCATGACTGTAGTGGCACCGGAAGACTGGATAGCAGCCGTGCCTAATGCACCTATTCCGACACCGAGCCAACGGCTACGGGCGGCTTTGGAGAACATTGTTTTGAGTCGCTCACTACCTGCCGTTTCCAGGTTAGTGGACATCATTTGACATGCCACGAGGAATATACCGATACCGGCCATCAATGTCAGTACCGCAATAAGCAAAGTCGTAATCATAGGTGATTAGGGATTGAAATTCGCCACAAAGGTAATACAAATTTTTGAAACTGCCAAATATTTTTGTGAAATAAAAAAATAAGAACATTTGTGCATGTCAAAAAAAAGTTGTATATTTGCACAATAAAAATTGGAAGCGATGAAACAATATGCATTAGTTACCGGTGCATCGTCAGGGATTGGACTGCGCTATGCACGGACATTGGCACGCGACTACGGATACAACCTGTTGCTGGTCAGCAACCAAGAAAAAGAACTGCAGGAAACAGCCCAAGCCATTCATGACGAATACGGCGTAGAGGCACGGACGCTATATATGAACCTCGCCGGCTGCGATGCTGCCGAGAAAATATATGCTTACTGCACGGAAAACGGGTTGGAGGTAGAAGTGCTGGTGAACAATGCCGGCATGCTGATTTTTCAGTTGCTGAGCGATGTCCCGACTGCCAAGATAGAGACGATGCTGATGCTGCATGTGGTGACGATGACCAAACTATGCCAACTATTCGGCAAAGAGATGGCAAACCGGAAAAAGGGGTATATACTGAACATGAGTTCAATGACCGCCTGGATGGCGATGCCGGGCATACAATGCTACAACGCGACCAAGGGCTATGTGCTGAATTTCAGCCGTGCGTACTGGTATGAGATGCAGGAAAACGGTGTGCATGTGCTGGCGGTGACGCCCGGCTCGACCGATACGGGGCTGTTGCCGTTTGACGAACGATATGCCCGACTACTGCGGGTGTGCGGTATTACCATGTCGCCGGAACGGCTGACAGAAAGGGCATTGAAAGTGCTATTTACAACCCGACGCAAACGCTGTATGCCGGGCGGGTGGAACTACATTATCGTCCCGATAATCAATCATTTGCCGGACTGGATTGTATTTCCGGCAATGCGGAAATTTCTTGCTCCAGTTGGAGGGTGTAAAGCATAGCTTCCGCCTGGCGGAGTGCGTTGCGCTTTTTCTGCCCTGCAGCATAAACAAAGACCTCGGCGGTAATGACCCGCTGATTGGTTTCGTCCAGGCGCGTGAAAGATACAAAGGGACCGCCCATCGCTTCACCGCCTTTTATTTTCCATAGTCCGCGAATTTCATACGCAAAACCGTCTTTCTGCACGCTGAGTTGGCGCAGTTGAGGCGGGAAGATATTGTATTCGGTACCCATGTATGAACCCGGCACCGAGGCGGAAATGAAATGTCCGAGAATGCTGTCGCGCTTGTTACACAGGTAATCGAGCGTGAATGTATTAAGGTCGGTGTAGGGATAACTATAAATGACTAAGTCACGGCGGAGCGTGCCTTTATTGTTGCAGCACCAGAGGAAGGCGGCGGTGTCCTTAATGAGTTGGTAATCTTCGGAAATAAGCATATCCGCGTGGAAGCGGCGTTGTAGGGCTTGGCGCGAATCTTTGTCCGTATAAGCACGATAGAAAGATGCCTGACGCTCCAATTCCTGACGGACAAACCAGTCGCGGATTGCCTCGCCGTTGGTCTGCCAATAAGCAAGAAAAGCATCCCTGTCGGGCGACTGAATGCGGTAAATAACCTGCGGGTGCGACCAGTAATCAACGGAGAACTTGGCTTTGAGGGTGGTGTAGCGGTCGGGGTCTATGTCCACCAACAGGATATTGCGGGTGGGTTTGAGAAAGTCGTCAAATGCCGCATTGGAAACATGGGAGAGGGTGAAATAGGGCTCCATCTGTGGCAGACAGGGCATGTCGGCTTCCATGACGGTTTGGATAGGTTCGTAAATGTTTTCGGGGCATACGACCAGACACTCGTAGATACTGCCGGTAGCGGACACTTTGGTGGTGCCGGCGGCGTTTTTGCAGCCCGTAAAGGCGCAGAGGATAATAACCGATAAGAAAAATATGCGTTTCATGGTGCAAAGGTACAGAAAAATTTGCATATTCCAAAATTTTTTTGTAATTTTGCGCGGAATTATGAATATTGCCGAAGTATGGGGAGTTTTTTAGAATTATGTCAGCAACGCAGGTCGATACGCAAGTATAGCGACCGGGTTGTGGAGCGTGAGAAAATAGATTACCTGCTACAGTGTGCGCTGATGGCACCGTCGTCCAAACGGACTAATCCGTGGGAGTTCTTTGTGATGGGGGAATCGGTAAGTCGGGGAACCGGTGAATCGGTGCTTCGGCAGTTGGCGGGCGTTAAGACCTACGGGAGTCAGATGTTTGAGACGGCGACGGCGGCAGTTGTGGTGGCGGTGGATAGTTCGTTGACGGATACTTGGCAGGCGGATGGGGCTATTGCAGCCGAGCATATATTGCTGGCAGCTGAGGAACAGGGGCTGGGTGCATGCTGGTGCCAAGTGTATAACCGCGAGGACTCGGAAAAAACAGTGCGGGCATTATTCGGCATACCCGAAAACCTGAATGTGCTGTGCGTCATCTCGCTCGGCTACAAAGACGAGGAACGCAAAAACTACGACTTAGATAAACTCAGATACGATAAAATTCATCGGTTCACCGATTAACCGATTAATCAATTCAACTCAACATGAAACCGATTATAGCAATTACCGCCGGTGATATAAACGGCGTGGGGTATGAAATTATCCTGAAAGGTCTGTTTGACTCGTATGTGACGGAAGTATGTACGCCCGTTGTATATGGCAACTACAAAATCTTAAAAGCGCACCTGCAAACGCTGGACGCCGAGTTGCATAATATGCAGTTCAATGTGGTGGATAATATAGAAGGCGCGAAAGAGGGTAAACTGAATCTTGTTACCTGTTACGGTGACGACACCCCCCTGCAAATAGGCGAGATGACACCGGCAGCGGGACTGGCTTCGTTCAAGAGTTTGGAACGCGCCTGCAAAGACCTGAAAGCAGGCAAAGTGCAGGCACTGGTTACTGCGCCTATCAACAAAGCCAATATACAAAGCGACCGGTTCACTTTTTCGGGACATACCGAATACCTGAACTCGGTGTTCGCCGAGCAAGGACAGGATAGTCTGATGATGATGGTGAGCGAATGTATGCGTGTAGCGCTGGTATGTAACCACACACCCGTAAGTAAAGTTCCAAGCATGATTTCGGAAGAACGCATGATGCGGAAAATGCGCATACTGAAAAAGACCTTGCAGGAGGACTTCTTGATACGCCGTCCGCGTATCGCCGTGTTGGCACTTAACCCTCATGCCGGCGACAACGGACTGATAGGCAAAGAGGAAGAGGAAGTCATTCGTCCTGCCATCAAAAAAGCCAATGACGAAGGAATAGACGCTTTCGGTCCGTATAGCGCAGACGGGTTCTTCGGCGCAGGTAAATATATCCACTTCGATGCCGTGCTGGCTATGTATCACGACCAAGGACTCATACCGTTCAAATCGCTCGATATGTCGGGCGTGAACTACACCGCCGGTTTGCCTATTGTGCGCACCTCGCCCGATCACGGGACGGCATACGATGTGGCAGGCAAGAACGAGGCGTCGGCACTCAGTTTCAACCATGCTCTGTTCATGGCGTTGGATATACTGCGTAACCGTGCCACGACTGCCGAGATTAATAAAGACCCGCTGGTGATTGCCGAGCCACCGCGTCCCGAGCGGCCTGTGAACAGGTTCTTCGTTCCGCCGAAGGAGGAGTTTAAGGACTAAAGGGAAGTTTTAAGTTTAGAGAAGTAATTTTATAAAGATATGACAAGCAAAGAGATAAGACAGTCCTTCTTGGATTTTATGGCAAGTAAGGGACACCAAGTAGTGCCGAGTGCACCGATGGTTATTAAGGACGACCCGACACTGATGTTTACCAATGCCGGTATGAACCCGTGGAAGGGTATCATCTTGGGCAACGACCCGATTAAATACCCCCGTGTGGCAGACAGTCAGAAATGTCTGCGTGTGAGCGGTAAACACAACGACCTGGAAGAGGTGGGACACGATACGTACCACCACACCATGTTTGAGATGTTGGGCAACTGGTCGTTTGGCGACTACTTCAAGCAGGAAGCCATCGATTTTGCATGGGAATATATCGTAGATGTACTGAAAATCAATCCCGATAACTTGTACGCCACCGTATTTGAGGGCAGCAAAGAGGAAGGGTTGAGCCGCGACGACGAGGCAGCCGCTATCTGGGAGAAACATCTGCCTAAAGACCATATCATCAACGGTAATAAACATGATAATTTCTGGGAGATGGGCGATACGGGTCCCTGCGGTCCCTGTTCGGAGATACATGTGGACAGCCGTAGCGAAGAGGAAAAAAAGAAAGTGCCCGGACGCGAGATGGTGAATAAAGACCATCCGCAGGTAATTGAGATATGGAATATCGTGTTTATGCAGTTCAACCGCAAAGCGGACGGTTCGCTGGAGCCGCTTGCCAAGAAAGTGATTGATACCGGCATGGGCTTTGAGCGTTTGGTACGCACGATCCAAGGCAAACAGAGTAACTACGATACGGATGTGTTCCAACCTATGCTGCACCGCATCGGCGAATTGACGGCGTGCGAATACGGCAAGGACGAGAATACGGATATCGCGATGCGCGTCATTGCCGACCATATCCGTACTATTGCGTTTGCTATTACGGACGGTCAGTTGCCGAGTAACGAGAAAGCCGGTTATGTGATTCGCCGTATCTTACGCCGTGCCGTGCGTTACGGTTACACCTT
>JAZUGJ010000146.1:0-10253 GCA_045641145.1 Paludibacteraceae bacterium
AAAATTCCGTGTCTTTTAACGGAGCAATAACGGAGTATTAACGGAGCATTGTGCCGGATCTGTGATGTATCTGAAAAATATCTGAGATGTATTTTTTGTTTGGCTTGCAGGCATTAAGTCATCCTTATCTGTGGTCGCCCGGTGGTCGCCATATTGATAGGTCTTTTAGTCGAGGATCAGCCGACACTTGACCGACACTCTCCACCCTTTGGCGCATCGGTCTCTGCCGTGTCTTTCCCCCTAGCACCCCCGTAGCACTGGAAAAAATTTGTGTCAAATCTGAAAAATATCTGTTTTATTGCCGATTATTAAGAATAAGGATTATTTTATTCCTATAAATTCGCTAATGGGTTGGATGTCTGCCACATTGGTTTGTCTGCCTTTTTTTAGCTTGGGTAGTTTGTCAAAAGGAACTTCCTTTGTCGGGTCAAAGCGCACGACGGCATAGTATGGAGCATGTTCAGCGCTAAAGCCCATTTGTTGCAGTTGTTCTGCAGTCCAAATCCAGTTAATAAGAATGTTTTATCTTGGAATAATGTCCTCTGTTAGTAAACTCCAAAATACCCTTATCACGCAACACTTGCAACTGCTGTCTTATCTTCGCTTCCACATTATTGTTATCAAGATGTTTTTGCTGTAATACATCTACAAAATGATACATATCTTCCAATGTGAAATTATCATCCAATTTCTCTACACACAAAAGGACATCCATTAACCATCCTCTACTGGTCAATGAGGTAGTTCGCAGTTCTGCTGCTTGTAGATATTGGTTATGAACTATTTCATGGTCTAACTCAACAGAGTCTTTAACAACATATATTTTGCCACAATCTGGTATTGTAGTCAAATTGATGTTACATCCTGTCCACCCAGCACGTCTTGCTTTATCAGAAAGCGGTTTACGCTTTTCTATTATGTTTGGTGTAAAAAAATAATTTGGAATCAATACAAGATTGCGAACTACATTATTTGCATAAGTGAGAAAGAAAAAATTAGGATTATTCAGTGCTGTGATTCTGCCAATCATTGTATTATATTCCCCATCAACAATCTTATCTCCTATACCAATAGTTGTTCTTTCTTTGCTCTTTAACTCATATTCTGCGTGACATTCGTTACAATAAAAATCCGCTACAGGTCGATTGGCTTCAAAATGGTTTAGTACTGGGACTCCACATATAGGACAATACATATTTCTCCCCAGCCAATCTTCAGTCAACACACGTGCTATTTGTGTGCTACTATGATATTTTTGTGCCAATGATGTATCAAAGGAAAATGTCATACTTAATATTCCTCTCTTACTAACCCTTCTAATTCTGGATTACTTTGTTGCGTTCCTTTACATTCAATAGAAGGCTCACCACAAAAATCCGAATAATCTAGCACTATTTCACTATCCCTGTATAATTTTTCGATTTTGGATACAGCCTCATCTTCGTCTTGTGCTTCTACAGAAACGGTCCGGCTTAAAACCTCTTCAACTTGTACAAAAAATCTCATGCTTTCAACTTTTTTTGATTAACTTCTTCCAAAATATGCATCTGTTGTTGGGCTATCTGATTCAATTTTATAAGTCTATCAGATTGTGGCAAACCTTCATTAATAAAAACAGCATTCAGGTTCTCCATATTGCTTAAACAAATTAATTGATTAATATCTGCATAATCACGAATATTCCCTTTCTTATCAGGATTTTGGTCTCGCCACTCTTTTGCTGTCAGACCAAACATAGCAACATTTAGCACATCTGCTTCGTCTGCGTAAATATAAGATGCTTGCAACGGCGTTATATTTTGTGGAATAATATGTTCTTTAATGGCATCTGTATGAATACGATAATTAATTTTTGTCAATTCTCGCTTAACTGACCAACCTAAAGCCTTTTGTTCATCTTCTTTAAGCCGCTGATAATCTCGTACAATGTAGAACTTAAATTCGGGACTAATCCACATCGCGAATTCAAAAGCAATATCTTTATGTGCATAAGTGCCACCATAACGACCAGTTTTGGCCTGAATGCAGATAGCATTGGTTCGTTCGACGAACTCTTTGACACTAATTTTGAAACTATTTAAGCCGGCTTGATTTCTAATTGTGGCGAATTCGCCATAATTAAAATTGGGATTATTAAATTGTTCCCAAATGCCAATATACTCCAACGTATTACGATTTCGCAACCAATCCGTAATAAAGAACTCACCATCCTTCGCTTTCAGCATATCTGTTAGACAGATATAATCTTCTGTTTGTTGATGGACAATATTAATAGCAATGTTTTGGACGAAAAGTTGTTGTGCCATTACTAAGATGATTTATAATTGGTGAATAATAAAATGATACCCAGCATGTGTTACTCTATCGCAAAAATCACGCAAACGCTTTTGCGCCAAATCGTTAAAGGTTTCTTTGGTGTAGTCATTAAAACTACTCGTAGCATTTAGTGGACGATAAGGAGGGTCAAAATAAAATAGAGTTTGTCCTTGTGCCATTGCAAGCGTTTCTTGATAGTCTCCTGTCATTATTTCTACTCGTTGCAATAATTCACTATCAGCATAAATTGTAACAGGGTCACAAATTGTTGGAGTTTCGTAGCGTCCAAAGGGCACATTAAATGCTCCTGACTTATTGACACGATATAAGCCGTTAAAACAAGTACGATTAAGGAAGAAAAACAATGTTGTATTCCGAATGGGGGCTAAATTCTTTTGATTAAATTCGGCACGCCGTTGCATATAATATGCCCTTTTGTCATCTTCGGTGTGAATGGCATAATATTCCGCTTGAATTTGTTGTAATGCAGCAACTAATTCTGCGGGATGGTCACGTACTACACAATAACAAGTTGTTAAATCCTCGTTTATGTCGTTAATGACAGCACGAGTGATGTTGGGATGTGTCTGTAACATGTAGAAGAGCATCGCTCCTCCGCCTACAAAGGGCTCAATGTAAGTGACATTCTCCCATTGGTCAAAGTCAGCAGGCAGCAGGGCTTCAAGTTGGTCAATGAGTTGTGTTTTACCGCCAACCCATTTGACAAATGGTTTCGCTTTCATTGTTGTTTTTATTTCTACTGCAAAGGTACAATTATTTTTTGATATATGCAAATTCCGTCGACAAAGGTACATTTTTTTAGATATAGCCCCCAATTTCGCCCACAAATTTACTAATTTTTTCTCACATCTACAAATTCCCCCACAAAGGTACTACATCTCTCTCTCGTCTTCGCAATTCGGTTAATGCAATTTATTGATACGGTCGGCATCCAGGCGCAAAAGGGTAAACAGCAACAGGGTGAAACCCCACAGCGACGAGCCGCCGTAACTGAACATCGGCAACGGGATACCGATAACCGGCAACAACCCCAATACCATACCGATATTAATCGTCAAATGCACCAGGAAAATACTTGCCACCGAATAACCGAACACACGACTGAATATATCCCTCTGCCGTTCGGCAATACCGATAAGCCGCAACAGGAAAGCCAAATAGAGCAACAAAACACCGGCTGAACCGATAAAACCCCATTCCTCTCCCACCGTACAGAAAATGAAGTCCGTATCCTGCTCCGGCACAAACTTTAACTTGGTTTGCGTACCTTTCAAATAACCTTTGCCGCTGAATGCCCCCGAACCGATAGCGATAAGGGACTGATTGACATTATAACCCGCGCCGGTGGGGTCTTCCTTATTACCGAGCAACACCTCAATACGCGTTTTCTGGTGCGGCTGCAAGACCTTATCTAACACCGAATCGGGTATGAGATTAAATTTCATAACCAATACAACCGCCACAATAGCCAGGACTCCGTATCCCATAATCTTACCCGTCATACCCTGCCGGTAGAAAGGCAAGAGGAATGCGGCAAAGACTAACGCCGAACCGGTCTCTTTCTGCAAGACCATGATAATGAACATCGGCAGCAATACCATACAACACGGTATGACCCAATCGCGCCATGTGCGGGGCTGATAACCATACCGACCCATATATTTGGCAATGGCAATGGCGGTGAAACATTTGGCAAACTCAGCCGGCTGCAGACTGATAGGACCCAGCGTAATCCATGAGAGGGACCCCTTGATATCATGTGCGAGGATGGGCGTCACCAGTAACAGGAGAATAGTTGCTCCATACAGCCAATAACCGAGAATATCATATATTTTGCCGTCTATGAGCAGAATACAAAAACCCATGACCAACGCTGTCATCAACCACACAAACTGTTTACCGGCACGGTTGGAAAAGGAGAAGATACCGGTCTGCTCAAAACTATAACCGGCACCGTATATGTTCATCCAACCGAACAATGCCAACAGAAGGAACATGACTATCGTAAGCCAGTCCAGGCCTTCCCATATACTATTCCTGCGGTTCATCTGCCAATTCGGGATAATGTTTAGTAAGGTATGAGTCTATCATTTGCACCGCCACAGGACATGCCCATGTGGCGCCAAAACCTACATTCTCCACCGCAATAGCCACGGCTATCTTCGGGTTGTCCTTAGGGGCAAAACCGATAAAGATGGCATGGTCTTTTCCGTGCGGGTTCTGCACCGTACCCGTCTTACCGCATATATGCCACTTGGGTACATTGTGCCACCGCCCCGTACCGTTGGTCATCACCCTCTCCATGCCGTCTTTAACAATATGAAAATAGGCGGTGTCGATATGGGTGTCGTGTATCTTATCGGGCGTGGCAAAAAGCGAGTCGTTATGCAAAAGGTGAGGGGCGATATAGTAACCGCAGTTGGCGATACATGCCGCCTGATTGGCTAATTGTAGGGGCGTTACCAATACCTCGCCCTGACCAATACTAAGCGACCGGATGGTAATGGCTTTCCAGCCCGTCTTGCCGTAGAAACGGTCATAGAGTTTGGTAGAGGGCACATTACCTGATTTCTGGTCGGGTATATCCGAGTCCTCAAATTTCTGTCCCAGTCCGAAACGCATGATTCCTTCGCGCCATAACTCATAGCGGTGGCGGAAAGCGGCATGGGTTTTGCCGTAACCGTCTTTTTGCAATAAATCACGGAAAGCACACCAGTAATAGGGGTTGCAACTCTGCTCCAATGCCATACCCAAATCGACCGGACTGCCGTGGTGGTGCGTACACTTGATAGGTGA
This sequence comes from Paludibacteraceae bacterium, assembly GCA_045641145.1. Classification (GTDB taxonomy): domain Bacteria; phylum Bacteroidota; class Bacteroidia; order Bacteroidales; family Paludibacteraceae; genus Colicola. The sequence continues at coordinate 5,134 of JAZUGJ010000146.1, forward strand.
TGACTCGGGACCGTTACACGGATAGCGCGTGTCGGGAGTAATACCTCCCTGGTCTAACGCCACAAGGGTCTGCAAAGTCTTGAATGTGGAGCCCGGGGGGTACATGGCTTGTGTGGCACGGTTCATGAGGGGTTTGCTCTCGTCTTCCAGGAGTGCCATATAATTATTTCCCCGTGCCTTGCCCACTAATGTCTTAGGGTCCCATGCCGGTACGGATGCCAAAGCAAGTACTTCGCCGGTAGCGGGTTCAATCGCTACCGCACTGCCGATATGATCGCCTATCAGTTGCTCCGCCAATATCTGTAAATCAATATCCAAACCCAATTGCAAATTCTCTCCCGCAATGGGCTTAAGGTCCAGTTCGCCGTCGTGATAGGAGCCGCGAAGACGCCCCCTGTTATCCCGCATCAGTACCTCTACACCCCGTGTACCGCGTAAGCGCTCTTCGTATTGGCGTTCTATTCCGTCCCGCCCCGAGTAATCGCCCTGCTTGTAATAAGGGTCGCGTTCCAAATCGCGGGCATTCACTTCGCCCACACTGCCGAGTATATGAGCGGCAGCGTTATAAGTATAGTCGCGTAAAGTACGCTTGCGGATAGCCACACCCGGGAAATGGTATAGCCGCTCCTGCAACAAACTGACATCTTCCTTTTTGAGTTGCCCCATAAACACTTGCGGCGTATAGCGGGAAAAACCGCGGTTATGCCTGCTGTCGCATATCTTGGCGATACGGGCGTTATATTCGGCGGTGTCCATATCTAACGCCTTGCAAAAAGCAAGCGTGTCGAAATCGTCACCCATCTCACGCATGACCAGCACGACTTCGTAGATGGGCTGATTAAAAACAAGCAGGGAATCATTGCGGTCGTAAATCAGTCCGCGGGACGCATAAACGGGCTGGCGCACCAGGGCGTTATTGTCGGCTTTCTCACGACGGGACTGGTCCACAATCTGCAATGCAAAAAGGCGTATCAGATAAATAACCACCACGCCGATTGCGATGGCGGCAATGACATATTTTCTTCTATAAAAAGCATCGTTGATCATTGTTGCATGCGATCATACAGAACGACCAAAACAATGGAAATGAGCGAACTGATAAGCACGCCGAGCAGCGTCCACCACACATGCTGCCAACTCCATGCCTCCAAAATAAATACCAAACCGTGGTGCAACACCGTCAGCAGCGATGCCAACGAAATAAAAGGCCAATCGCCGATAGTGGCAGAGCATACCTGCGTAGCAATACGCTGTGAGTCCTGCACAAGGCGGGCAAGCAGAATAGGACGCAGGTAAGTAACCGCTACGCATGCCGCCATGTGTACACCGGGCGTGGAGCAAAACATATCCATGGTGCAGCCCGTTATGACACCCAATAACATCTCCGCCCAACGGGGAAGAGCAACCGGCAGCATGAGCAGGAAAAAGACATAGATATACGGATGCACCAACCCCAGCCAATGCAGGTTATTGATTAGCAAGACTTGCAAAAAGAGCAAGAGTATGAACCGCACAATATGTTTGCCAATCGAATCCATTATTCCGCTATCAGACTGTCCATTTCCGCCTTAACCGCATTCTCCAATACCTGCACATAACGCAAGTTGGTGTAATCGGTGCTCAAACGCAAGCGTATATTGTAGTAATTATCGCCGTCGTCCAATTGAATCTTATCCACTACGCCCACCGCAATACCTTCGGGGAAAGTGGCGGTCATACCGCTGGTAACCACCGTGTCGCCTTCCGTAACGGGTATATGGCGTCCTATTTCCAATAATTGGACATGGCGCGAATCGAAACCTTCCCAGTGGGTAAAACCCATATATCCCGATTGCTGCAACCGTGAGGAAAGATTAAGCGTGGTGTGGATAAGAGGCACCACCATGGCAAAACGCTCATTCACCCGGCTGACGATACCTACTACACCCCGATTGCAAATAACACCCATGCCTTCATATATCCCGTCGCGGGTACCTTTGTTGAGTGTCAGGTAGTTATGCTGTTTATCGGTCGTTACATCAATCACCTTGGCAGGAATCATGCGATAATCCAAATCGGCATAACGGTAGCAAAGTGAGTCGCGCTCCACAGCCGGTTCCAAGCGGTTTTGCAGATCTTGTACCTGCGCTTGCAAACGGCATATCTCGTCGTTCAATAAGTCGTTATCTTTCCGCAGCGAGAAATAGGATACGATATGATCCCCCATCTGGTTAATAGATGCCGCCGTGCGGGACGAAGCCGTCATAAAAGTGGACCGGGGTTTGGGCGTATTGAAACCGATAAGCAAAAAAGCCACCACCTCCAGCAACAGGAATAGAAGGAGGTGGCTGTGTTGTACTATGAATTGCAGCAGGTTTTTCAATTATCGAATCAGGAAACTGAAGTTCTGCGTATTTTTCAATGCAATACCCGTTCCGCGTGCCACGCAGTGTAAGGGGTCTTCTGCTACATGGAAAGGAATGGTTATCTTGGAAGTCAGGCGTTCTGCCAGTCCGTGCAGCAGGGCACCGCCACCGGTGAGCCATATACCGCGTTTCACAATATCGGCATACAATTCGGGAGGAGTAGTCTCCAGTGCCAACAGCACGGCGTTCTCTATCTTGGCGATAGATTTCTCCAGACAATGGGCAATCTCCTGATAGGACACAGGCACGCGCATCGGCAACGCGGTAACCTTATTGGGACCTACCACCACAAAGTCCTCCAACGGCTCTGCCAATTCGGGAATGGCACTACCGACGGCAATCTTAATGCGCTCGGCAGTCGGTTCGTCAATGCGGATATTATGCATGCGACCCATATACTCCACGATATCGGCGTTGAAATCGTCACCGGCAATCTTGATACTCTTATTCGTAACAATACCGCCTAAGGATATAACGGCAATCTCCGTTGTACCGCCACCTATATCCACCACCATACAACCTTCGGGACTCTCCACATCAATACCCATACCGATTGCAGCTGCCATCGGCTCGTAAATCATATACACATCACGACCGCCGGCATGCTCCGAACTGTCGCGCACGGCGCGTATCTCCACCTCGGTCGAACCGGAAGGAATACAAACGACCATGCGAATGGAAGGGGTAAAAATGCGCGAATTATGCGGCATCATTTTTATCATGCCGCGAATCATCATCTCACAGGCGTAGAAGTCGGCAATCACACCGTCACGCAAAGGACGCACGGTACGGATAATATTGCCGCCTTTACCTATCATCTGTTGTGCCTTACGACCGACAGCAACCATCTTGTTATCGGCGGCACTGATAGCCACTACGGACGGCTCGTCCACTACAACCTGGTCATTTACCATGATGATGGTGTTAGCGGTACCGAGGTCAATGGCAATCTCTTGTGTTAAGGAAAAAAGACTCATATAGAAATGTATAATTTAGTATATTCGTTGTGACAGGATTACAGTTCTTTCAAACTGGCCAAAAGGAAGCGATAGAACTTCTGTACGGAAGCAATATTGACACGCTCGTCAGGACTGTGCGGATGCTCAATAGTCGGACCGAAGGATATCATATCCATACCGGCATAGTTGCGCCCGATAATACCACACTCCAACCCGGCATGAATGGTAATGACACGGGCGTCCGTACCGAACTCCTTCTTGTAGATATCTTTCATCACGCCAAGGATACGGCTCTTGGTATTGGGTTTCCAACCCGGGTAAGAACCGGTAAATGCAATGTCGGCACCTGCTACGGCGAATGCCGAGTGGATAATGGATTGCAGTTCCTCTTTGCGGCTCTCTACACTGGAACGCGTCAGGCAATGAACCTCCACGCAGTTGCCGTCCATCTTAATGGCGGACAGGTTATTGGATGTTTCCACCACATCGGGCATCTCGGCAATCATACGATATACCCCGTGCGGGCAGGTCGTGATGGCATGAATAAGGAAATCTTGTACATCTTCGGGCATCTCCTGTTTGGGGCAGGGAACTTCTTCTGCGCTCAGGCGGATATTATCCTCTATGCCGTCGTACTCTTTAATGAAACGGTCTTCCCACTCGTCAATCAAATCTAACATATCCTGTTTGCCGTCGGCAGGGATAGTGATAACGGCTTCGGCTTCACGGGGTATGGCATTACGCAGACTGCCACCGCATACGGTTGCCAACCGTGCTTCATACTCCGCCACCGCCTGTTTGAGGAAGCGGAAAAGCAATTTATTGGCGTTGGCACGCTGCAAATGGATATCACAACCCGAGTGACCGCCTTTCAGCCCTGTCAGGGATACACGCAGAGCGATGTCGCCGTCTTCTACATCTACCGGCTCAAAGGGGAAACGCGCTGTACCATCTACGCCTCCGGCGCAACCGATATACAACTCGCCCTCCACCTCGCTATCAAGGTTGAGTAATATCTGACCTTTCAAGAAACCGCCTTTCAGCGCGTGAGCACCAAACATACCCGTTTCTTCATCTACGGTAAAGAACGCCTCCAAAGGAGGATGTACCACGCTCTTGTCGGCAAGAATAGCCAATGCGCTGGCAACACCGATACCGTTATCTGCTCCAAGGGTTGTGCCGTCGGCGGTTACCCATTCATTATTATCCTCCACATAGGCGCGGATAGGGTCTTTTGTGAAATCGTGCTGTTTGTCGTTGTTCTTTTGCGGAACCATATCCATGTGCCCTTGCAGGATAACACCCGGGTGGTTCTCATAACCGGCAGAAGCGGGCTTACGAATCAGCACATTGCCTATTTCATCTTGCAATGTCTCTAAACCGAGACTCTTGCCGTATTCTACTAAAAAAGCAGCGATTTGTTCTTTGTGTCCGGACGGACGGGGAATTTGAGTCAGGCGGTAAAAGTTTTCCCACACGCCTTGGGGTTGTAAGTTTCTCATATTGTATAATCATTATGCGTTGTCATCTCGCCGCAAAGCGGGGTGAGCAACTGTTGTTTAACTGTTTTATTGTCCATCGGATTCTCTCCGAAGAGCACCATCATCTTTGTCAACAACGCTTCGGTGGTGATGTCATATCCGCATAACACACCCGCTTTCGTCAGGTTTTCACTCACCTCGTAACGGCCTATTTCTACCGAACCGGTACTGCATTGAGTTTTGTTGACAATAATGATACCCTTGTCCACGGCATC
>JAZUGJ010000147.1:0-6971 GCA_045641145.1 Paludibacteraceae bacterium
CAAACAGCACGCGCTGACGCCGTGCCGCCCGCGCCAAGTCGCCCGCGCTGAACAAGATGCCTTTCGGGGTGCCGGTCGAGCCGGAGGTGTATAGCAGTATGAACAGCGATTCGGGTCGGCACGGTTGCTGGGGCAGTTCGCCGATAGGCGTCTTACTGCACTCGTCGGTATAGACCGTCTGCCCGCTGTAGTCGCTTATCAACTCCCGCAGGTCATGGTCGCAAAGGAGTATCTCCGCCCCGCTGTCGCGCAGCATGAAGTTCAGCCGTTCCTGCGGATAACTCGGGTCTAAGGGCTGATAGGCGCACCCTGCTTTTAATGCACCGAGGGCGCACACTGCCATTTGCTCCGAGCGCTTAATCAATACGGCTACCACCTTGGCTTGCTTGCGGGTGTGCAGTATGGTGGCTGCTACGCGGTCGCTCGCCTCGTCCAGTTGGCGATAGGTCAGCCGCGTGTCTGGATAGATGACGGCGATATGGTCCGGATAGCGTTGGGAGGTCTCCCGGAACAGGGAAACGATATCGTTGGCAGCCACTTGCTTAGGAACGGGATTAAAGTCCGTCTCGTCCGCCAAGGCGATATGTCGGATGTCCGGCTCTGTCAGCATGCCGCGCAGTACGGTGTCGTAAGTCCGGCATAATTGGTGAATAAAAGCGGACGAATAGTCGTTTTGGTTATACTCCACTTTACATTGGTAACCCGCTGCCGTCCTAATCAGGTTCACGATCAGGTCCAGTCCGGGGCGGTGGTGGCGGATAAACTCGTCCCGCTGCTCCCGTCCGTCCAATACGAGGTGGTACATGTGTAGCGTGTCGTGGTAAGCAAAGCACACACGCGGGTGGATATCCAAGTCCTGCACCGCCTCGCCGAAACTGTACACCGTCCGCTGCCGTGCGTCTTTGAGTTGCTGTTTGAGCCCCTGCATCAGATGGGGCACACTGCTCTCTTGGCTGAAATCTATATATACCGGCAATGTTTTCACCATCATGGCGGTGCCGCCAAACTGCTCTTTCTCTCTGCCGTGCCAAATAGTGGCGAACAGCACTTGCTCGCCGGCGGTGTAGTTGGCTAAGGTGTAGCCGAAAGCGGTCGTGAAAGGAATGCTTGCCCCTACGCCGTATCGGCTGCAGCACGCTGCTATCGCATCCTCTTTCGCCTCAATATCTATAAATTCCGTGACCCATTCTCCTTTCTCCTTTTGACTTTCGCTTTGTGACTCCCTTATCGGCATCGACTCCATTTCTGCGGCTGCTCCGAAGGAGTCCGCGTACCACTGTTTGGCTTCCGTATAACGCTCGCTCCGGCGCTCCTGTTCCTCTTTCTCTGCCACCTCAAAACCGATGCGCTCGCTGCCCTCAGCCCTTGCGCCACGATACGCCTCGCTTATCTCTCGGTGTATGTTCATGCAGGACATGCCGTCGCATAAGATATGGTGAAAATCCATATATAGCATACGCTCCCCGCTATCTAACGTGTATATAATCAGCCGATAGAGCGTGTCATGCAGCAGGTCGTATGGCTTGCCAATCGTGGTCAGCACCGCCTCGCGGTCTTGGGCGGTACGCTGCTCCACCACGGGGGCATCTCCGCTGCGGTCTTCCAATCGCAGTTCGCCCTCACCCGTTTGGATAAGGTGCGACTTGAGATAGGGGTGCCGGTTGACGGTGGCGGTCATAGCGGCTACCAGCCGGTCCGTATTCACCCGGTCATCAAGGTAATAAACAAGGTTGATGTTGTAGTCGCCGGCGCCTTCTGCAGCCGTTTCGGACAGATAAATACCCAATTGGGTCTGTGTCAGCGGATAGGATGTAACTTGTTGCATATATGTTCTCTAATTGCTTCGTGGTAGAACAGCAGGTCTTGCACATGCAGGCAACCCGGACCGAACAGCGCGCCCGGTACGGCATAACGCTCCCTGTCGGCATTGCACAGCAGCACATGGTTCACCGTATCTACCCTTACTGTCAAAGTGTCTTGTTGGTAATACAGCACCGCCGGCGTGGCATCGGTACGCCAGTTCAGCGGATTGATACATACAGCGGCATCGCCCGACACAAAGTCCCACGCATCTTCACTCCGTACGACGGTGTTGAAAGATACGACTTTGCCTTCATTGGGCGAGGTGGCAACTTCGATGCGCGGATGCTGTATATCTTCTTGGGTCAGCCGGTAACCAAGCATGTACGCCCCTTTGCAGCGGCGATAGGTCTCGTCGTCCATTTCGCGCAATAGGGTAGGTATAATCATGGCACCCTGACTGAAACCGACCAGCACAAAGGGTCTGCCCGTGTTGAGGTGTGCTATGTAGTAACCAAACGCTTGCCGCAGGTCTGCTTTGGCGGTGTCGAATGCTGCTGCAAATGAATCGGTCGGCAGCGGAATGGCGGACATGGTGAACTGCCGGTAATAAGGCGAATAGACATTCAACGAGTCGCCCATCGTGCGTTGAATAAACGCGGCTTCTTGGTCCATCGCGGCGCGGTCTGCTGCCGTCAGGGTGGCATTATAGACCTCCTTGCCACTCTCGTCCTGTGCCGACCACACATTGGTGGAGACGATATAGAACAGGTCACCTTCGTACTGCGCGCTGTCGGCTATGCTCCACATCTCCGCCTTCTCCCACGGGTTACTGCCCGCCCGCCTGCTGCAACCTGCCGACGCAACTGCTATCAATAGGAGAAATACAACTTTTCTCATTCTTGCCACGGTTATCTTAGTTTATTCCTTTCAAAATGTCCATATTTCCATCTTTGCAACCGCAAAGATACGGTTTTTTTTTGACATACGCAAATGAAAAAAACGACTTTTTTGCCGATTTGTTTGGAAGTTTGCAAAAAATGCAGTACTTTTGCAACGGCTATGCGAGACATATTTGAATTGACATCACCTTTTGCACCTACGGGAGACCAACCCGAAGCCATTCGCCACTTGGTGGAAGGCGTGCGGCAGGGAGCGCCGGCGCAGACCCTGTTGGGTGTTACCGGCTCGGGTAAGACCTTTACCATTGCCAATGTCATTGCCCAACTGAACAGACCCACGCTAATCCTTAGCCACAACAAAACCCTCGCGGCGCAGTTATATGCCGAGATGAAAGGGTTCTTCCCCAAGAACGCGGTGGAGTATTTTGTCAGTTACTACGACTATTACCAGCCCGAAGCATATATCCCTCAAACGGACACCTATATCGAGAAAGACCTCAGTATCAATGAGGAGATAGACCGTCTGCGCCTCAGTGCCACGGCGGCCCTGCTGAGCGGGCGCAAAGATGTGGTCGTTATCTCGTCCGTCAGTTGCTTATATGGTATCGGTAACCCGCAGGATTTCTCCCAATCGTGTCTGACCGTCCGCAAAGGCGATACGCACGGAATGGATTATCTGCTGCACCAATTGGTGGACGCCTCTTATGTACGCAACGATATCAACATGACTCGCGGACGCTTCCGCGTCAAAGGCGATACGGTGGATATATGCTCAGCATATAGCGACGAGGTGTTGCGTGTTGTTTTCTTCGGCAATGAAGTGGACGAGATACTGCGACTGGACCCTGCTACTATGCAAGTACTGGAACATTTTGACCACCTCAATATCTACCCCGCCACTATTTTCTGCACCTCGCCGGAGCGCGTGGAGACCGCTATCGCCCAAATCAAACTAGACCTTGCCAATCAGGTCAATTATTTCCAAGAAATAGGCGAGGAACTGTATGCCAAGCGCATCGAGGAACGAGTCAAATACGACATCGAGATGATTCAGGAACTGGGCTACTGCTCGGGCGTGGAGAACTATAGTCGTTATTTCGACGGACGCGAGGCGGGTACTCCCCCGTTTTGCTTGTTGGACTATTTCCCCAAGGACATGCTCATCATTGTGGACGAGAGCCATGTTACCGTGCCGCAGATACATGCCATGTACGGCGGCGACAAGGCACGCAAGGATAACTTGGTCAATTACGGCTTCCGTCTTCCGGCTGCCCGCGATAACCGTCCTCTGACTTTTGACGAATGGGAGAAGAAAGTAGGGTTGACGGTTGACAATGCACAATGCACGATGAAGAATGTTCTGTTCTGTTCGGCCACCCCTGCCGAATATGAATTGGAGAAGTCCGAAGGTATTGTGATTGACCAACTGATACGCCCTACGGGACTGCTTGACCCGGAAATAGAAGTGCGCCCCACCAGGAATCAGGTGGATGACTTGATGGAGGAGATTCGGCAGCGCGTGGAAAAAGAACAGCGCGTCTTGGTGACAACCCTCACCAAGCGGATGGCGGAGGAACTGGACGATTACTTGCGCAAATACGGTGTCCGCTCCGCTTATATCCACTCGGATATAGATACCATTGAACGCGTCCAAATCATGGAAGATTTGCGTCAGGGGAAATACGATGTCCTGGTGGGTGTCAACCTCCTGCGCGAGGGGTTAGACCTCCCCGAAGTCAGTCTAGTGGCTATTCTCGATGCCGACAAGGAGGGCTTTCTCCGCGACCACCGTTCCTTGACTCAGACGGCCGGGCGTGCTGCCCGACATGTCGAAGGCAAAGTAATCATGTATGGCGATAAAATAACACGCTCTATGCAGATGACTATGGACGAGACCAACCGCCGCCGGGCTAAACAGATGGCGTACAACGAGGAGCACCATATCACCCCTCATGCCGTCAAAAAAGTCACGGCAGCAAGCCCTTTGACCGCCCTGTACCACGATGCCGAGGCAGAGCAGAAAAAGATAGAAGATAAGATTCGCGAGGGATGGAAATACGCCACGTGGCAACAGATGAACGCCAAAGAACTGGATAAAGCCATTCAGCAGCAGCGCAAGCGTATGCTCCAAGCCGCCAAAGACCTCGATTTTAAGTCCGCCGCCCTTTTGCGCGACGAGATGTTCGCTATGCAAAACCGCTTGGATGCTATTCGCGGTTAGATTCCATTTGACGCAGTCGCTTGCGGAAACGCGTGTGAAAAAGAACGGCTGCCGTACTCAATGCCACGATAAAACTCAGCCAGATTCCGGTTGCTCCCAATCGGCACGGGAACATCAGCAGTAACCCCAATGGCAAAGCGAGGACGATGTAAGCGATAAAAGCGTATAGCATCGGTCTCTTCACATCTTTTATTCCTCGAAGCATGGCGGCACCCACCGTCTGCAAACCGTCTGCGTATTGGAAAAAGCCCGCTATCATGATAAGCGTGGAACCGATACGTATCACTTCTTCGTCCTCGCTGAACAGCATAGGAATATAGTGGCGCAAACTTATCATCAGTGCCGCTCCTATGGTGTTCATCACCAGCACAAGGTGTATGCTCGCGTTGGACGCCATGCGCACGGCATGTAGGTCGCCCTTGCCCAATTGGTGGCTCACGCGTATCGTCGTGGCGGAACCGATGCCGATAGCGAGCATAAAAGTCAGGTCGGCTATCTGGTTGGCTATCTGATGCGCCGCCAACGCCTCTTTGCTGAGCCACCCCACCATAATGAACGACAGCGTGAACAGTACGGTCTCTAACATGGTCTGGCTGCCTATCGGTGCCCCTATTTTCCATAGTTGCTTGATGCCTTTTTTTCGTTCCTGCCGGCTGTAGGTGTGATGTTGCGTATAGCCCTTCCATTCCTGTTTACAACGAATGACAATCCAAAAGAGTAGGGGCATCACGCTGCGGCTGATAAGGGTGGCGATTCCTGCACCCATGGCACCCATGGCGGGCAAACCGAAGTGCCCGAAGATAAGCACCCAGTTAAGAACGATGTTCAGCACATTAACGAATAGCGTTATCAGCATCGCAACCATCGTATTGCCCAAACCCTCCAAGAACTGCTTCTGTAGGCAGAAGAACAGGAACGGTACGATAGATATAACGATACATATATAATAAGGTCTTGCCGCCTCCACTACAATGGGTTCCTGCCCGAATAGTCCTAACATCGGAATACATGCACCCAATATAATGATCATGGCAACACTCAGCAGAATGGTAAAATATATTCCGCTGCGGAACAAACCGGCTATCTCGCCGTTATCTTCCTTCGTCTCATCCCTTTCGCGCTTGCCGGTGGCAATGGCTACCAACGGCGTCAGCCCCATCAATGCACCCATCGAGAAAACCATCACGGTGAAGAAGATGGCATTGGAGAAACTGACGGCGGCGAGGTCGGCAGTGGCGTAATGACCCACCATAATGCTGTCTATCAGCCCCACCAGCGATGCACCCAATTGGGTCAGCATAACCGGAAAAGCCACCTTCAGATTGCGCTTGTAGTAAGGTATGTATTCTCGAAAAGATGCCATAAATCCAAATCGACTGCAAAGGTACGAAGATTTTTTGGGATATACAACTTAATCGGGCACAAAAGTGATGTTTTAACCTATTCAACCCGTTAAACTTGCTAAACAACTGCCCTCGCCCCCCCCCTCGACTCCGCATCGGGTGATTAATGGGTGATTAATGGGTGATTAATGGGTGATTAACGGGTGATTTGACTATCGTTATACTATTCTTATGTGTACTGTAGCCATTTTTTATCACCATTAAACCCGTTAACCCTCACCGTGCATTGTGCATTGTCAACCGTCAATCGTCAAACAAAAAAAATCGCCCCGAAGGACGATTTTTTGTTTAGGCGACCTCGTCGCCGTTCTATTAGCGCAGCGTTCTATTTTTTTTTTAGAACCCAACTGCGTTGTATCTCTTGCCGTTGGCGTCTATTATCAGGCGACCTTTGTGCATGAACTTATTACCTTTCACGCCATCGCCAAACAAGGTAGGCAGAGCGGTAGGATCTTCAGCAAGTTCAAACTTACCGCCGTACCACTTGCCTTGGTCATCGGGTAGAGTTCCGGTCCAGTTGTTTGGCAGCGTCAAGAGAGCAGGATCGGGGTCTCCAACCCTGCCAAAAGCATTATTACCAATACCCTTTTGGCAAGCATTGCCTAAGAAAGTAACCGATGCTAAAGCGGTGCACTCATAGAAAGT
>JAZUGJ010000148.1:0-6660 GCA_045641145.1 Paludibacteraceae bacterium
ATTGCCGTCCGTACCGCTATTGCTAACCATTCCCCACACTTCGTCCGTGGTAAAGCCGTAGAAAGGAGCGAAGAACTCAATTACTTCGCGTTCGAACTTGAGTGAATTGGGCACTCCGGGAGGTTCGGAGAACGGGTCGCCCACATTGTTGAGCGATACAGACTCCAAATGGTTGGCGTTAAACCATTTGTAGAAACGGTCTAACTCAATGTTCTGGTTGCAGGGGTAACCGAATACCAGCGATTTGCTTTCGTAGGTCTGTTTAGCCCACTCGTCCAATTCGGGGAAACCCGATTGGGCATAGTCTTCACACGAACCGCCTTTGCAGCACCCTGTTAAAGCCAGTGCCATTGCACTGGCAGCGAAAAGGAAAAATGTCTTTTTCATACCGTTTGTAAAATGTTAATAATAAGTTGCTATTATAGGGCAATCATAAATTTGCTACAAAATTACTTCTTTTTTTTAGTATGACCAAATATAAACCGTTTTTTCCACAAAAAACGGCAAATTGTATCCCTTATCGTTGTAGCACTTGCGTCATACAATGTGCCGCACCGTAGCCCTTTGTCAGTTGTGTCAAAGGCACCCATTCTACATTCACGCCGTGTTTCTGCAATTCGTTTTGGAACGCACGGCTTTGTCCCTTCACCGCCATAATATGGCGCGGAGCGACAGTCAGGAAATTATTGGCATAGTGCATGGCATCTTCCTCTTCAATGGGGATAATAGTCATACCGCGTTGGCGCAGCACATCCGCAAAGGGTGTATCCTGTGCAATAAGCCGGTACGCTTTTTCGCCTTGTGCGCGGGCGTATGTGTCAACCGTGACAAAATCGGGCTCGCCCGGTTGGGCTTGCAGCCGTTTGGCAACCATGGTGCACAGGTTGCGGTCGATAATATTGAAATAGGTGTCGAGGTGCATTTGGGCTTGCCAGAAGCGGTGGTCACATACCACAAACACCGTGTCATGTCCGAAAGCGTCCGCGTCCATTATCTGCTGAATGGCATCGCGGTTGGTGCGCATACCGCAACCGATATAACTTACCGTCTCGGCCGGTAAATAATCGCCGCCTTCCAAGCGTCCTTTGCCGCTTATTTGCAGCACGGGCTGAATCCCTAACACGCTGTAGCAGGCACGGATAATGCGTGTCTCCGGTGTGCGTTGGGTGGAGTTCATGTGGCACAGAATAACTCCGCGCGGGGTAGTGATGCTCTGGTCGCGGGTGAAGTAGAGGTTCATAAGCGATTGATGTTCGTAACTTGCCTCCCAATAGGTATTGTTCTTTACGTCGCGCAAGTGTACGGTGGGCTGCATCATCAGGCAGCGAATCATATCTTCGCGCGACATGGCGTGTAGTGTCTGCTTCTTATACGCCTCGCCTACGCCGGCTGTATCGGCAGTAGTTGCTTGGCTCAGGTCGTAATGCAGCACCTGTGCCGTCAATGCACGCAGGGTGTCAATAGCCATTTGTTGCAGCAAACCCGATACGGTATAGACGATGATGCCGTTGTTACGCAGCATCTGTATATAGTTCCTGTGTTCCAGTGCTGCCGAATCGACATTGAAATAGTCCTCGAACAGTCCTGCTGTCGGATGAATAACGCCGTCAAAGAGTTCGATACCCGGTGTGTGCATCAAAATGACGCGGGCGCTGTCCCATTCGGCTTGCGGATAATGGTCTGTCCGGCTACAGAGCGGCTGTTGGTGCGCGGGCTGCGGTTGGGTTTCTGCACCGCGGATAGAGGACAGGGCAACGGGGAAATTAAAGTACGTATCGGGGTAGGGTTCGTCCTTCAGTGTGAAGTGCCACCACTCGGTGTCAAACGGCAGAAAACCATGCCGCATCATGGCATTGCGCAATAAGTGACGAAGCCGCAGTTGGTCCTCGGTCAAATCGGTATAAGTGGGGTAGGACGACATGCCGAACCAATCGAATGTGCCGCCCATATCGACTTCGCGCTCGGTAGCCATGTCAAACAAAGTCAGATCGACGGTCGAACCGCGAGTGTGGCTGCTTTTCTCACAGATAAAGCCCTCGGGGAAGAGACGGCTCTTGTCCAAATCGGGGTAGAAATAGGGCTTCATAAGGGTATCGGCGATATCCTTTGACCACCGCACAAAATGGTCCACCGCACATTGGGGACGGTACGCATCAAATATCTTGAGGCGATAACCTTGTGCTTTCAGTTCGTCGCTCACGGCTTTCAGTGAGTCGGCGGCAACCGCCGTCATCAGCGCGATGGGTTCCTTATATCCGTCCACGCGGGCGCCTACAAAATTGTAGGTGCTATGGTAGCGGATTTCCAAAATGGCATCGGGGATAACTTCCGATATGCTGACAAAACCGTATTGTGCGCCTTCGGGCTGTGTGGCTGCATGTTTGCAGCCGATGAACGCAAAAAAGATGATACCAAAGATAAAATAACGCAGATGGTGCATAGTAGAGTGTAAATAGTTATTGAATGCAAAGATAGTATTTTTTTTGGAGATATGCAAAAAAAAGTGTAATTTTGCATCCGATTTGGATAGATTGGATGATGCGTAATAGGGTTATTATTAAAAAAAGTATCGGTTTGGCTGTTGTGTTGGCGGTAACTGCTTTTTTATGGTTTGCGCCGACCCGTTTATTCGGCATAGAAGGACTGACCTCCGTGCAGCAACGTACGATTGCGTTGTTTGCTTTTGCCGCGTTGATGTGGATTGTGGAGGCGGTACCTAATTGGGTGACCAGTTTGCTAACTATGGTGCTGCTCCTTTTGACTGTCTCGGACAAGGGGTTGGCGTTCAGTATGGTGCAGGACGGCAGTACCTATGTGCCTGCATCGTCTATTATGGCGGCGTTTGCCGATCCGGTTATTATGCTTTTCCTTGGTGGCTTTGTGTTGGCGCTGGTGGCGTCCAAATACGGCATCGACATGACTTTGGCGCGGTTGCTGTTGCGTCCTTTCGGTTCGCGTCCGCAGTTTGTCTTATTGGGTTTTCTGGTTGTGATAGCCCTGTTCTCAATGTTTATGAGTAATACGGCTACTGCCGCCATGTTCCTCACTTTCCTTGCCCCCGTGTTGGCTTCGCTGCCGGAAGGCGATAAGGGTAAGATAGGTCTGGCTTTGTCTATTCCTATTGCTGCCAACCTCGGCGGGATGGGTACCCCTATCGGTACGCCGCCTAACGCGACTGCCGTCGGTATATTGGCGCAGCATGGTATTCATGTGGCGTTTACCGATTGGGCGGTCAGAATGATGCCTTTTGTTTTCCTGATGATTCTCTTTGCGTGGGGGGTGCTGGTGCTGCTATTCCCGTTTAAGGAGAAAGAGATACATATTAAGATAGACGATGCTGCCAATGCGCATCAGGGTTGGCGCAAATATGTGGCATGGGGTGTGTTTCTGCTGACTATCGTGCTGTGGATGACCGAGCAATGGACGGGGCTGAACGCGTCTGTTGTGGCACTTATTCCGCTGGCGGTCTATTCGGCAACGGGTGTCTTTGAGGAGCAGGACATACGCAAACTGGATTGGAGTGTACTGTGGCTTGTAGCAGGCGGTTTTGCCTTGGGTACGGCGTTAGACAAGACCGGCTTGGCTGTCACCTTGGTGCAGTCGGTCAATTTCAGTGCCATGAATGTCATTTGGGTACTGGTGGTAGCAAGCGCTATCTGTTACGGCCTGAGTAATTTTATCAGCAATTCGGCAACGGCTGCGCTGCTCATTCCTATACTGGTCGTTATTGGCGAGGGGCTGCTGCATTCGTCTGCGGCGGACTCGTTTATCGCGATAGGCGGTCAGCAAGCGTTGTGCACTTTTGTAGCGGCAGCCGCATCGTTAGCGATGGTGTTGCCCATCTCCACTCCGCCTAATGCCATGGCTGCCTCCACCAAGTTGGTGCGCACAGGCGATATGGCAAAGACCGGACTGATAATCGGTCTGGCGGGTTTGGTGCTGGGCTATTTCTGGCTGACTAAGATTGCCCCGTTCTAAACGACGCGGTGGTCCACCACTTTCTTTATTTTGCCCGTAATGGGATTGCCGGGTAAGGTGCCCAGCGGTACCCGCCGTAGCTCGTAGGTGCGGAAGAACCCGGGTTTGCCTCCGCCGTCTATCGGCTCGATGGTCGCTGCCAGCAGATCTTCCAACCGGCGTGCATCGGCAGCGTGCAACTCAGGTTGGTCGCATTCGACGGATATGATAAGGTCCATCTGTCCGCCTATGTCGCTCAATTCGATGACGAAGTTCATGCTGAGTGACTCTATCTGGCTGACGGCGCGTTCAAATTCGCCCACCGTGATATAAGCACCGCCTAATTTGAAGTCCTCTCCGGCTCTACCGCACAGGCGGTATTTGCGTTCCGCACCGCCACAACTGCAGGGGGTATCTATCCATTGTGCCATATCGCCGATGCGGTAGCGCAGAATAGGGTGGAACTCACGGCGCAGACTAGTAACCAGTATCTCCCCTTTCTCGTTGCCTTGTACCGGCTGCAGCGTGTCTGGATTGACTATCTCAATCAGTTGGAAATCGCTCAGCGTGTGGTATTCGCCAAATCCGCAATGGGGGCATTGCCAACCCATGATGCCGCAGTCGCCGCTGGTGTATGCTAGGGGTTTGATTTCTTTCACGCCTAACCAGCGGCGCAAGTATTCTTCCGCTTCGCGGCTTAACTGTTCGCCCACATAACCGATAAGGCGCAACCGATCAAACGGCTTGCCGTCTTTCTTGGCGAGGTCTGCCATCAGGATGAAGAAAGTGGGTAGCGACAGCATGACGGTGGGGTTATATTCGCGGCATAGTTGATACGCTTCTTCCACACCTATATTGGCGGAGATAGGCAGGTTGACACAGTGGTTGCGGTATATCATATCGTGCGCCCCGATAAACGAGGGCCACAGATGTCCCGCCACAAACATATTGGCAACGATATCCTCCGGATAAATTTTCAGGGCGGCAAAGGCGTCCGATTGGCGTTGTGAGAACTCGTCCCATTCCTTGCCGCTCAACACAATCGTGCGTGCCGTGCCGGACGATCCGCCTGTGCTGCTGACCAACGCATCTTTCAGCGGAGCGGTGAACATATCCGTAGAGCGCGGATAGGTGTGGTCGTACAGTTCCTGCCGTTCCAAAATAGGCACACGTTGCCAGTCTTCCCACGACCGTATATCGGCTACGGAGGCGTATTTATCGGCATAGTAAGGGGCTTGCTTGGCAATGCGTATAATTTCAGACACGCGGGCAAGTTGCATAGATGGAGTGAAGTTCATGACGGGAAAGAAGGATTATTAGGATTAAACTGATACATTCGGCTATCGGGAATGCCCACCAGATAAGGTGTGGGGCATGGGGGACAAGATGCAGGGTGAAGGAAAAGACGGGTATCACCATCAGCGACTGCACAACGGCAATGACCATTGCTTTGACGCGGTTGCCTACTATCTGATGAATCACCATTAGCACATACCCTGCCGAGTAAAAGAGAAAACACATGGCAAAGATACGCAATGCCGCTACGGGCTGAACAGGGACGGTCGGGTCTGTTGTTACGCCGTATAGCCGGCATAGCGGTGCTGCCAGAGCAATGACTAAAACGGTGACGATAAGGGACGACAAGCCTGTGAAACGCAGCGACCGGCGGCAGGTGCGGTATAGGGCAGCCGTGTCGCCCTGACCGATATACTGCCCTGCAAGGGGCTGTAACGCTTGGGTGGTGCCGCCTGCCAACAGGTTGACCAACAGAAAGACGGACAGCAGCATAGAGAGTACGATCATCCCTTCGGCATCTAAAACGCGTGTGGTGGTGCCGGTCAGGTAACTGAGGCGTATAAACATGGCAATCGCGCCCAGAGCCACCGGCGCACCGGATAGCAGGATGGGGGATATATGTGCCCACTGTTGTTGCAGCGGTTTCCAAGGTATTCGTTTGGAGGATAGGATAATAGCGAGTGCTACTATATTACTCAGCGTCGTTGCCCAACCGGCACCGGCAATGCCTGTGCCGAAGCCGGCAATAAAGAGCACATCCAAACTCAAATTGAGCACATTGGCAATAACGACCGCCACTAGTACGCGCCTTGGGAAACCTTCTGCGCGGGTCAATGCGCCGCTACCCTGCAAGAGCAGGAACACGGGTGCGGACAGCAACAGCACCCTGCCGTATTCGGTGGCTAACGGCAGTAAGGTGGCGCTGTGGCAGAACCACGAGGCAACCGTGCCGCTGAGCGGAGCCAATGCGACAAAAAACACGCTGCAAGCCAATAAGAAAAGAATGGTGAGCCAATACACACTCTGTTCCGCCGCCTTGTCTCGGCTGCCGATATGGTACGCCAGTTGCAATGCCCCGCCTATACCTATCAGCAGACATAGGGACAGTTGAATCTGCATGAGCGGCATAAGTGCGCCGATGGCACCAAACGCTTCCGCCCCTAACAGGTGGCTCACGATGATGCCGTCTATCTGTACGCACAGCGTCCCGCTGAGCGAAGTCAGTA
The DNA here is from genome assembly GCA_045641145.1 of Paludibacteraceae bacterium. Taxonomy (GTDB): domain Bacteria; phylum Bacteroidota; class Bacteroidia; order Bacteroidales; family Paludibacteraceae; genus Colicola. Next base: position 6,480 of record JAZUGJ010000148.1, read on the forward strand.
TGGCGGACCATAAATACCGGTAAAACAGTTTTCTCTCCATATCCGATTGCAAAGGTAACGATTTTTTTGCAACTATGCAAATCTTTTGCATTTTTCTTGCTTCAAATCTATTCACCCTGTCGCGGTGTGCCGATGTTCTTTGCCTAAAAAATCTTTTTTATTTGCGAATATGGAGAAAAAA
>JAZUGJ010000149.1:0-7452 GCA_045641145.1 Paludibacteraceae bacterium
CCTTAAATCAGGAGTAATCTTCTACGAATCGTATTAGATTCCTATAATCCCAAGGGCTGCCCGATTTCCGTCGGGCAGTCTTTCTTTTTTTTTTTCGATTCCCCGATTCACCGATTCCCCGATTCACCGATTAGGTATCGGGTGATTAACGGGTGATTAACGGGTGATTAATGGGTGATTAACGGGTGATTTACTTATGGTTATACTACTCTTGTGCTATCCTTTCGCCCTCTTTCTCCGCTTCGTGCCCCGATGGGCTCAACCTGCCTCTGTGTCCTTTTTTTACTTTTTTCCCAAAAAATGCAATTTTTCTGCAAAAATATTTGTATATGTCAAAATTTATTTGTACCTTTGTGCCGTGATTTGTGAGTAGTGTGCCTTGTTTTTATGGGGACGCACCTGTACAAAGCAATAAGTTATTAAACTTAATATATTAACAATCAATCAATTAATTAACGGGGGAAACCCCAATGTTTAACAAAAAAATCAAATGAAAATGAGGAAAACTTATTCTCTCGTGCTGATGGCAGCTGCGCTGTTGTTTGGCACACAGGCGAAAGCCGATTTTGCAGCCGATTGGAACTATGCCGTTGCTAACGGTGGTACCATTGTGCTGGATGATGATGTTGACGGTGTTGCTAGTCAATTGGTATTGGCTTCCGGTAAGACTGTCATTATTGACCTGAACGGTAATGATTTGGATTTTGGTAGCCAAAACTTAGAGATTCAACATGGTGCTTTGACCATTACCGGTGAAGGTAAAGTTAGTACATCTGCAACTTCTTTGCTTCGTGTTAAGGGCTCGACAGATCCTTCTGCTGAAAATTACAGCAAGTTGATTGTTGAGAAGGATGTTGTTGTGGAATGCACTGGTGGTTATGCAGTGATGGTTCCTCACAACTCCAAAGCTGCTTACGGTGTTGTTATTGACATCTATGGTAAAGTATTTGGTTACTACGGCGGTATTTACATCAATGGTAACGTTAATAAGACTGGTGATAATGCTCCTATGATTACGGTGAAAAAAGATGCTGTTATCACAAGTACAGGTGAGGAAGCAGCTGGTATCTATGCCGGTGGTTATGGTCATTTCCTCATTGAGGGTACTGTTCAAGGTGATAATGGTATCTATGTTAAGGGTGGTAAAATTATTTTGGATGGTGCCGCTGTTATTGCTGTAGGTAGTTATTCCAAACCTGTTGCAAATGGTAATGGTTTTGACGGAAGTGGTAACGCTTTGATTTTCGATACCAACTCTAGCTATCCTGGAAAAATTGAGTTTGAGGCAAAGAACAATCCTACCGTTTCTGCTCAAGATGGTTATGCCATCGAGGAACTTATTACCAAAGGTTCTTCTTCTGATATGATTACCATGGATGTTACTAGTGGTTCTTTCGATGGTTCTAAAGGTGGTATCACTACTTCTGATGATGTAAAGTCCAAATTACAAGCAGGTTCGCTTGGTGATGGTATCACCGGTGGTTCGTTCAGCAATGCTGCTGCTGACATGATGGGTTATTTGAACGCATCTGTCTCCGAAGCCGCTGAGGTTGTAGATGGTAAAGTTATCGTCGGTAAGAAAGATGCTGAATTCATTGAGCGTGAGGGCTTATCTGTTGGCAAGTTCGGTACGATTTGCTACGAGTCTGGCTCCAAGAACTATGCAGGTGCTACGTTCTTCCAAATCGCAAGTATCGATGATGATATGATTGAATTGGAAGAAGTGGCTGAGTTGTTCGCCGGTATGCCCTATATCTTCGAAGCTTCTGCTGCTAAAATCATGATTGAGAAACAAGGTGAACCTAAAGATTATACGCTTTTTGCTCCCTATTTGGTTGGCTCTTTCAACCAAGCACTTGTTCCTGCGGGTAATTATGTTATCAGCAATAACAAGGCAATGCTTTGCGGTGAAAATTGCTCCATCGAAGCTCACCGTGCATACATCGATCTCAGCGCTTCCGCTGCTCCCGCTCCTGCTCGCGTAGGTGGCAAACGCTATATGATGTCCATCAACAACGAGGCAACCGAGTTGGAAGTTGCTGAAGCTGTTAAAGCCGGTCGTCCTGTATTCATGCACAACGGCAAACTCTTCATCATGAAGGACAAAGCGATGTATCATGTTCTTGGTGCTCAAATGAGATAAGTTAGAAAACGGAGTTATTAATTTATTAAAGTATTGAAGATTATGAAAAAATATAATGCTCCTCTGACTGAGGTTGTTGAATACAACGGCAAAGCCGTTATGGTACAGTTTGGTCTTGAAATTGCCAGTGATCCTGCAACGGATAACCTGCAAGGTGACTAAGCATTTAAGTTAACAAAAAAATACCGCCCCTCTTGGAGCGGTATTTTTTTTATGTAAATATTTGCAAATATGCAATTTTTTTAGTATTTTTGCAAGTTAATTGGATACATGCGCGCGTACGCGTATTAAATAAGGTCTCTTTTCGGTATTGAGAAAATGGGTTAACATAGTGTTTCTTCTGTGGGCGGTCGTTTGTTCGGCGGTCGGACAGGGCGCGTGCCCGGTGGACAGTGTGGTGACTACCAATAAGGACGGTAACTGCACGGCTAAGCAGTTCTATCGCTATGACGAAGCGGGGCGCAAAATAGAGGAAGCCGCTTACTCCCTCTCCGGCGGTGCTTTGGTCGGCAATACACGGACCCTGTGGACCTATTACCCCAATGGCAAACTCCAATCTACATCCACTTGGTCATGGGGCTCCAACGATTGGGTAGGAGATGAACGCACCGATTACACCTATTATCCATCCGGCAAAACCGAATGGATATATACTTATTCTTGGGGATCTGGCGATTGGACGAACCTGCGTGCCTCATATTATGAGTACAAAAATGGTAGTGGCAAGCAGATTTTATTGGTTACTTATACCGGTTCGGGCACGAATTGGATTCCTAAAACAAAGACAATCAATGACTATGATGCCAAAGGGCGCGAAATCCTATCGGAGTCTTATTCGTCCTACAATGCGGCTACCGATACATGGGTAGGGAACAAAAAGGAAGTCTCCCGCTTTGACCAATATGGTTATCAAACTTTGGAGGAAGTCTATCGCTCGTGGGCGAACGGCGTGTGGATTGGCACCTCTAAAGTGGAGTATGAGTTCGATGCGGAGGGCAACAAACTCATGACTGCCAATTATGAATGGGACGCTGCCAACCTCAAGTGGAAAGGAAAAACAAAAGAGAAGAATGTCTTTGATTCTGAACAACGCCTGCTCATTACCGAATCGTATTCGTGGGTGAATGACGACTGGGTCGGCTCCGATAAAAAGGAGTTTACCTATAACAATCCCGCTACCACCACCGTTTCTGTTTGGCAGAATGGCGCGTGGGTCTATTCCACGCGCGAAACGGTCACGACTACCAACGGCAAAGTGACGGATAAAAGTACATACGCCTATTCCGGCTCCGATTGGACTATTCAAACGCAGGAGCAGCATATCTACATGGGCAACAATCTCATGCAGGATATCTCTTACAAATGGATGGGTGGGACTCAAATAGGCGTTGCCCGCACCGATTACGAATATACTTCCGGCAAAAAGACCAAAACAACCACCTATGCTTGGGACGCTGCCCAAGCCGATTGGGTAATCTCCGGCTACACCCAATTGATTTATTCCGGCTCCCAACTGACGGAAGAGGTCAGTTTTACCTATGTCGGAGGTGTGGCTGTGGGTGAAAGCCATAAAACCTATACCTACGGCGATACCAAATCTACCACCACCTATATGTGGAACAGCACCTCCTCGCAGTGGGAGATGGCTACTTACGAAGCCAAAATTTACTCTGCAGGGGTCTTAACCTCAGAAGAAAAATGCACCTACACCAACGGTGTGCAGACAGGTGGAAACAAGACCCTTTTCAACGGCAATGTCACGACCACTCAAGTCTGGAATGGCGCTTGGATCAATGACCAACGCACCACCAAGACTTATACGGACGGCGTTTTAACTCGGGAACTGACCGAAGTCTGGTCGGGTACGGCGTGGACCAATAGCAAGCAGTATGAACTTCAGCGGAATACGCATGGCGAGACGACTCTGGAGACCCATTCTGTTTGGCAAAGCGGCAAATGGGTGATTTCCGATGGTACCAAGATGGAGAAAAACTACAATGCCGCAGGTGCCGTTACAATGGTGGCGAACTATCAGTGGTCCGCTGGTGCCTGGGTGGGAACGGGTAACAAAATTGAGTACCAGTACGACCAGTGGGGCAATGTGTCGCAATTGTTGAATTATAAATGGTCTTCCGGAAAATGGACGAACTCCAGCAAAAACGAATACGCTTACAATGCTTCCGGTGTCGTTCTGGAGCAACGGAGTTGGACATACCATGCCACAAAAGGTTGGCAGGGCGTGTCTTGGATCAAACAAAATTATGATGCTAACGGAAATAAGATACTATATATCACTTATACTTGGGATGCAACTAAGTGGGATTGGTCCGGCGTTACAAATGAAGAATACCTGTTTACGGGCAAGGTACAGACCGGTGAAATTACCTACAAATGGGACAAAACCAATAAAAAGTGGGTCTATAAAGCCAAAACGCTTTACACATACGACGCAAAAGGCAATGTGGTTGAAAAAATTAAGTATAAATATGAGTCTAATCAGTGGGTGGAATCTACCCGTACAACCACAGATATAGATGATCAGGGTCGTACAACTGCCACACTGACTTATTCCAAAGTTAATACCAATTGGGTGTTGACGGATGAGTCGCGTACTACCTATGACCAAGACGCACAATCGAAAAAAAGGACGGAATTATCGGCTTCATATAACTCTGGAACAGGAGTTGCCAATTATTCCAATTTGATTACTTACCATTATTCCTGTGACCCGCATTTTACCATCACAACGGTGGCATCTCCTGTGGACGGCGGTATTATCACCGGTGGTGGAAACTTTAAGGACGGAGCGGTTACAACCTTAACGGCTACCGCCGATTCGCCCTGTTATTCCTTCCTCCAATGGTCGGACGGAGAAACATCTCCTGTTCGTACCGTCTCAGTTACTTCTGACCTAACCTATACGGCGCAATTTATACCCGTTCCCCGAACCATCACCGCCACCGTCAAAGACAACCTTGGTGGCTCCGTCTCTATAATAATTAACCCATAAAAATCCCGATTTACCGATTCACCGATTAACCGATTAACCGAAATAATAAAATTTTCCACGAAAATATGAAAAAATTTACAATCTTCTTGGCGCTACTCTCCTGTAGCAGCATTCTGATGGCGGCAGCCACCGAGAAAACAGACTCCAAGCAGGTAACCTGCGGACAGACCGTAACACTTACTCCCACAGCCGATGCCGGCTACCACTTCCTCAAGTGGTCGGATGACAACACGGATAACCCCCGTATTGTAACCATTTCGTCCGAAACCGATATCTGGAACTACGAAGCCATTTTTGAAGCCGACTCCTACACCCTTACCGTGGCGGTTAGGGACATCGACGGCGAAACTCCCGGTAGTGTGGAAAAGACATCTATCAGCGGCGGTTACAACGAGCAAGTTACCGTCAAGGCCATAGAGTCGGACGACTGCTACTCCTTCAAACAGTGGGAATCGGCTGACGGTACGGTCCTCTCTATCGACAAGGAATATTCCTACACCGTGCTGGAAAATGCTACCGTTTATGCCGTGTTTGACTACAAGCCGTTTAACTTGAATGTCAAGAGTACGCACGGTACAATCCAAATCGATTTGGCAAGCAACTAATATATCTGTTTCTTGAAACGCGGAATAAACATAGTGCTCTTGTTACTCGTCTGCCTTCTTGTGCAGGCGCAGGACTATGTGCGTAATGACCTTCATTGCGGACAACTCGTTACCCTTACCGCTGCGCCGGACGAGGGCTATCGCTTTGTCGGATGGTCAGACGGCAATACGGATAATCCGCGTACTATGGAAATAACCCAATCGCTCCAATTGGAAGCCCTTTATGAGAAATCCTGTGGAGCAGACGAAAAAATCAGTTTGGTCTATCTGTACGACAAACTGATCATGATAGACCGCGCTGCACTCAAACAGTCCGGGTTCGACCCGTCCGAAGAGCAAGTGGTTTGGTATCGTATCGTGGGCGATATCGACCAACTCGCTGAACGCAATGACCAACCCGAGGCGCACGGATATTACATCAACAAAACGGCTATGCCCGCCGGTGCCTACTATGCCGAATTGTGGTTGCACGATGCCGTAGGTGAGCAGTGCGCCGAGGCGTTGAGAAGTCCTGTCGTCTATATTGGCTACACCGGTTTACCGTCTCTGACGGACAAGAAAAAATACAGGAAGATAATTCGCGATGAGCGCTTGCTGATACTCATTGACGATAAGATATACGATGCGTGGGGACGAAGTGTACCATGAAAAAAGTAATCTGTATCATAGTCCTTCTCCTTCCCCTGTCGCTGATGGCGCAGGGACACGGGTTTCAGGTCGGTCCGCGGGGCGGTACTGCCCTTGAGCTCGGTGGCGGTCAGCCGCCGCTGGGGTGGCAGGCAGGGTTGGATATGGGCTACCAATGTATGTGGTACATGAGTCATGACAACTATCTGGGTTTCCGTATCGGTGCTGCCGCGTCTTATGGTAACCGGCAATTGTCTGCCGGTTTGGACGACACATTCACCCAACGGGACCAACTGGGCAACGATATACGCTATACCGTTTCGGCACAGGTCCGGCAGACGGCACGCCAAATAGAACTGGAAGTGCCTGTCCTCTTCTCTATGCGGTTGCACGGTTTCGCTATGAACATAGGTCCGAAAGTCGGGATCAATATACTGGATAAATACGACCTGTCTGTCAAACAGGGCGATGTCGTGGGCTATTTTATCCGCTATGATGTCCCCGTTCATAACGACCCTGCCGTAGGGGCTTTCCCGCCTGACGGTATCACGCAATCGGGCGAAAATATAATGCCCCCGATGACCCTCTATCTCACGGCGGAGGTGGGCTATGAATGGGCGTTACACCCCACTTATGAACGCTTTACGGAACGCTATATAGGACTGCAATTGTACGCCGATTATGGGGTCTTTGCTCTCCAACGCTCTGCCGCTGACCGTGTCTTTGATATCAGCCCCGCCGGAGCGGGAAAGAACCCCTTTATACAGGTAACACCCGCTTTTAATGGCATTGGCTCGCTTACTCCCCTGCATGTCGGTATCCGTTTCTATTTCACTATCCAATCGGTGGACTACCCGGGACACGGCTGGCACCGGCAAAGACAGCAATTCCTGCTCAAAAATTAAAAAAATACGGTAAAAACTTGCAAGTATGCAAATTATTTTGTATCTTTGCACGCTTTTTCGCGCTTATGCGCACAAAACATTAATTATTAACCTCGATTGACCGGTTGACCGGTTAACCGACTAAACAAAAAACAGTATGTTAAATCATTATGAAGCTGCTTT
>JAZUGJ010000150.1:0-6240 GCA_045641145.1 Paludibacteraceae bacterium
GTAGTTGCTACCCCATGGATACATCGCCATTTTGCGGCCGCCGCGGGACGCATATTCCCACTCTGCCTCGGTCGGAAGACGGAAAACATGGAAGTCCGCATCCGTAGCAGAAGCAAAGTAGTTGGTACGCCAGTGGCAGAACGCATGGGCTTGCTCCCATGTTACACCCACTACGGGATAATCCAAATAACCCGTAAAGGCGAAATAACCGGCCAGCATCGGGTCGTTGTATGCGAATTGGAAATCGCGAATCCACACCATCGTATCGGGATAGATACTGATAATCTTATTGGTCATCAGATCTTTCGGCTCACGCAGAGGGCGAATAATGGTGCTGTCCTGAATCCAACCGTTCTCGTCCACCCAGAAAGTGTCCACACGGGAGATGGCATTCTCCGGATAGCGGCCTTTGGCTACATCAAATTTGTTCTGAGGCAGACGCGCTTGGTCGTAGTTCAACCACGAATAGTTGTAGTGCAGCGAAATGGTACGCAAACCGCCTTCGCTGTAGAACATCGGCTCCAGGGCTTCTTTAATCTCTTCTTCCTTACTGTTCCACGGAATTTTCTTCTTCCAGTTAATCCGGAAATTCTCCTCATCAAACTCCTCGTTACGAGGTTGGACGGCATAATCCGTAAAACCGGCATTCACCAACAGGGTGTAGGCAATGGAGTCACGCACCCAGTTCACGAACTGTTTGTACTCGTTGTTGGTAATCTCCGTCTCGTCCATCCAGAATGCCTCCACGGTAGCCATCGCTACATTGTCGGGCTGATGGAAAATTGCCGATTGGGTGTTCTCACCCATCATAAACGAACCTTTCTTAATGAATACCATACCATAGGGGTTGGCTTCTTTGAATTGGCTGGATTTTTTCACTCCCACCAATTCACCGGCAGGACCGTTGCACGATGCCAACATCGCAATCACTGCCATTCCAGAAAGAATTTTACTGAGTTTCATGTGTTTATTGATTAGTTGTATTTTCTTGTTATAAGTATCTTATACTCTTATATTTGTTTGTCCGCTTGGGTTTCAGCACATTGAATCCGTATGCCAGAAACAACTCGTGCGAACCGTAGGTTGCTTTTAATAGTTTGTTCGCGGGAAGTTCGTAGGTGTAGCCCAGTTGCAATCCGTTGATAATGTCCACACCTAACAGTATGTTCACACTGCCCGCTATGCGGTAACCTGCGCCGAACCGGAAACGCTCTTTCACTTCCGCCATCATCGTCAGGTTCACATCCCAGTTCACAAAGTCGGTCATCACCATCACGCTCGGTTTCAGCACCCAGTCGCGGTTGTTTTTCAGCCGCCAGTTGTAGCCGCCCGCTGCGTATAAAGTTCCCACCATGCGTATCTCTGACCGGTCGCTCCACTCTATCTTCGGTTGGGTCACGTGGCTGTAACTCACACCCGCCCACCATTTCGGGGCGCTGTAGTAGATGCCCACACCCATATCGAATCCCATTCCGTTGCTGCCGTTTTGGCTGCTCCCCTTGGGTATGGCATCGTCGTTCTCGTTAAAGAACTCGCTATTGCTCCCCATCTCGCTCACCACCTGGTCCAAATTGACACTGTCGCTCTGGAAACTGATGTTGGCGAAACCTAAATCCGCTCCCACGCTCAAATAGCCGTTCCCTATCTTATGACGGTACGCATATTGGACATGAAAAGTCTGATTCATGAACAAGCCGTATTTGTCGTTCAAAAACCGGACCCCTGCCGCATGTTTCGTTTTTCCAATGTTGAAAGGCGACGAAAATACGAAGTAGGTTGACATCGGCATGTTGCGTATGCCCGTGTATTGCAGGCGGTGCATGCCCGCTACGCGTAATAAATCGCCTTCACCCGCCGCTGCGGGGTTATATGTGGTCTGCAAATGCATGTACTGACCTATCTGGGGGTCCGTCTGTGCCATCAAACACACAGGGAACACCATCAGAAATGCCGGTACTAATTTACATATTGCATGTCGCATTCTTTGTTTTGTTCTTCCGACTGCCGGCTTTAATACTCCTCCTCGTTGAAGAAAAAGTCGTCTTTTGTCGGATAATCTGGCCACAAGTCCTCTATACTCTCATACACCTCTTCCTCATCTTCTATCTCCTCAAGGTTCTCTATCACCTCCATCGGAGCCCCGATGCGGTTGGCATAATCCAGCAGTTCCTCTTTGGTTGCCGGCCAGGGAGCGTCCTCTATTTTAGAGGCCAGTTCAAGCGTCCAGTACATAGTTTTTGGTTCTTATTTAGGTACTTCATATCAAAATTAGCGTGCAAAAGTACAAAAAACTTTCTATACATGCAAATTTTTTTTCACTTTTTCCAAAAAAATATACTTTTTCCAGCATTTTTTTCATTTTTTCGGGCAAAAAGAAACCAAAAATCACTCAATCGGTTCAAAAAAATGAGAATTTCGTCATTTTGCTCACTCTTTGTTCCACGCCTCCTTATTCGCACCGTCTCGCGCTCCAGTCGGCGGGTTACCGTCCGGCATACATGTGCCAAACTGACCGTCTCATTTCCGCCCGGCAGAATGAACTGGTGACACGGAGTCACCTCGGCTTGCATGCGGTCTATCCAATCTTCCAATTGGCGCACATCGGCGGCACTTATCCACTCCCCTTCCGCTTCCGCCAGTGCCGCTCCTATGTTGAACAGTTTGTTCTGTATCCACACCAATTGGGCAGTCTGTTCTTCCTCCGTCCCATAGCAGCGCAGCCAGCCCACAAAACTGTTCAGTTCGTCCGCCGTGCCGTATGCCGACAGGCGGCTGTCCGTCTTGCTCACGCGCCTGCCGGACGCCAGCGAGGTATAACCCTTGTCGCCTTTTTTTGTGTATATCTTCATATTCGCAGTTTATATGTCTTTTGGGGCAGCGGGGGATAGAAGAACACCAGTCCCATGCTGCCGAGGTCCATCGTGGCGGTCACTCCCTGCCGGCGGCAGATAGTCTGCCACGCCTGATACATATCCTTCGAGTAGCGTATATCGTCTATCGCCACGATGCCGTTTTCGTCCATCGTGGGTTGCAACAGGTCCCAGTAGCGCAATGTGGCTTCTCCCGTGTGGTTGGCGTCTAACAGGACAAAGTCCGTTTTCTCTCGCGCGTCGTGCGTGTATAGATATAAGGTGTCGTCTATCGGTCCTTTTTCCTGCCGGATGTGGTCCAGTCCCAGTTTATTCCAGTTCATGGCAGCCATGGCGGCTATCTCTTCGCTGCCCTCAAAAGTGATGACTTTGTTTCGGCTGCCTGCTGTCGCGAGGTAGGCGGTGGTCAGTCCTAAACTGGTGCCTAATTCGATAATGGTCAGCGGTCTCGTGCGACCGGGCACATATTCTTTTCCGCTCATGTAATGCACGATGCGGCTCAGTAGTTGGGCGTGGGGCGCAGCCATCACGCTTTTGCGGGCGATAGTCATGACCAATTCGTCCCGGTCCTGACCGGTGCCGTAGTCGCGGATATGTATTTTCTTCGGTGCGCGGAGCATGGCGGCGCGGCGTTCCTCAATGGCGTCCCACGCGTATAGGCGCGCGGGCTCATTAAATAAGTTGCGCACGAGGTAGAACAGTCGGGGCGAATGGATACCCTCGCCGCCTGTGTTCCACGCGGTCATACTATGCCATAACAGGGCACCGATGCGATAGCAGCCGTTCTTGCACATGGTCCGTTTTTAATTTGCTGCAAAGATACAACTTTTTTCTTGTTTTTGCAAATAATTTAATCTTAAAAAAACGAAAGGGCCCTTTTGAGTTACTCTCAAGGGCTCTTTTTGGTGTTTGGGTGATCCATGCAGGATTCAAACCTGCAACCCCCACATCCGTAGTGTGGTACTCTATTCAGTTGAGCTAATGGACCATGCTTTTTTTCGAAAGCGGGTGCAAAGGTACAACTTTTTTTGACATGACCAAATAAATTTGAAAAAAAATGCAAAAAAACTCTCACCCCTCACCCCTAACCGTGCATCGTGCATTGTCCACCGTCAATCGATTAAGTCAACCGTCATCGTGCATCGTGCATTGTCAACCGTCAACCGTCAACCGTCACCGTGCATTGTGCATTGTCCACCGTCAACTGACATCGTGCATCGTGCATTGTCAACTGTCAACCGACTAAGTCGTCAATTTTTCCACCTTTTTCGTCAATTTTTGCACACGCGTACGCGTAAAAAGTTGTATCTTTGCACTCGCAAATGAAAATGCCCTGCACACTGTTGAGGAATTGGATTCCACATTGAAGACCATGGTTCACAACTTTTACGCTACAAAGCGTACAACAATTTTTTGACATGACCAAATATCACTTATATATTGACGAATGTGGAGATCAGAATCTTGCTAATTTTGATGTAAACTTTCCTATTTTTACGTTGTGTGGTGTTTTGGTGTCTGATGAAAAGCGTTTGTGGTTGGAGGAGCAGATACAATCTCTGAAACAAGATTTCTGGGGGAATCAGCATACTATCTTGCATTCGCGCGACATACGCAAATGCCAACGTGGATTTGAAATTCTCTTTGATTTGGAAGTAAAGAAATGTTTTTATGAACGAATCAATGCTATTTTGGGAGCAGAGGGTGTTTATACGATTGTTGCATGTTCTATTTTGAAAGAACCGTATATTCGTAATTATGGGCGTTTGAATGATGTGTATGCACAGTCGCTTTCGTTTGTTTTGGAGCGTGCTGTGTTTTATTTGGATGATGTATCCAAACAGATGGATGTGGAGTTACATTCGGTTGTTGAGATGCGAGGGAAGAAAGAAGATGGCTCTTTGCGAAGTTTTTATGCTCAGTTATTAGATAGGGGAACCTATTGGATTCGTCCCGAGCGGTTAAGACAATATGCCAAGTCCTTCACTTTCTTGCCGAAGAGAGCCAATGTGATTGGTCTGCAGGTTGCTGATTTGGTTGCATATCCGGTAACTCGTCATCTCTTGAATCCCGATGAACCCAATATGGCTTATGAAGTCATAAAAGATAACATCTATACAGTAAATAACAAACAGATTGGCATTAAATTGTTGCCTGCGATGGATATAAAAAAGGATTGCCAAAACTGACAACCCTTTCCAACCGGGGACACCCCAGTCCATTATTCCTTCAGGAATTTCACGCTGCAAAGGTACAACAATTTTTTGACATGACCAAATAAAATCCCAAAAAAATGCAACAAAACTCTAACCCCTAACCCCTAACCGTGCATTGTGCATTGTCAACCGTCAACCGATTAAGTCACCCCTCACCGTGCATTCTGCATTCTCAACCGTCAACTGACATCGTGCATTGTGCATTGTCAACCGTCAACTGACATCGTGCATTGTGCATTGTCAACCGTCAATCGATTAAGTCAACCAACAATATTAATACTAAAAAACACACAACAACCATGAAAAACATTTTAACACACACTAATTTCCTTGCGAAGAGGGAGCTCACTACCCCCCCCTGCAATTCGCATGTTCTTTCGACTACTCTCAACGGGGGTAGAACGGGAGTAGACACTATTGTTAGGCAACCGTTGAGCGCCCCTGCTTTTAGCGGTAGTATAGCGGTAGTAGAACCTACTATTGAGCATCTGTTGAGCAACTCTGTTGCTTCTTCACCGATTCACCGATTCACCGATTCACCGGTTCACCGCAACCTAAGAAAGGTTGCTATGCTCCTTTGTGTCCTCCTTCTCGGCATAGGACAGATGTGGGGAGCAGAAACTTTTACTTATACAACGAAGATAGAGACAAAGGGCAAAGCGTATTCTTCGTCTTCTTTGTCTACTTCTGCTTTGTTGCCAGACAAGACAACCTACTATTCATATGCTAAAAATACAGCTAGTTTGGTGAACAATAAAGTTGTTGCTTATCGCATGTCAATTGCCTTTAAGACTAATTCCGCATGCTCTGTTACGGCAACTATGGGAAATAATAACAATAAGTCCGTAACATACAAACTATATTCAATCAAATCTGCTCACTATGATTTGATAAAAGAGGCGTCTGCATCAACTTATGATATTACTGTCGTTTATGGTGCTACAACAAATCAAGATGCAAAAAAATTATTTTCGGGTATAAAAAATGATGACACTTCTCGTCAAATATTGTGGTGTTATGACAAAACTGAGGGTGGTTCGTCGCTTCTTTATACTTCATCATCATATACCACATCTAAAAGTAATACTACGGATATTCCAATTTATTGTGATGCCAATAGTACAACTGTATTGCCTGCGGGTACGTATATTTTG
>JAZUGJ010000151.1:0-2490 GCA_045641145.1 Paludibacteraceae bacterium
AGATAGTCAAAGCCGAAGTCGCGGATGCGGTCTGCAAGGAATTGGAGCGCGTCACCTCAAATGAGGGAACGGCGAGACGAGCGGCGGTCGAAGGTGTTAAGACGGCAGGAAAGACAGCAACTGCCCAACGCAAGATTGATGCCGTGTATGTCACGGATAAGTTCAACGCAACCTTTGCTGGCTTCGCTCCTTCTGATGCGCCGCGCTATGTGATTGTTGTGCGATATGCGACTGGCGTTTGTAAGATGCACTTGGGCGGTCAGAGGCCGGCAGAAGCGTTCGCAGATATTGTTCGGGTAATTGCCGAATAGACTTGGTGCAAGGCCCGTTGGAGTACCCATGCGCCGGATCGGCGCATGGGTAGTTTTGTTAAAAGAGCGATTTCACTTTTTGCGGCATGAAAGTTCTGTGGCTTATACAGACAATTCTTCATGTGATTCAGTTGGTATAATACGCACTAACGCCTGAACTTAGGATAAAGTAGGAGCATCCAAATGCGGCGCACTAACATGATGCGCCCCCTTTGCTGTAGGGGTGGGAACGCACCCACATTCTCTACAGCAAAGGAAACAAAACAAATGAAAAAACTAATGATGCTAACCATGATGGCCGCAGTCGGCTGTCATGCGTTCGCGATGGATTCGCTCAATGACGGACTGCTGGCGTACTTTCCGCTTGATGGTCATGCTATGGATTTGAGCGATTATCAAAATACCGCATACTTTAGGATGCCGCAAGTATGTGCTTTGGGTCACGATGGAAAATTGGACGGGTCAATTTCCATGTGCGATGCAGATGGTGTCGAAGTCCCCGCTTGCCCGAATCTCTGCTTCCATCCAACAAGCGCGTCGTGCGCATTTTGGCTTAAGGCGAATGGGTGCTATGAGGATAAGAACTCGTTTCTTGTCTTTGGGGCAGGGTCAAATAGTCTGTGTATGTTTGACAACTGCCTTTCGGGTGAACTGAAACTCGTCCTTTCGGGGAATGGCAAGTACGATGTCCCCTTGGGCATCAGCTTCCCATTCGGCGCATGGCATCATTGGGTCATTACATTTGGCGATGATACCATTAAGGTCTATCTCGATGGCAAACTGCTGGCGAGTAGAGAGCGATGCGGCCTTTCTAATCTGTATTGGGGAGGATTCGCGATTGGCTATTACGGCTATTACAGTTCGGGGCGTCTCATCGGGAACGGTCTGAATGGTTGTCTTGATGACTTCTGCCTTTACAATAGAACGCTGTCACAAGACGAAATTGATGCGCTCTGCGGCGGTGAAGTTCCTAAAGGAAAGTATCGTGCAGTCAGATTCTATCCGAACGGCGGCACTTGCGACCTTGATGCTGTCACCGTCGAAAAGGGCATGGCTCTTTACGATATGCCGAGGGTGGAGCGTTTGGGCTTTGACTTCTGTGGTTGGCATATGGATTCCGATTCCGGCGCAGAGGTGGATTCCAACACGCTGATTGCCGACAACATTGATGTTTACGCCAAATGGAAAATGAAAGATGACACCGCTTTCTTCGATGGCTGTTGGTGGTACTACGCGCCATACGAAGGTGACAGTTCGCGGATAGAGATTTTGGGTGTCATTGATGGGACGATACCAAACACCATGCGGATACCCGAAACTCTAAACGGCAAGGCGGTGGTTTCGATTGCTCCCGATTCGTTTATGTGGCGTGAGGACATTTACCATCTTGAATTGAATCGCAATCTCGTCAATCTTGGATGGGATGCGTTCTGTGGCTGTCGCAACCTTGAATCCGTGCTGATACCAAGCAATGTGAAAAAGATTGGCGAATGGGCGTTTTCGGATTGCACTTCGCTTGCTGATGTCACGATTGAGCATGGCGTAGAAGTGTTGGGCGAGGCTTGTTTTCAATATGCGACGAGCATGATGGAGCTTGTGATTCCGTCAAGTGTGACGAATATTGGCTTAAGGGCATTTGGTTGTATTGATTTCCTTCTCAGGGTCGAGTTCAAAGGCAAGCCGCCGCTGTTGGATGGTAAAGAGAGCGCAGAACTCCAGTACGAGAGCGAGAGCTGTTTCGACTGCTCGTATTTCGTCGAAGTTAATGTCCTAAACGACAGCGGATGGAAGGATGAGAACGGCGACCGCATAACCCAATGGGGATTCCGTAATGTTGTTTATGGCGAAGCGTTCCCCACCTTCGACGGAAACGCAACAGACCAAGATGTACGCGATGTGGTCGCAGGGACGAAGCTTGAAAACTTCGTGCGGTCAAGCAACGAATACTATCCTTTCCTCTCATGGGCAGATACGGTCTGTGACTACGACGAGGAACGCAAGCAAGCCCTAAAGGATTCGCCGTGTCCGTGGTTGTCCTATGCGTTGGGATTGAATGCGCCACTTTCAACCGCTCCAACGCAAGGGGCGTTGAAGGTGATAAAGTTCTCGCCCATGTCAGATGGACGAAGTTTCGACTTGGAATTGACGATTGATGGTATTGCCGTGAGTGCGGATGCTA
>JAZUGJ010000152.1:0-8755 GCA_045641145.1 Paludibacteraceae bacterium
ATTTGTTAACAGTTTGTTCACAGAATTGACACAGAAATTTAATAAAAATTTTATAATTGGATAGATGGGTGGAGATGGAGTGATATCATTTTGATATCATTTTGATATCATTATAATATCATTGCGATATTAGTTTGATATTTACTGGGAAATAATTAGCGGCAAAATTTGGCGCAGCAATAATTGTGATATTTGTTTGTGGTATGCATAATAGGTTTTATATGGACAATGAGGTGACTTGATTTAAAATGTTGTGCTCAAAATTTCATATTGTGATTTACAATCGTGGGGAAAAGTGGAGAGCTGGTGGAGAGATGTGGTGAATAATTGGGGTATAAATATGCTGGAGTGGAGAGATATTTTGCGAGATGAGTAGTCGAGAGTATGGGGTAGGATACCGTTTCATAGATGGGTAGTTGGAAATTTGTGGTTTTGGGTTGGGGATTTTTTGGGTTGTGATTTTTGGTTTTTTGGTTTTTGGTTTTTTTATTTTACTTTTACGTGAAAAAAACAGCACCTTCTTTTCCTTGATCCCGGCGGTCTAAAAAATTTTTTGATACCCCTATAAATTCTTGTTTTTACCCTTTGCTTTTTTCCTGATAGTTTGGTATACTTGTCTTGTGCATTGCACATTGTGCGATGCCGTCGGGGCTTTTCCGATGTGGAAAGCTTACGACAATATGTATGTTCCTTGAAAAACAGATATTGATACCGAAATAAACCACCAAAACAAAGCACTTTCTATGCTTTATGTTTCGCTAACAATTAGCGTTTGTGGTTATCGGTTTTTGATATACTTACAACAAAATAGTCGTGAAGAAATATTTCCGCATTTTATAAGTCGGTTAAATATATTCACGGCGTACTACAAACTATTTTATAGAGTGCTAAAAGCACTCGGAAAGAGGTTTTTTATGGTACAATTTAACACATTCAAAGCACAGTTTGTAAATGACGTTCTTATGCATTTCGTTTTTCGTGAGAAAATTGTCAAATTGCAAAATGAATGTATGAAGTCGGTTAGTGAGAATACTAAAGCGTTGCGGATTTATAGTGATATTCTTGCTACTTATGCCGATAGCGAACGCTTTAACTACGATTTTGCTACACTTTACAAAGAGCGTTTCGATAGCGTAACTACTGTTAGTAAAGATGATGCTATCGCAAGAGTGACAGAGTGCAAAAAAGTTATTAACGAGTATGAGGAAAAATTAGATAAAATTAACTCATTGTTTGAGGACAGTGAAAGCCGTTATAAAGACGCTTTAAACGCTCTTATTCTTGATAACGATAGTAGCTTTATGTCAACTGAAAAATTCAAGTTAGCGTCATTCAAGGCTTATGAAGTCGCAAATATCGCGCCTCGTTCACGTTTTGCAATGTATGCTATTTATGGCGGCTACATTACACCTAAAACGGCTTTAAATCGTGAGGATAGAAAAAAGTGTTCTAATGCTTTTATCACTCTTGGGCATGAAGTATGGAATGGCTTATACAAGGCTGATAAACTTCATTTTAAAGCTGAATTTTTAGATGAGCTTGTCGAGATGCTTAATCTCAGAAAAGTTGAGGTTGGTGAAAGTGACTCTGATAAGACTAAAGCTAATAAGAAAGCTATTAACGCTGAAATAGCTAAGGCTATCGAGCGTTTAAACACTTGTATTGTAGAGGCATAACCAAAACCGCATAGAGTGCTACCCGTTTGGGTAGCGCTCTTTTTGTTGTGCAAAAAAGCGTATACTCACACTATGCGTTTTTTTGTGCCACAAAAGGCACTCGTGCAAATGTACTTTGATAATTTAATATGTTACCCTGAGAAAATACCAAGGGAAAATTCTGCCCGAAAATTCTGCCCAAAAATTCTCATTTGGGTTTTGTTTTTGTGCGATTTTCCTGAGAAATTTCGTGGGGATACTCTGCCTTGAAACATTGTTTTAGGGGCTTATGCGTGTGGGACAACTCTCAAAAATTTCACATAGTGGAATTTTAACACTTATGTTTCACGCCGACGCAATAAGTCTATTAACAATTCCTGGGGGAATATTATGCACAAATATTCCGAGTTGTTTAAACAATGTTTTACTCAGATAAGACCACGCAAGAAAAATGTCGGACACAAGACGATGTGCGACTGTAAAACTACAGGGATAAAATAACAACGCATAAGACCTTTTATACGGTAAATTATGTGTACTATAAATCCTTGCAAGAAATGGCTTTCGGCAAAAAATTTCGGCTAATCTTCTGCCAGGAAAATTTTGTTTACAGAACTTCCAGGATAAATATTCACGCAATTATTGCGCGGATATACGGCAGAGTATTCAGGGATAAACACAATACTATTTTAAAGCGTTGGGTTTTTGCAATTTAAAATGGTGACGATAATAAATAGTCACTTGTGTTTATTGTTGTGTGATTACACGGTCGAAAAATTTTGCTACTAAATCTTCAGGATTAGGACTTGGGAACAAGTCAAAAAACTATTGGTGGCAAAAATTTATAGATTGTAGTATATGTGGCAAGTAAAGTTGTGGACGCTTGCGGTGTGAGAATTAAGCTCACTTTATCAGTTGGTGCAATTCCAACCTTGCCATTTTCCATTAAAATAATAGGTGGCGACCTATAACCGCAGGAGGCAATATGTCTATATTAAAAATCATTAAAGCCGATGTGTACAATGCCCACATTGGTGACACAATCGTATGCCAGGACTATAGGGAATATGTGCCCGAAAAGTCCCACAATGGTGGATGCTACGGTTATGAAGACCGCTACACTTATGTTGGACGCGGAATGTGGCAACACGAAGAGTATGCCACAGGATGTGGGGACATTTGCGAATTTCCCGACGCCAGGATTATCACAACTAAAAAAGTTGTCGAAATGGCTCTCCATTATTTGAACAACAATTGTGATGTATATTTTAATTAACTAATAGGAGGAATTATATGGAAACAGAATTAAAGCAGAAACTGTGGAAAAGACTTGAATATCTTTTCCCCTTTATTATCGCTATCGAAGTAATCATAATCATACTTGCGCTTGGTATGACTATTCTCGTTACTTTTAGCGATTCTCTGCCCAACGGAGAAACGCTCGAAACAGGCGTTGTTGCTGATTGTGCGGAAACTATCAATGAGGCAATTATTGTAACTCCACCGACGGCAACAATTACACCTATCACAGCCGTTAGGTGTAATTATGTAGCAGAAGAAGAATCCCCATTTTTCAGGTTTGAAAGTGGGGAAGTAACACTAAAACAGAATACAACTGTCACAATACTTTTGTATTCTAATAACTCCGAGTATTCGTTTTATGATTTCTCGGAAACATTTAATGTTGGTGATTCTATCGTTGCCAAAATTGGCGGCGATAAACTTATTTGGTGCGACCTCGCATCAGAATATGAGCCAAACAATGATGATGAAAATTTTTGCGAAGCTGAAGAGGATATAGGATTTAATTATATTCTGCCGTCAGAAGAGGAAATAATTGTGATGGCAAAAGTCATTCACGGCGAAGCAGGAATATGCTCCACTTTACAGAAAGAAGCAGTTGCATGGTGTATTTGCAATCGTGTTGATTGCGAGTGGGGATTTGATGACGATATTATTTCTGTTATTACTGCACCGTCGCAATTTCTCGGCTACAATGAACGCAACGAATATTCCGAAGAGGAATATAACATTGCCGCGCAAGTTCTATTCGCTTGGTATAACGGAATTGAAGAGCAACGCATACTTCCACGCGAATACGTGTTCTTCAAGGGTGACCACCATATCGCCAATCATTTTACAAAAAGCTATTACAAGACGCTTGAAGAAGCGTTGAAAAACGAATACAAATTTGTTGAACATTAAGGAGGGATGGACATTATGTATATCGACAAGCAGAATAATATTTTTGCTAAAAAATTTAAAAAAATTAATCCCCACAAGTCGATATATGTAGTGGGGACAATAAAAAACATATTTATTACTATTGTTGTTAATATATTATTATTAACAATAACTTATATAATACTTTCTTTCTTGTTTACTGTTTGATATATAATTCAGTATTCAGTATGGTTAGTATATATATAATATAATTCTAATGTGGTTTAAACCTTAAAGGAGGGAAAAGTATGATTACTATAATTTTAATATTATTTGTATTATGGTTAGTTATCACATTTGCTATTAGTGGGTTATTCTATTGGATTCTTTCCTTCATTGGATTTGTGACCTATTGGGAAATATTTATCCTTGTTGGTCTATTGGCTGCATTGTTTTTTGCGGCAGAAATATGGACAGGAAATAAAGACGAAGACGAATAAGTTATTATGCGTCTAATAGACGTAAAAATAAAAATTAATTAATGAGTGGCGACTCTAAACGCAAATTAAAATTAATCGTTGGCGAACGTTAACCGCGGAGGAATTATGGGTGCTTTTATTGAAAGAGCAAAGATGTTATTAGCAAACGAAACAACAATTAGTGGACTTGTTGCAGTTCAGAAAGCAACTTGCAATCTTGGTTGCAAGATGGGAAGATGCAACGGTCAGGACTGCGGCAAGTGTCCGATTTTGCAGCAATATTTATTGCAGTTTTCTGCAATCGAAGAACTTCATCCCGATAAAGTGTTCAGAAACACTTGTCTGATTGACAACGAAGCAGTAGACTTCAATATTGATGATGTAGTATTGAAGCCAAACAAGCATTCAGCAGAAACCGAGTTAATGCAAACAATGGTGGACGCCATTAATACTTCGAAGTCCGTTGAGGATTATCGCAAGTATGCGAATGTTCTTGCCGAAAGAAATGCTTTAATTGGGAATAGAAAGTGGTTTGCTGAATGGTTTATTTCAGGAATCATTGATGAGATACTTCCGTCGGATTGTCAATATTATTGCGACGGAGAACAGATTGTATATTATCAGCCTTCCGACATTCCAGGAAAATTGCGTAAGACAGTTCTTGATTGGGCGGCAGGAGTGCAGAACTCAATCATTGTTGATGAAAGCGAGGTAGAATCATGTTAAGATTTTATTTTCAGAGATTTGTAGATGCAAAGAGAAATGAGCCGATTACATTTGATAGCGTCTTCCCTACATACAGTAGGGAGGCGCTTTTTAAAATGTTACAGAATCCCGAAATAAACAAAGTTGAAAACTTAATCAATGCCGTGGAATATCTTGGATATAAAGTTTCAAGTGTAACAATGAGCGTAGATAAGAAAAAAGTTCTGTGCCGCTTATCCAATGGTTGTGTTGATAAGATGTACAGAAACACTGTTGTGTATATGATTTTCAGATATGAGGAGGTGTGATGAAATGAAAAAGTTGTTGTCAAAAATTAAGGCACTTTTTTGCAAGAAGAATGTGTCTAATTATAAAAATTGTCACGTAAAAAGAGAGGTGTAAATATGCCATTCAGCGAAATAAAAGTTGGAGAACTGTTTATGGTTTCAGGCATAGTCTATATGAAAACTGTGCGTCAGACCATTGGCGTTAGTTCAATGTGTTACCTTCAGCCAAATTATATTAACTCTGTTATCATTGGATGTGTAACCAATGAAGAATGTGAGTGTGGAGAATTCGCGTTTTTCGATGAAGATGATGATGTTCAAATTGCGAATATCCATCACGATATTGGTATATCAGTTAATTAGGAGGGGAAATGTTTATATTTAAAAAAAGATTAAGTGATATTGAAAAAAGCATCATTGATTTGTGCGTCGAAGGAAAAAGAGATTCATATTCGCGCATAGAAGAATTAGCAAAGCAATATTCGGAACGAGTTATTGAGTACATTTTGCAAATGGCAAAGACTGGCAAAATTGTTCATAGTTATGAAATTCTCGCAATTGGTGATGAAGTCGCCAATCGAGCTGTGCAATTATTAAACGAAAAAGGTATTATGTGCCACATTAGCTCTTATACAATTTGGTTCGACTCTGCTGATGATTGGAAGAGTATTGTTAACAAAAAATTACGGACAAAGGAGAGGTCTGAATGACTTATTATATGACACCATATGGGTGGATGGTTTGCAAAAGAAATGGAAGACGATTAGCATTGTTCGCCACCGAAGAAGAAGCTATGGAATTTATTCGAATGCGGAAAGAATCCGAAGAATGTAACAATTAAATAATTACAATAAATATTAATTAATAAAAACCAATAAATAAATTAGTATAAAACTTTTAATTAAAAATTTGGAGGAACAATTATGATTGTGAGTAGACCGCCTATTTATACTGCTATTGATGGCGCTATGTTTGGAACGGCAAGTGAATGTTTGGCGCACGAAGCAGAGATTGGATTCTGCGATGCCAATGCTCCGCTTAGATTTGACAAGGATTATAAGCCCACAAAGACTATGAATAATCCAAAGTATATTGTTTGCTACACCGCAAAGCAAGTTAAGTATGCTATGATGGCATGGAATTGTCCACAGCCAGCAATTTTGGCAGAAAGTTCCGATGAGGAATTTGACAATGGAGATGGAATGGTAGTTTTTATGTATGAACATTTTAAAGATGGTGATTCATACATAGAGTTGTATGATTATATAGATGATATTCAAGGAGAGATAAATGCCGCTGAAAAAACTGCGAAAAAGTGGCAGAAGGAAAAAGAAGAGTACACTACAATCTTAACAGACCTCGAAATGACATCAGAAGAAGAGTTAAGAAAAAGTGCAGCAGCAAACATTACAAAAATCAATCAGCCAACAGAGGTTGAGACGACCGCAATTACAGAAGTAAAAAATAATGAATCAAATGATTGTGTACAAATGTCTATGTTTGAAAATGATATGACAACACCAACGGAGGAAAACGATTAAATGGCAACATTAAATCAAGTAAATGCAGAATTTGGAGTTAAGGTTTCTACGAGCGCAGAACCAATTACTGAATCTGTTAGAAATGAAATTAAGGCAGAAGCAAAAATATTGTTAAATGAATTTGGATATGATGCTTCAAATGTTGGCAAAGTTATTGATGATTGGTATGTTCAAAAGAGAGCAATTCTTAATATGATGTCCAATCATCCGAACTATAATGGCAGAGGTCAGATTGTTATTCCTTCTGTTAAGCTGACTGATTCCATAAATAAAACGAAAGTCGCAAATGCCTTAAGTGAATTAATGAAAGACTTCGAAACTTCATTCTTTAATCAGTGGAAGGATGGGTATAAGATTGGATGTTGGACATACGCAGAAATTACTTTGATTTGTAGAAAGATGGCAGAAATAAGAGACATAATGCAAACTTATCATCTGCCATATGATAGAAATATGCGTACTATTGCAGAAGTTAAGGCTGAGTATCAGAAATTTTATAACATAAAAAGAGAATATGATACAAACACCACAAGAATTGCTCCGAGATATGCGTCGTGCACTCCGTCAGCCATCTCAGTTCCAAAAGAGATGTCGGCTAATTTGAATATTTTATATAGTTGCATCGATTATATTAGAAGTCATCCGCATACAGAAGTGGACTCAACATTGATGGAGCTTGTAAGTGAGCTGAAAAAGTTCCGCACATCGCTTGGTGGTAAGACTTCAAAGTTTGTTTCTAAATTATTTGCTTATTTTGGATTTGATGTGAACAATAAGCAATATGCGAAAACTTTTGCGGAGTTTTCAGATGGTATTAATCCCATTACTTATGATATGCCAATGATTCTTTCTGTTAATCCGATTGACCAGTGGACACAATCTTTTGGAGATTCTTGGAAGTCTTGTTGTGTCATTGATAAGACAAACAAGAGACAGAGCGAAGGACAGTACAGAGAAGGTGGTTACAGTGGAACAACTGGCTCATATCTTGGAGACTCAAGTTCCGTAATTGCTTATTGTCCCAATGTTAAAAAGCCAGAAAAATGGGCTAATGGTACAGAGTTCGAGGGCAGACCAGAAACATTTGCGAAAGCTACTCGCAATATGTTCCAGGTAAATGTTTGTGGTAAGCTTCTTCAGGGAAGAGTATACCCTCAGTCTAACGATTCCAAGGAATGTGTTGGTATTTATGACTCATATCGTACACAAGTTGAATCTATTGTTGCCGATTGTTTGCATGCTGCAAATGATTGGAAAGTAAGACAAGTTGATAATGTCGATTATGATTCAACAAATTTTGTTGGCTATTATGATATTAGGTCATTTAGCCGCACAATGTTTAAAGCAAGTATTTTATCTACTGTTACAGATAATTTATCAAATAAAATTAAAGTTGGCGTTCATCCTATCTGTCCAAGCTGTGGTAAGAGACATGCTAATTCAAATATGATATTATGCGAATCTTGTTCATGTTACTCAAGCAAATATATGGTTTGTTCTTCTTGTCGTAAGGCAATTACGGTCGGAACTGAATATACAAAGTCTAACTTAAAGTTCTGTACTTCTTGTGTAAAGATTTGTTCTCACTGCGGCAAGAAAATGGTTAAAACACAGGACAATTTTGTTACAACCAACGATGAACAGTTAGCATTTTGCTGCGATGAATGTGCAAAGGCTGAGGGATACACATATATTGAAAATCTTGGCGTGTATGCTAAGTCTGAAGATGTTAAGACTTGTTCGTATTGCGGAAATTCATTTATTGTAACAGATAATATGGTCACAATCGGTGATAAGATATTTGAAAATGCTATCTGTGCAAATCTTGCCAACTACTATTGGTGCAATGAAGATAAGTGTTATTATGATGTTACAGAAAATTATCTCATTACATACAATAGAAGTGTAAGCGCAGCAAAGCATAG
>JAZUGJ010000153.1:0-2737 GCA_045641145.1 Paludibacteraceae bacterium
TGCATCCCCACCAAGACGCTGCTGTACAGCGCCAAGCAGTATTACAACGCCACGCACGGGGATAAATACGGTATCCGGGCGGAGGGGGTGTCGTTTGACTACGCCAAAATGTTTCAGCGCAAGCAGAAAGTGGTCCGCAAACTGGCAGCGGGTATCAAGCAGAGATTGAACAACGAGTACTGTACGGTAGTTAACGGCACCGCCGCAGTGGTCAGCCGCACGGACGAGCGTGTCGTACTGACCTGCAACGGCGAGGAGTATGAAGCCGCGAACCTGCTTATCTGCACCGGTTCGCTCAATTTCGTGCCGCCTATTCCCGGCATTGAGAATAACCCGCATGTATGGGACTCGACCGCCGCTCTCAACGCGGAGGAGTTGCCCCGTTCGATAGTGATTGTCGGAGGCGGTGTGATAGGGATGGAATTTGCCACGCTGTATCACGAGTTGGGAGTAGCCGTGACGGTGATAGAAGCCCTGCCGCATATTCTGCCCAACCTGGACCAAGAGATAGTACAGGTCCTGCGCGACAAATACGAGAAAGCGGGTATCCGTATCATGACAGACACCACAGTGGAGCGCATCGAGAACGGCCCGGGTAGTGTGACGGTACGGACGACCGACGGCGATTATGAGGCGGAGAAAGTGCTGGTATCGGTGGGGCGCCGTGCCAACCTGCAAGGTCTGGAGGCGCTGACCGACCTGGAATATGACCGCGGTATTAAAGTGGATGATTTTATGCGCACCAACCTGAGCAATGTCTATGCCGCGGGCGATGTGACGGGTAAGATGATGCTGGCCCATGTTGCCGGTCGTCAAGCCGAAGTGGCGGTGGGTAGAATGCTGAAGCAGATACCGTTGCAGCGCATTGCTTACAACGCTATTCCCAGCGTCGTCTATACCCATCCGGAGATTGCGAGTGTAGGTATCACGGAGGATCAGATGGACTGTGACATACGCCGGATACCGATGACTTTCTCCGGTCGTTTCGTAGCCGAAAACGAGGGCGAGACGGGTCTGTGTAAAGTGCTGACAGACAAGCGGACCAAGAGCGTGATGGGTGTACATATGATAGGTAACCCCTGTTCGGAATTTATCGCCGCCGCCGGTTTTGCGGTGCGGATGGGATATACGGTGGGCGAGTTCCAACAGGTTGTCTTCCCCCACCCGACCGTGAGTGAGATACTAAAAGAAGCTATCCGATGAAAAAGAAAAACCTTCCCGTACTTGAGGATATAGCCATCACGGGCATTGCCGCCGAAGGCAAAGCATTGGCTCGCATAGACGATATGGTATGTTTCGTTCCTTACTGCGTGCCGGGCGATGTGGTTGATTTGCAGGTGACCAAGAAAAAGCACAGTTTCATGGAAGCCCGCGTAGTCCGTGTCAAGCAGCAGAGCGCCCACCGCTGCTCCCCCGTGTGTGCGCACTACGGCACCTGCGGCGGGTGCAAATGGCAGATACTGCCCTATCCGGAACAGTTGAAATGGAAACAGCAGCAGGTGGAGGATAACCTCAGCCGTATCGGCAAGATAGCACTGCCGCCTATCTCACCTATCCTGGGCAGTCACAAGATATACCGCTACCGGAATAAACTGGAGTTTGCGTTTGCGGACCATAAATGGCTGACGACCGAAGAGATGAAAGCGGGTGTCCCCTTTGAGCCGGGGCTCGGTTTTCATATACCCAACTGCTTCGACAAAGTGCTGCAGATAGACGAATGCCACCTGATGGAAGGGCTGCAGAACGATATCCGCAACGGTATTCGCGCCTACGCCATTGCCCACCACATGACTTTCTACAACGAGCGATCCCACGAGGGGCAGTTGCGCAATCTCATGATTCGCAACAACAACGAGGGCGAGTGGATGGTGGTGCTTGTGTTCGGTGAGCCGTTGGACGAGAACGGCAAAGGGCTGTTGGAATATATCCGTACCTCTTTCCCGCAGGTTATCTGCCTGATGTATTGCATCAACCAAAAAATGAACGACACGATAGGCGACCAAGAGGTGTTGCTCTATTCGGGTCAGGACCATATCATCGAGAAAATGGAGGACCTGCAGTTCAAAGTGGGTCCCAAATCGTTCTACCAGACCAATACCGACCAGGCATACGAACTCTATCAAGTGGTGCGCGAATTTGCCGATTTGCAGGGGACCGAGACGGTTTATGACCTCTATACCGGCACCGGCACCATTGCCAATTTCGTAGCGCGCCGCTGCCGTCAGGTGGTGGGTATCGAGTATGTGCCGGAAGCCATAGAAGATGCTAAAGTGAATGCCAATCTGAACGGGTTGGACAATACAAAATTCTTCGCAGGCGACATGAAAGACGTGCTGACCGACGCGTTCATTGCCCGTCACGGCAAGCCCGATGTCATCATCACGGACCCGCCAAGAGCAGGTATGCACGAAGATGTCATACAAGTCATTCTTAACGCCGCGCCGCAACGGATCGTATATGTCAGTTGCAACCCTGCCACCCAAGCCAGAGATTTGGCACTATTGGACAGCGCCTACCGCGTGCTGCGGGTACAACCGGTGGATATGTTCCCCCACACGCAACACGTGGAGAATGTGGTGCTGATGGTGAATCGGGGATAGGCACAAAAAAAGTGGGCTAACTATATCGCACCGCTACAACCTCCTACCCTTGCTTCGGTCAAGACCTGGGGGAATTCAAAGGGAGCTGGTCGTATAGCACCCACTATGTCGATTGACGGTTGACAATGCACAATGCA